>JAWBQJ010000003.1 GCA_038845865.1 Desulfurococcaceae archaeon
AAAGGGTGATCTCTGAGGTGCACCGAGGCCGTAGAGATCGCTAAAGTCGTAGTTGAAGCAATCAAAAAAGACTGAAAGTCAGCCGACTTACTCTCATGTGAACCAGCCCCACTCATACAACCATCACCATGAAGCAATCAAAAAAGACTGAAAGCTCCTCATCTTCCTCGAAGACGAAGTCGCACATATCTCTGAAGACTATGTCTGAAGCAATCAAAAAAGACTGAAAGAAGGATCGCGCGGGAACTGCTGAAGCTCGTGGAGAATGGAGTGAAAAGCCCGCGTGAAGCAATCAAAAAAGACTGAAAGGAGGAAGCTGGCGGAGGCGGGTTTCTTCGAGAGAAGATACGTGTCATCGTACGAAGCAATCAAAAAAGACTGAAAGTCCTCTGGCGTTTCAATGTACTTGTCGAAACCCAGTTCAACGTCCTTGTAGTGAAGCAATCAAAAAAGACTGAAAGTTAAACACAGTGTTAAAGGTACTGTTGATCTTTCGATGTTACACAGAATTGAAGCAATCAAAAAAGACTGAAAGGTCAACGAGTCGTCCGGGCTCGCGAGGTACAAGCAGGTAGTGGTCTGAAGCAATCAAAAAAGACTGAAAGACATATCCTACTGGAGAGAGCGGGGCTATCTCAACCTGCCGTATAAATCGAGAAGCAATCAAAAAAGACTGAAAGCAAACCCCGCGGCTGAAAACGCCCCTTTCCCACGGAAGCCGGTATCCAAAATTGAAGCAATCAAAAAAGACTGAAAGCCACCAGTACTGCGTAAGCTCATAGCGATTATAAACTTAACTAGCGTTTTTACGTAGAAGCAATCAAAAAAGACTGAAAGAGCACCATAGTGATGAAGCTGTGGTTTGAGGCTTTAGCGAGAGCTAGGTTGAACAAGCCGAAGCAATCAAAAAAGACTGAAAGACAAACCACACAAATTCTTAACTGAAATTGATCTTTTCATCTTCGAGAGAAGCAATCAAAAAAGACTGAAAGGTTTTCACTATACTAGCAGGTACATCTCGCTCGCCTGGAAGCAATCAAAAAAGACTGAAAGTTAGCTAGGTCCTCCAGGGATACCTGGTATGGTCTAACATCGAGCACGTGAAGCAATCAAAAAAGACTGAAAGTCTCCCACGAGAAGCACGGAGTAGCCCTTACCGGTTCTCACGAGCGCTACTCCGTGAAGCAATCAAAAAAGACTGAAAGTGTTTCAGCGTCTACGACGTAGCCTTCACTGTAGTCGTAGACCAGCCTCGGCGAAGCAATCAAAAAAGACTGAAAGCTGAGGAACTCTGGGTCTTCTCTAGCCATGTACCTAGCCATGTGTATGTCTGAAGCAATCAAAAAAGACTGAAAGACCGCGGTACACGGAACGGCTTCGCAAGGGTACAACCGTTTTACGATTCAAGGTGAAGCAATCAAAAAAGACTGAAAGATATCATGAAGAGGGGGTGGAGGGTGCGCCTGGTTCTAGTCACCGCGTGAAGCAATCAAAAAAGACTGAAAGACATGGGCGAATCACTTAAGTAGTGCACTACTTAAATTAATACGGGTGAGAAGCAATCAAAAAAGACTGAAAGAGTAAAGATCAGCCGTTCATCACTATTAGATCAAAGAGTGCTGAGTTCAGAAGCAATCAAAAAAGACTGAAAGACTGAGTTGCTGGCTCGGGGAGTGGTTCAGCAATATACTCAAAGAGCGATGAAGCAATCAAAAAAGACTGAAAGATGCCGGATACTGAAACAGCGGTAAGACTGTTTGAGATAGTGAGAGAGCTGGGCAAACTCTTCGCTCTGCACTTTCCGCATGAGAAATGAAGCAATCAAAAAAGACTGAAAGATCTGCGTCTCGAAGGTTGGAGTGAAGGACGAGGTGAAACTGCGGGCTTGCGAAGCAATCAAAAAAGACTGAAAGGAAACGTTATGTACCTCCAAATGGCGTTTGTTCTTCGCCTCGAATAGAAGCTTAGCTATGGGGATTTCTAGAAACCATTTGTATCTCCTCGTAGAATTCTTTTAGGATGTTTTCGCTCTTCTCTTTACCGGCTTCTACGAGGTCCATTTTTTCCTGAAGAATTCTAGTTCTCTCTTCGCCTATGAGTTTACCGAAGTTTTCACTAAGGAATTTAAAGACCTTCTTGCCTCTAGGAGTTGCAACTAGCTTGTTTTTGCTAACTTCCAAGATGTAACCCCTTCTTCTGAGCACGTCAAGTATCTTGGCATATGTTGACGGCCTTCCTATGCCCCTATCCCTCATCAATCTCACCAGCTCACTATAAGTGTAAAGCGGGTACTCGGGTATGGTTATGAACGATACGTCGAGAACAGCATATTCGCCGTCCTTTAACGTGCCGAGGTCCACGGGGTTAAAGCGCTTAGTTAACCTGATAAAGCCCTCTTCAATAATATTCGTTATAAACGAGAACTCCCTGACGAAGTCTCCGAGAACTAGCTTAAACGACGTTCTCTCCACTCTTGCAGCCTTCATTTGGCTGGCTATAAACCTCTTGAATATTAAGTCGTATAGTCTGTAGTCCTCCGGCCTAAGGGGCACGGCTATAGCTATTAACCCAGCGGCCTTTAAGGCCTTGATCTGCCCAGAATCCAGCGGCCTCGTAGGCCTGATGCACTCGTGCGCTCCTTCCTTCTCCCACCTCCTGCCGTGGAAGAACTCCAAGCCAAACACTTTCTCAACGTAGTCCTTCGCTATGCCAATACCTAGGGAGCTCACGGTTGTACTATCCGTTCTGTGGTACGTTATTAAACCAGCTTCGAACAGCCTCTGAGCTGACTCCATGATTTTTACAGCCGACGCCTTCAACACCCTAGAAGCCTCGGCAAGCATCGTATCAGTGGTGTAAGGTGGTGGCGGATTAACCTCGATCTCTTCCCTCTTAACGCCAGCTATTGTTACCTTTCCGCTGCTTTTTACGGAGTCCGCGAACCCCTTTGGTGCTTTGAATACTAGCTGGATTGCTAGTCCATCCAGTTTCAGCATTACGAGCTCCGCCTTAACCTTGTGCTTTTCTGTTCTTTCGACCACCCAGCCGAGAACCGGCGTCTGAACTCTACCAGCCGAAAGGAAGTTGAGATTAAACGCCTTCCACAGCATTGGGCTCAGCGTAAAACCGATCCACCTATCCTCGATTCTTCTAACTATCTGCGCATTAACCATGTTCTCGTCCAATTCGCCGGGGCTTTTCAGCGCCTCTGTAATACCCCTCTTGGTTACTTCGTGAAATCTAACCCTGTATATGTTCTTGTTGAAAGGCTTTAACAGTAGAGTCACGTCCCATCCTATTTTCTCCCCCTCCGCGTCGGGGTCTGTTCCCACCAGCACTTCGTCGACTTGCGAAGCTATTTTCCTGAGAACCTCTATAACGGGTAATGCATCCACTAAAACCCTACCACCGCAGTAGGGGCATTCCTCCTCGTCTCTTGGGACATTCCTACCGCATTTAGCACACTTTCGTATAGGCTCGTACACGGGCTTGAAAGAGCTATTGTCAACTACCACTCCGAATACTCCAATATTGTCCGTGGTGAGGTCTAGAATGTGCCCCCCCGTCGCGACGATCACCATTAACCTGTTCTCGGCTAAGACCTCGTAGGTTTGAACTCCATTTACGACCCTTCTAGTAGGTTTACCGAACATCTTGGCTATGGTTTTAGCTTTGTTAGGTGATTCAACGACGAATAGCGTCGTCTTCATGAGCTCCTTTTCCTTCATTTTCAACTTGCCTTCCAGCACTAGTCTAACTTTCGCCCTGTCCTCATCTACCTTTTCTAGTACCTCGTTAACCAGCTGCTCATTGTACTCTCTAAACTCCACTTCTTCGAGCAAGTACTTCAAATCTCGAAGGAGGGCTTTGAATGCCTTCTCCTCGTCTACTACTAGCACGCTAAGCCCTTTTGTTAAGCCTCCCACGTAGAGCCTAGATGTTCTGCCACTACCCTGCACGTAAGCCACTACATCCGGTATTATGAAGAAGTACTCTCCTTCCCTACCACCGAGGACTATCGTTTCACTCCTTTTCAGCTTCTCGACTACTTCGGGGTCTTTTAGCACTTTATTCATGAACTTAAGGGCCTCTCCCGCGACCTTTCTCGCAAATTCTTGGTAGCCTTCCAGCTCTTTGCCTGCTTTCAAGGCCTCTCTCACGGCTTCGAGGGCCTCTCTACCTGCCGTTCGGATCTTGATTAAGCCTCCGAGCACCCGGTTAAATTCTTCCTGGTACTTCTCGTAGACGATGTCCTTTATTTCATTCAGGAGCATGAGCCATCTACTAGGCTGGAAATCCTCGATGCTGATTTTCAGCTTGAATTTTGGAACACCAGCGAAGACCGCGTACCTGACTCTCTCCGGGAGGTCTATGCCCCTGACGAGTGGGCCTCGGTACGATGCTATACCTATTAGCGCGTCCAGTTCCCCGTTCACGAACATCCTGAACAGCTTCTTCTTGGACTTCATGTAGGCTTCTACCCTCAAGCCTCTCTCCTTTAGATATCCTGCTAGCTTTTCGGCGTACTCAACCCCCCTATCCATTGGTACGTATATTAGCCCGCCGGTACCAAGCTTCGCCACGATTTTTGCGATCACCTCTTCGAGCTGCTCACCAGCCGGCTTTAAGTAGATGTCTACGATGTTTCTGCCAAACTCAGCCTTACCCCCAACCGTGAAGCCGTAAAGCGCATTTAGCAACCTTACTCTCTTTGTTCTCCTAGCGGTTTGCGTAGCGCCGCTAACCACGATCATGCCCTTAACCCCCTCTCGAAGTAGTGTCCTGAGCTTACCCGCCTCTGCCAGTAGTTGCCTGGACTTATCCGGGTCTTCAACGGCTACCTTTCTAGCCTCCTTTTCCAGGTTCTCAGCCTCTTCGACTATTTTCACTGCTTCTTCCGGTACACCGAGCATTCTTAGTACTATGTCTACGCATTTGCTCCTCCTCAAGAAGCTATCTACATCATCCACGAATGCCACATCTACCGGTTGCTGGAGTTCCGGCCTCTTCATTAGGGAAAGGGGGGTTGTAACTATTATTGATGCTGTAGGCGCTTTGATGAGCGTCTCTTTTTTAGCTTTATCGACCATTAAGCTATGGTAAGCAACGATCTCCACGTTGGTGAGCCCTAGTTTTTCCCTCGCGACTAGCATCTTCTCATGAACCTGGCTAGCGAGGAGGCTCGTGGGGACCAGGATCAAGGATTTCTTGCCCTCGCGGGCGGCATAGAGGGCTAGTATTATCTGCATTGTAGTTTTACCGCTCCCTGTCGGCGCAACCATGGCGAAGCTCTCGTTATTGAAGAACCTGCGCGCCCAGAGCCTCTGGAGTCCCCACATCCTGGAATTGACGACTGCAGTAAACACTTTATCTACTTCTTCAACTCTCCTTTCGATTCTTTTAATGCCGTAAGAATACCCCCTCAACCTAGTGCCCATTTTACTGGTACACTCGTCGCAGGGCTCTCCGGCAACGAGCCTAGTAGAGGTTATATCTCCTCTACAATTAGGGCACATTCCTCGAAAAATCGCTTCTACACCCACACGTTTCTCCCCAATAATGTAAATGGAAGTGTTAATGGTGACTTATAAAGCCTCTGTGTAGCACTTCTCGCAAAAGCCTTATAAAATTAGTAGCTGGCTTGGTTTACAGAGCATTATTAGAGGGTGATCGCTACTTCCACCACCTAGCACGCCGTTTCTTACGGCGTCCGACCCTTTCACCTCCTCGAAGGGCGTAGAAGAGGCTAGTTGTCAGTGCCTAGTACCATCTAAACTGGTTACCTGGCTATAAGGTATTTTAAGGTGCTCTGTATCAGTGCAGTAGTGATACGCTAAAGGTGCTCACGTTGAGCGCTGTTGAACTGTCCCTTGCAAAGTTAATTGAGGCTATTAGAAGGAATGAAGTGGATAAGCTAAGGGAAGAGCTGAGTAGAGTGGAAAGGATCTCGATGATCGTCTACAAGCTACCCTGGTTCGAGCTGAAAGTTAGAGCGCCTGATAAGAG
Organism: Desulfurococcaceae archaeon; assembly: GCA_038845865.1. Taxonomy (NCBI): domain Archaea; kingdom Thermoproteati; phylum Thermoproteota; class Thermoprotei; order Desulfurococcales; family Desulfurococcaceae; species Desulfurococcaceae archaeon. Next base: position 6,007 of record JAWBQJ010000003.1, read on the forward strand.
GCTAGTAATGCTCAATCAGGGGATACTCAATAGACTTGAATACGCGTTACTCAAAACAACTGTAGAGGCTGCTAAGAACGGCAGGTTGCCTGTTTTTAAAGACATAGCTAACGCGGCGGGCGACTACAAGGCATCTGCAAAGTACCTCGTAATGCTAGCCGACATGGGCTACGTGGTCTTCCCTGATCCGGCTAAAGCGGCAAAACTCAGAGAAGCGGTGAAGGCGGTCTCCGAGAGCAGGTACCGGAGGTGTATACTCAAAGCACTTGACCTCCCCGTGGTGCTAAATATCAATGTGCTAGAAAGTAGCGCGGTGAAGGTGGATTGCACGTTTAGAAGTGGTAAACTCTCGTGCAACTTCTATTCACATAACGAAGAGAGGGAGCGCGCGAAGCTTCAAGTGAACATCTTCAACGAGTACATCTAGTAACTGGTGACATCGTTTAAACGCGCTGTGAGCATGTAGCACTCAGCAAGAGATGGGGGAATTCGTTACCTGCTGATTACGAACTACTCCTCCAGAATCGCCTTAATGAAGGCTTTGTGAATGTTGTATGGTTTGGGTTTTAAGGCGAAACCGGTACTTAGCGTGATTTGTGCACTCACCTTACCAATGATATGCCTCGTCCTGAATCCTTCCCATCCATACTTCTCTACGTTACTTACTACTAGCTCCTTCAACGTCTTCACGTCTTCGTATACGAACACCCTTCCGGGAGCTACGACCACGATAGCGTTTACTTTTCCAAGTAGACTTGCGTAAGGGGCTATGGCGTCATTAAAGCTCTCAATGAATACCACGTTGTTACCCCCCCGTATAAGTTCTAGGCACTCGTTCAGGCTTTCTTCGGAATTGGCGGACTCCATGTACTTAACTAACTCGTCAATAGAGCTTTCCTCGGCATGAAGCGCTAATAGCATCTTCTCGAGGGTCCTTCTCGTGGCCGGGGGCGCCCTCTTGAGGCTCTCCGGGTAGTAGTAGTGTCTAGTTGCTTTGCTACGGCAATTCGTTATTCTAGAAAGTACTGCCGTCGAGTACATGCTCTCCAAGTCCGCCATGTAAGTATCCATACTTTGTTCATAGAAGCGGGGATCGGGTGGTATGGTGGCGATCGCTAGAGGGTTGCTCAAAGCCGGATCCTTAACGAACCCGTTTTCATAGTATAGTGTAACGTCATTGCCAACTAGTAACCCCAACTCAATGCTTTTCTTAATAGTCCTCGGACTATACCATAGATTATGTCCTGCGACAGGTTTAAATACTCCAACTCTTAACCCAGTACTCCTAGCATACGATGCAGAACTGAGCACGAACCACGTTTTACCCGAATCGTAGGGTATTAAACCAGTAACCAGTATCAGCTTGTCCACGAACCGTCCACCCTACCATAAAGATGTAACGTAGCTGTTAAAGAGGATTATACTGGAAGATCCCGGGATTCAGCTCTTATATAAGTTTATAGGGTGATTTCACTGCCTCATCTTTGCCCCCCTACATCGGTCTCGGGGATTCATCATTGAGGGCGTTCAGGGGTACCCCTAAACCCTTGAACCTGCCCCACTCCTTGGGCACGTGGATGATGTTTTCCTCGGGGTGGTGTGCGTAACCTGGGTAATGGACAATATATAGGCATATATAGTTAATTTAGTCCTTACTTAAAGCACCAAATCCGTATGTAAATCAACGGGGCTCACGTTGAACGCGCTTCTACTCACCGGGTTAGCGCTAGCAGCACTATACGCCATTGCGATAGGAGCCAACGACATGGCCAACATTATAGGTGTACTCGTCGGCGGTAAAGTTACAAGCTATAAAATAGCGGTCGCTGTGTTTACTAGTAGCGTCATTGCTGGCGCCCTGCTTCAGGGACACATGGTTATAAAGACTCTAGGACGCGGCATCGTGAAGACTCTTGACATCCACGGGGCTGTCGCAGCCTCCTTAGCCGCCATACTGTGGATCATTATTGCTTCGAGACTCGGATTACCAGTTTCAACATCCCAGAGTGCCGTCAGTAGCGTAATCGGCGTAGGGCTAGCATACATCCTGAAGAAGTGGGAGTGGAGCCTTGTAGATTTCAGTGTCATTAATAAGATATTAATTAGCTGGTTAGCCTCGCCAGCGCTGGCGATGCTCCTCGCCGCCATCATTTACACCAGCTTAAATAGACTACTGGAAAAGAAGGCACCGAAGGAAGGCCTCATCAAGGCGCTGGCAGTAACACTCGCGGGCTGGGATGGCTACTCGTTCGGCGCGAACGACGTTGCCAACGCTACGGGAGTATACTTAGCAGTAATGGAGGTTGCCGGGTACTCTAGGGGTATTGGTGCGTCGGTACTACTAGCTCTACTGGGTGCTGTATTCATCGCGCTGGGAGGGGTAATTATGGGAAGGCGGGTGGCAGAAACGGTGGGGTTTAAGATAACTCGGCTCGACCCCGTGGGCTCTATTTCGTCATCCCTGGTATCGGCTTCATCTACATGGCTTTTCACAACGATACCGTATATGGTTATGGGTTACGGCATACCGGTGTCAACGACATACATAACCGTTGGCACGGTAATGGGCATTGGAGTAGCTAAGTACAGGAGTATTAAGAGAGGCCTTAACGTTAAACTAGTACTAACAATACTGTCAGCCTGGGTGCTAACGCTACCCATTGCCGCACTCTTGGGAATGTGCTTTTATTACGCTTTGGTGATTCTATTTGGAGGTGCGTAAATTTGTCTACTTGGAGCTGGATTTCGAGAGATAAGGAGAGAAGAGCTCTTAGACTCTATATCGAGCACGTCTCTAGAGTTCTTAACGTAGTTGAGCACGCCACCGAGGCGTTAAAAGCATATCATGCAGGCAACTGGGAGAAGTTCAGCGAAGAGTGGAGAAAGGTGTTTGATTTAGAGCGTGAAGCTGATGAGATCAAGAGGAAAATTCTCGCCGAGCTGTCACAAGAAGTTTTTCACCCCATTGACCGCGAAGAGGTAATTAGGCTTGTTATCACGAGCGACGATGTGGCCTCACATGCGAAGGCATGGACGAGAAGGCTCGGTTACGTGCATGACGATGTTTTACCGAAAGGCATTGTAGAGAGGTTCATAGAAATAGCCAAAAACGTGCAAGAAGCAACGACGTTAATTAAAGAAGCAAGTAAAGAGCTACTGGCCGGGCACAAAGAGAAGGCGTTGGAGCTAGCGGATCGTATAGAAGTCATCGAGGAAAGGGTAGACGATATGCGCGTTGAAACACTAAAAGAAGTCTTCTCCTACTGCGATTCAGCGAGGATCTCTTACTGCCTACTGGCAAAGGAAGTCGTGGACATCTTGGAAGACGCTGCTGACAAGTGTGAAGACGTGGCTGACGTTCTGAGGTCAATTGCACTACTAAGGCGCTAGCAAGCGCTCCACTACTTGCTGTGAACCTAGGAAATACCTTTAGGCCTGCCTAGCGCACGAGAGTCGAGATCGGTGGTAACGACTCGAAAACGGGTGTCCATAGTACCGGGTACCAGTAGGAGAGCGTAAAGATGCGTTTTTAAACCGTCAAGGTCCAGCCTGAATAGGAGTCACGAAGGCTGAGTTAAGCCCCAAACACTACGTATTTAGATCATTTTTAGATTAAAGTTATCAGTGTAATGTTCTTTCATATCTAGGGGCAGGCGGCTGATAGAGCTTGGAAGTGGTCATTACTGGAGGAGCCGGGTTCATTGGGGGGCACATAGCGTTACACTTGGAGGAAAGAGGGTTCGATGTAATCGTTGTAGATAGCTTAGAACGCGCTTCGATGACTAATTACTTAAAAGGTAGAAGAATAAAGGTTATTACCGCCGACTTGAGAGGGCATGTCGAAGTGCCCTGCGCCAATGTAGTGATTCATGCCGCGGCATACGTTGATGTAGCAGAGTCTTTCGAAAAACCCTACGACTACTTCGTTAACAACGTCGCTGTAACGTCTAAAATCGCGAAGAAGGCCTCAGAGTGTAATGCATTCGTGATTTACCTAAGCTCAGCTGCCGTGTACGGTAACCCAGTATACCTGCCTATAGATGAAAATCACCCTACGAGTCCGCTATCACCTTACGGGCTCACGAAACTCATGGGTGAGGAAGTGGTCAAGTTCTATGGTAAACTGGGACTTCAGTACGCTGTTATGAGGCTATTCAACGTCTACGGGCCGTGCCAAAACAGAGCATATGCAGGTGTAATAACAAAGTTCGTGGAAAGGGTCAGGCAGGGGCTCCCCCCGATAATATATGGTGACGGCGACCAGACAAGGGACTTTATACACGTAGATGACGTGGTAAAGTTCATTGAGATGGTCCTCGATAAGAAACCACGGGGCACGTTTAACGTAGGTACTGGTAGAGCCACCTCTATAAGAGAGCTTGCTAAGCTAGTAATAGAGCTTGCTGGTATTGAGGCCGAGCCCGTTTACACCTCCCCGAGACCAGGAGACATAAGGCATAGCGTAGCAGATATAAGGAGGGCGTTAAGCCTGGGCTGGAAACCGCGAGTAGAACTACGAAGTGGCATCAAATCGCTAATTGAAGGCAAGTCGTACTGCCCTTAATAACCACACCCCATTGTAGACGAGAGCTCCTACACGCCTCCATGAAGCTATACGATTCTACGCCTACTCCATACGCATACTTCGACTAACCCCAATGCACCTTCACGCAGGAGCTTAAAATGGCGTTAAGAGCCTCCCACTTATTTAGGGGTTTAAGAACTACATCTATCCCGGTGTTTACATGGACTTCAATGAGCTATTGAGGCTCATAATCGTACTCGCGCTAATCGATTCCATAGATCCCTGCATCTACGCCATATTTGCGCTCATAGTCGTGTCAGCTACGCTCGTAAACCTCAAGTACGCTGTTAAAGCGGGCACCACGTTCATAGCTTCCGTATACTTCGGATACGTGGCGTTCGGCATGCTACTGAGGTACGCTTTCATAAGACTACCAATGCAACTACTAGCAGTACTGTTACTGATATACGGGTTTACTTTACTACTTTACAGCGCTTTAACGAGGAAGAAGGGTTACGTAGGCGAACTTGTTTGCCGCGAGGATGACGTACCTTGTAAAGTGGCATCTATTCTCAGACTCGACAGGCTCGTGTACAAGGGATTGCCTATGATATCGGTTCTAGGGCTGGTGTCGTCGTTCACCTTACTGCCGTGTAGCGCCGGGCTCTTTTTAGCATTCAACGTCATATTGAAGAACTATGAATTCTGGGTCTGGCTACCTTCAACGCTATTTTACGTACTCGTATTCGTGTCGCCCTTAATACTACTGCTACTGGCACTCATATACGTGTCAAAACTCAAGGCAGTATATGACATCCTATTGAAACACGAGAAATTCCTCAAGATGATAGGCTCGTTGATAATGATGTCCACGGCAATTTATATACTATTAACGTATTGACCGTACTACCTTTCCCCTAACTTGAACCCGGTCCTATGACAACCCGCTTCAAGACCGCTCGTGTATTCGTTCTATGATCGCGTTAGGGCTAATCCCCGTTAAGGGTTAGTTGAAATTATTAAGGATGTTACCGCGATGCCCGTTAAGCACTCTTCTTCGCTGTACTCACTAGTGCATTTTCCGATGAGGTCTTCCGGCTCGCTGACTCCTAGTCTAGGTAATAACTCCACGAGGAGCTTCCTGAGCTCGCGTATGTATGTTTCATGCGCGCCGTGCCCTTTAACTTCGAGTACTTTATTCAGGAGTTCGTGTATTGTGTTTATGTTCACGCCCGCCTCCCAAAGTGGTATTACAGCTTCCTTGGCGAGCATCTCAGTTACGTACGGAACGTATCTTAGCGGTGTTACGCGTTCCAGGTACTCATTGAAAGACCTTAAGAGAGCCTCGTAAAGCTCGTCACTCCACGTGCTGGAATACAGGTTAAGATAACATACCACCCGGTAGGTTATGTCGCCTTCGCGATCGACTAGTCCTCGCTCCGAGGTGGAGAGTTCATGTATGCTTGTAGACAAGTCACTCCCCTCTCCAGACTGCTTAATAGAAGAATTTAAAGAGAGCGGTTACTGGCGAACTATTTGCAAAAGAATGCCAAGAGTCACTAGTAATGCTCCTATAAACGTCCTCGCGGACAGCTTCTCCCCTCCAATAAATTTACCAGTAAACTGCGAAAGTATTGGTGTAAACGCAGTCGCGATTACCGCGACTGAAACACCTAACGAGTATATTGCCTGGATGAAAAGCACCATGCCTATACCCCAACCTAGTATGCCAGTGAAGGCTACTGCAATGAGGGCGTGCCCGCAAATACTGGTCCTTTCGCCAACTGTGATGCTCATGAAAAACGTAAATAGGGCAACAGAGATTAGCCTTATGAAAGCTAGCGATAAAACATCAACATACCCCTCTACCGCCTTTATGAGCGCAGTCGCTAATCCCCAGCATATGGCAGCTGAAAACGCGTGGAGTATCCCCTTTTTGTTAACTTTGCCAAGGCCATTACTGAAAGACGCCACGATTACGCCAGTAAAAGCCAATATACTTCCTGCAATAGCCTTGTAGCTCAGTACCTCGTGAAGCATCAGTACTGAGAACGCCTGCGCAAGGAAGATATAGGTGTAACTAATAACCACTGCGAGAGAGCCTCCGAGTAGCTGAATCGAGCGCGTATAAGCAACATCACCCACACCTGGGCCCAGAACTCCTGACAGCACTATTAGAAGCATTATTAACGAAGGAAGCCCGTGTAGATTCATACCACTGAGAAGCATTAGCACTCCTACGACGAGCAATGCTAGTAGAGCTCTTAGAGATGTAAATAGGAATGGAGGCGTGCCTCTCGCAAACCTGTATATTACGGCCGGGTTGAGGCTCCATATCATTGAGGCTATTACCGGTATTAACAGCTCCATGTCAAGTCCCGTTGTTTTGAGTTGTCTATATTCTCCACTTTTAGCTAAACAGGTACCTACGGCCTTAATAAATAACTCTTCTGAGTACGTGAAACCCCTTTACACTACAGCCTGTCTAAAGGTTGAAACCCCGGTGCGGATTGGAAGCACAGGTTTAAAATACCCTTTATCCTCCTTACTAATGTTGAGGGTTTAGTACATCATGAGTTGACTCGGAAATAGGGCGAAGGCATTAACGATAAGAAAAGCCAGTAGACGAGACTTAAAGCAAATAATTGGGATTTACTCCCAATACTTAAATGAACTTGGTAAAGAAAACCCGTACTGGCTTGAGGCCATTCTTAGGTCTAAGTCTAAGAGGGTTATTGTGCTCGCCTGCGAATACAATAAGAAAGTTGTCGGCTTCATCATAGCGTATAAGAAAGGGAATGAAGCTTACATTGAGAGCTTAGCGGTGAGTAACGGGTACAAGGGCTTGGGCATTGGCAGTAAGCTGCTCGCAGAAGCGGAGAAGATCCTGGCCAGTAGAGGGGTTAAAACCGTCTACCTGAGCGTGAAGAGCTGGAACATCCCCGCATTAAACTTCTACATAAGCAAGAACTACAGCGTTCGTGGAATAGTCCTATTGATGTGCGCCAGGCCCGAAGAAATAACTGTTGTTAGAAACAACGAGTCTTACACTGCTTTAGACCTCAACGCAGGTAACATTAAAACACGCATTAGTAAACCACTTACATGGTGGAGTAACCTAGTAGATGACGTAGACCGGCTCATTTACAGGAAGTTCTACAGAGAGGAAAGGGCGCTCATAGTTAGAAAAGGCCATAGCGTCAAAGCTCTAGTCATGTACACTGTAAACCACGACTTGGTAGTAGACAGTATGGTGTTTTCCTCTTATAGTGCGCTCGAGGCGCTTACAGCGGTACTCCACTATTTGCGGAATACGGCGTTAGCATGGAAGTCGCGTTCGATCGAGATACCAGTTGATGCCTCCAAGAAGAAGTTCGTAACGCTCCTCAAGAAGGCGGGTTTCAGGGTCTGCGAAGTAGAGTATTTGCTGTACAACAATCTCCTTTGATAACGTATATGTGCTTGTCGCGCTTAAAGCCCCGTATAATTAGCTATTAAAAGCAAATCGGGCTACCGGAGAACACACTTTTCTACAATTACGGGCCTACCTATTAGTTGCCCCGGTATGCCTCCTCTAAATGCGACGACGAGCTTGGGATTTCTTGACCCGAGTACCTTGATAACCCTGCCTACATAGACATTACCATATTCGTCTCTCGCAACAACCTTTGTCCCGACTAAGCTGTAAATACCTTTCCGGTCAATCGGTGCACTTACTAAGACCTGCCCTGGGTACTGCGTGTTGGAGCCACGCCTATAACCTAGGATTAGACCCATACATGTCTGGCCCGTCTAGACCACCCTGTCCCGGTAAACGTGGTCACAGAGCATTAATGTCCAGGTGGCTTATAAGTAATTCTCTTTTATAGTTAAAGCAGTACCAGCTCTCTACCGAGAACGCAGTACGTTAATTACAGGTTATTTATTTTTTAGCACTGCTCGCCCTCTTACTTGATGTGGTGGCCACGTTGAGGTGGAAGTGCGTATACTGTGGCTTCGAGAAAGGCCTGTTTGAAGCATACTATTGGAAGTGCCCCATCTGTGGAAGGCCCCTAACCATCGACTATAGCGCTAGTGGAGAAATACACCCTTCTCGAAGCGTTTGGAGGCGTTACCAGGGTTTTCTACCATTTTTGCCTACGAAAGCCCGTGGGGAGGGTTTAACGCCTCTTATCGAGGAGAAAATGCATTCACATAAGTTGCTATTTAAGCTAGAATACCTAAATCCCGGAGGTAGTTTCAAGGACCGGGGAACGTCTCTCGCCATGTACTACGGATATGTCATGGGCTTCAAAAAGGCAGTTGTCGATACTAGTGGAAATACTGGCATATCTGTAACGCTGTACTCTAAACTGTACGGTTTAGAGCCGCTTGTGATAATGCCTAAAACGGCTCCACCGGGCAAGAAGAAGGCGGTCATTAGAATTGGCGGTAAAGTCGTAGAATCCGCTAGTAGGATGGAAGCAAGCAAGGTGGTTGAAGAGTATGTTCGGGGTAAAGACGTGTACTATGTTGCTCATTTATGGAATCCACTTTACGTGGTAGGCCATGCAACAATAGCCTACGAGGTGTACGAAGATTGGGGTATACCCGATTACGTGGTGGTACCCGTAGGCTCTGGCGGCCTCCTCCTCGCTATTGCTTACGGCTTCAAGAAATTACGGGAATACGGGTTTGCGGAAAAAGTCCCAAGAATAGTGGCCGTTCAAGGGTACAGCTGTCAACCAGTACACGAAGCTTTGTACGGTGCGCGAGTTGAAGGCGAGGATTCAACCCTAGCAGATGGCATAATGGTTGCGGATCCCCCCAGGCTAGGTGAAATTGTTCAAGAAGTAAAAACAACTGGAGGCGAGGTAGTGCTCGTCGGTAACAACGAAATAGTCATAGCACTTAACGAGCTCTGGGAGTACGGGTTCTTAGTGGAGCCTACATCCGCTAGCGTATTTGCCGCTTACAAGAAACTTAAGAGTAAGATACCCGAGAACTCCACACTATTGCTAGTACTTACAGGTTCCGGGTTAAAGACTCTTTGAAGGGTAAATAAATAGCTCCTAGGACTAATATTACAAATAGCCCGCAGGCAGGGGCAGGCCCTGGTATGCCAGGGCAGATAACCGTACCGTGTATAAGGCCATACACCATCCCTCACGTGCAGGCTATGAACTCCGCCCCATGGGGCTGGCGGAGGCGGAGCCCTCTCTGGAAAGGGAGGGTGAACCGCCTTAGCTGGGGGAACCCGGCCAGGCCCGGAAGGGAGCAACCTAACCCTGGACGCTAGCGTTCATGGGTCACCGGGGGAAGCCGCCGTGAGACGGCTCTGGTGTATGGCCTTATACACGGTGCGGGGCTCTGCCTGCGGGCTAAGTGAGCTATATTCTCACGCTCACCAAGAATGCTATTAGTAGAATTAGCAGTATGCCAGTGTTTACCGCGTTGCCTAGCCTTTCTCCTAATAGCTCTTTAAATATCCTTCCGCCATCGGTTATAAATAGGGGAAGGGAGTTCAAGATCAGTAAGCTGTAGTTTACTACGTAAATCCACGAAAATATCCTGTGAAGCGTCAAGAACGCTACCGCATTTACTAAGCTTACGATGTTCTTGGACGGCGCGATACAGGTCTTAGATAGCTGGTTACAGTAAAGCGTCACGCCGAGTTTGTTATCGGGTGGCTCTTTGATGAGCGTTAGGTTCATGTAGCCTAGTCCAGGGCGGAATACCTCTAGCACGAATACCAGCGATTCATTACTGTTCAAGTACTCGATCAAGGTCCCCAGAACGTTGAAGGTCGCGTCCGTTCCATTTACTTTGTAAACTACGTCGTAAGGCCTGAGCCCAGATCTATAGGCTAGGCCATTCTCCCTAACATCCGTGATCATAAAACCGCTATTCGTCGTTATCAGACCTAACACCACCATTGAGAGCAAAACAACCACGAGGTTTGCGGCGACGCCCGCCGCCAGCACGGTTACTCTCAGTTTCTTTCTCGCCTGCTTAAAAGTTTCCTCGTCTATTTCCACGAACGCGGCCGGCATGATCAGTAGTAACGCGACACCAAACGACTTTACCGGTATGCCCGAACTTAGAGACGTCCTGGCGTGTAAGTATTCGTGCAGTACGATGCCTATTGCAGCCGCGAGTAAGAAGTATAGGAGGTCTTCACCGCTTATATTTAATCCCGGTATGAGTATTACCGCGCTTCGAGTACCCGCGAATATTCCAGCATGTATCATCCCTATAAGTGTGAATAGCGCTAGCGACAGTGAAACCGCGTACAGGGCTATGCAGATATATATAGGTGCCCTCCTCCCGGCTGGAAGGGGCCTTCCCTCGTAGCGCTTTTTAACTATTAGCAACACGCCATACTTTAAACTCAGACTTGCAGTTCTCGTCTTAAAGAACCTCGTGAAAACCCTGTAAACCAGGTTTAAGATAAGCCATACTAGCCCAATTATCACCACAAACGTCGGGACGTCCATGAACACAACACCAGCAAGTATATGTACCCTTATACCGTTTCAAATCCCCAGTAATTACTTAAATACGGTGTTTAAGAGGTTTTCAAATGGTGAACGCCTGTCGTGTCTAGGGTTAAAGTTAGATATAGCCCAGAGTTCCGGGAGGTTGTTTACAGCGAAGATCACTGGAACCTACTGAAAGGGCTTAGAAGAGAAGCTTGTAGGGTAATGAGCGTATTTGCGGAGAGGGGTATTGAAACGTGGCTTCACGGCAGTGTTGCTAGAGGCGACGTTTACGATAAAAGCGATATAGACATTGTTATACCACGTAGGATTCCAGGATACCTGGTCGAGCTGGTCCTAGAAGAGGGGGGACTAAAACCTTATGCTAGATACCTCGTGGCTGCAACGCCTACAACCACCCTTAAGGCGTACATTGCACTAGACGAGGAAGAACGCGTAACTTTGAGCTTCCCCCTAGTTGACTTCAAGTCAAGCGAGATCGAGTTTTACAGGTATGGTGGCATTTTAACTTACAGGGAGCTCATGGAGGATAAGAGGGTTCCAGGAGTCAATAAAACCCTTACACTAATCGTGCCCACGAATCGCGGTCACCTGGAAATGCCCGTTATCGGATACGAGGATCGTGTTGCGAGGATTCTCGGCGTTAGCGTCAGCGTTGTACGCGAAAGAGTGGAAGTGCTGACTAGAAGAGACGAAGTGGGTAGAACTGGTATATTTGCGAAAATAGCGTTATCTCCGAGCGAGACGTTCGAAGAGGGGCTTGAACGGTTGTTCCGAGAACGCCCATTACTCCGTAAGATCTACTCGGGTCTTGTGTAGCTTAAACCTGAGAATAGCTACCACGCCCCCGAAACCCTCAAGTTCCAAGCCCACATCACTCTTGCCGGGGACAATCACCACCTCTGCGCCGTGTTGATGGGCCTGCCTGAGGGCTTCAAACAGCATGTTCCTTTCCTCATCACTAGGTGTTCTTAGTAACCCGTCTACTACCACGAGGCTCTTAACCGCGCCCATTAGAGACGCGTCGAACACTTCACGAAGTCCGTAGGAGACCATGTCATGATCTTTGACGAGCAGCTCTTTGAATTCTTCTAGAATACTCCTTGCTTTCAAGACCCCCAGCTCGCCAATTACTCGTTTAATGGTATCTCGTTTTAAAGTTTCATTTAATCCCTGACATCCACCCGTAGATGTGGAGTCCGAGTACACGGGTAACTCTGTCTTATCGGCTAGTTCCGTTTTAACGTAGTTCTTGATCTCGCCGGGTCCCGATATTAAAATAGCTTTTACATCTTCTCTTTTCGCGATTTCAAGCACTATCTTGGCGACTTCGGTAATGAAATCTCTCAATAACTTCTCGTAGTCTACGTGGTATAGCTTACTTGGTAGATTTAGAGTACCCTCCCAAACATGCCGGACACCCTGCTCGCTCAGGACGCCGAGGCACGCCTCGTCAAAATCTATTGATAAAATCAGTACTGAGCCCCTCCTTACAGCGTGCTTGCGGATAAACTCCAGCTCGTGTTCATCCCACCGTTCTTTCACCACCGTGATTACGTCCCCCACCCCGACTGAGAAAGTGTGATGCTTCCCCTTTACACCGTACTCTTCGGGCCCTTCGACCACTACCCCCTTAACTCTGAGTTTGCTACTAAATTGTTGAAACTCAACATTCTTTACCTTTAACCCCAGTACCATTGGTACCCTAGAGCCCGGTGAGCCGTCACCTACCTTAACTTCTCTCGTTGTCTTAGCGTATACAGTATCGTTCTCCCTCAAGACGTTGTAAAGTACCCATAAGTCATCTAAGGTTTCAACTTGGAGTTTAACCCAGCCTCGCTTGTAATCCTCCTCCAGTATTCTCATTAAAACACCATTCCACATGAATTAGCGTTTTTCAGGTTCTTAAACAATTATTCACTTAAAGGAGTCAAGCATGGAAGAACTCGAATTTTACTTGCTCGATGTAACCTACGAAGTGGTAAGTAGTGAACCCCACATAATTATGTGGGGAATTACTCGCGACGGTAGGCGGATCGTACTACGTGACCGTTCTTTCAGACCGTACTTTTACGTAGTTCTACAAAGCGATAGCGATGTTCAAGGAGTTGCCAGTAGAATAAAAGCGCTGTCAGAGCCTTCGTCCCCCATAATTAGGGCAGAAGTGGAAGACAGGTACTACTACGGGAGGCCCGTTAAGGCTGTGAAAGTAGTAACAGTTATTCCAGAGTTTGTTAGAAAATACCGCGAGAAAATAAGGACTATTAGTGGCGTGAAAGAGGTAGTTGAGGCAGACATCAGGTTCAGTATGCGGTACATACTCGATAAGGGTCTCAGACCTTGCGGATGGCACAAGGCAAAAGCTAGCAGGCTAAAGCATACGAGGCATTTTAGAGTGGATGATGAGTATGAAGTCGCCGGAGGCGTAGAATCGCTTGAAAACGCTACTCCACCAAAAGATCTGCGGGTATTGGCAATCGATATAGAGGTGTACACCGAGCACGGTTCCCCGAAAACTGAGCGTGATCCCGTGATAATCATAGGCACGATTACGAACAACGGCGCCATTGAGCAGTTCGTCTCAGAGGGGTTAGATGACAGAAAGGTAATAGGCGAGTTCTCCGAGTACGTTGTAAAGATTGATCCTGATATAATACTCGGCTACAATAGCAATCTGTTCGATTGGCCCTATTTACTCGAACGGGCGAAGATCAACGGCTTGAAGCTAGATGTTGGTAGAAGAATTGGTACCCCGCCCTCACTCAGCACATACGGACACGTCTCCGTGCCAGGCAGGTTAAACGTGGATCTACTAAACTTCGCCGAGGAAATTCCCGAAATAAAGTTGAAAAGCCTCGATGTCGTGGCAGATTATCTCGGCGTGATGAAGCGCGAAGAAAGGGTTTTAATAGATTATACGGAAATTCCCAAATACTGGAATGACCCAGAAAAGCGCAACATCCTACTAAAGTACAACCTTGACGACGTAAAATCCACAATGGGTTTGGGAGAAAAGTTCCTGCCTTTTGCAATGCAGCTTTCATACGTGACAAGGTTACCGCTCGATCAGGTAGGTGCGGCGAGCGTTGGTTATAGGTTAGAGTGGTTTCTAATGTACGAGGCTTATAGGAGAAACGAGCTGATGCCTAACAGAGAAGAGCGTGAGGCCGAACCCTATAAAGGCGCCGTAGTGCTCCAGCCCGTACCTGGCATCCACGAAAACATCGCCGTACTAGACTTCACCAGCATGTATCCGAGCATAATGATAAAATACAATGTGGGACCCGATACTATTACCGTCGGGGAACTATGTAACGAGGAGGAGTACTATGTGGCGCCCGAAGTGGGGCACTGTTTCAGAAAATCACCACCTGGATTCTTCAAGAGCGTGTTATCTATGCTACTGGAGCTTAGAAGGAAAATTAGGGAAGAGATGAAAAGATACTCCCCCGACTCTTACGAGTACAGGTTACTCGATGAAAGGCAGAGGGCTATAAAGATCCTCGCGAACGCGACATACGGCTATATGGGCTGGGCTGGCGCAAGGTGGTATTGCCGCGAGTGCGCAGAGGCTGTAACAGCCTGGGGTAGGCAGTTGATTAAGAAAGCCATCGAAATATCGGGCAACCTCGGACTCAAGGTCATTTACGGGGACACCGATTCCCTTTTCATCACGTATCAGCCAGATACGAGCAGGGCCTTCATAGAGCTCGTGGAAAACGAGCTCGGATTTGAAATAAAGATCGATAAAGTGTACAAGAGAGTGTTCTTCAGCGAGGCTAAGAAAAGGTACGCCGGCATCTTAGGTGATGGGAGAATGGACATTGTTGGTTTCGAAGCCGTAAGAGGGGATTGGGCCGAAATAGCCAGGGAAGTCCAGGAAAAAGTTACAGAAATACTCCTCAAAGAAGGCAGTGTCGCTAAAGCGGTGGATTACGTGAGGAGCGTTCTCTCAGACCTCGCGCAGGGCAAAATACCGATAGAGAAGCTAATAATATGGAAAACCCTCACGAAGCCTATAGAGGAATATGACGCGGAAACCCCCCACGTCAACGTAGCGAAGAAGATGCTAAGATACGGGTTTAGAATCGGGGTTGGTGACAAAGTGGGTTACGTTATAGTGCGCGGTACTGGCAAGATATCGGAGAGGGCAGAACCCTACATGCTGGTGAAAGACCCTAGAAACGTCGACTACAACTACTACGTAGATCACCAAATAGTACCGGCCGCTCTCAGAATACTCGAGTATTTCGGCGTGACGGATATGCAGTTGAAGAAAGCTACTACCGGTAGGAAGAGCCTGTTCGACTACGCCGGTAAAAAGCCTAGTAGTTCAAGAGTTCATTAAAGGTTATTATTGTCACGTTTTGAGGCTTATATTGAACCTTGCCTACTCGGGCTCCGATGAGTAGCTTTATGTTCTTACTTGAAGCCGTATCTATGAGCCTTTGCGTTATAATACCGTCCATTACTACTGCATACACTTTTACTTTTTCCGGCTCCGCTGACTCCAAGTCCGTGACGAGGTCCTTCACCGGCAATCTCTTAACTTCACTCCAGTCACTGAGGTACTGTATTGATTCTAGGGTACCTTGAATACCTTTAATTGCTTCAACAACCGCGTTAGGGATGGTTATGGTCTCTGTTTCAACCAGTTCTTCGGGTAATTTGTGGAGTTTTCTCTGAACCTGTAAGAGGAGTTCTGCCTCTCTATCACCATTTCTTACCTTCTCCTCTAGGTACTCGAATACCGCTTGAGACTTGCTGAGAACCTCCTCTACCTCCTTGCCGGTTAAATCTTCGACTTCTTTATTCGGAGGTGCCCTGGCTACGTAGTCTACTTTTAGTGTCCTAAGCACTTCCTTTAAGATCAGGTCCCCTCCGTGGTCGCCGTCGATCAGTAAAACGATCTTCTTTTTACTCGCTAGGTTCTTAATGGTATCTGGTACCCTTCGGGCACCTCCAAGTGCTATGACGTTCGTGTAACCGTATTTTAGCAGGTTAATTACATCAGCCCTACCCTCAACGACTATTATGGCATCACTCTTGTCAATATCTGGGCCTGCGGGTAATCCTTCAGGGCCATAGGGCATTGGTTCCGGCGCCTTTAGCTGTTCTTGAATGTTTCTAACAACCTCCTTAAGGTCAGGGGTCTTTTCCTTGCCCCACACTTTGAGGATCTCCACCGTTCTCTCCACGATCTTCTTAATCTTCTCTATTCTGAGATCCTGTATGTCGGTTACTTTCACCTCGGCGTCGTAGGGCCCCACCTTCTCGACTGTTTCAATCATAGCGGCAAGTAATGCTGTTTCAATACGGTCCAGGTTGCTTGGTATCAGTATTTCGCCAATGGTTTTGTTACCCTGCACCTTAGTGTTTACGACTATTCTGCCTAGTCTACCTTTGTCTTGTAGTGTTCGTAGGTCGAACTCGCTACCAAGTAAGCCTTCTGTTTGACCGAATAATGCTCCAATGATGTCGTGCTTCTCGACTACGCCATCTACTGATATCCGCGCCCTGATCAGGTATTTTGCCATGGATGACGCACCTTCAAGAAGGGACACGAAAACCAACACCACTACTTTTTCGGTATAGGGTATTAGAGGCTTTAATTCGTTACACTATTCGGACTCTGTTTACTTTCTTATTCTGCCAGCTATATTTCCTTATCCTTCTACTTCGCCCAAAACCGCACGCCGCGCAGTAACCTTTTGCAACGTTGAAGCTACGTCTTCCACATCTCCTACATCTTATGTGTGTTTTACTTCTTCCGTGCTTACCGAAGCTCGTAGTACCCTTGACCATTGAAGTCACCGGTAGCCTACTCAGTTATGGGTGAGATCAGGATTACGTTGTCCCCCCGAATAACGACAGTTCCGAGCTTTCTCGACGAGCCGTCTTTCCTTATCTCCTCTGTACCTTCCAGCACTATGTTAAGGTGCTGATCGTAGCTTTTAAGCCTCCCTCTCAATGCTATTCCTTCTCTTGTTTTAATTAGCACCGTGTTTCCTATATTCTCTTCGAGTATCTTGTGCGCAGTATCGCTCAATACTTAACACCTGGCAGGCATACTTACTAATTTCCATACATATCGTTACTGGATTAAAAAATACCTTTTAACCTCATGTGCACTTAGTTATTACAAAGCACTACACCGGTTACGCGTAGTTAGAGGTGGAAAAAGTGCCCTTTAATAAAGGAGATTTTCTGCTCGTAGAGTACACGGTAAGGGTAAAGGAAACGAGCACAGTAATAGACACAACAGACGCCGAGCTGGCAAAACGTGAAAACGTCTACGAGTCTAGCAGGATCTACGGGCCAACACTAATAGTACTTGGGAAAAACTGGCTGAACGCGTACGTGGAAGAAGAACTTTCCAAGATGGGTGAAAATGAGGAACGGGAAATAGAGGTACTTCCCGAAAAGGCTTTCGGTGAGCGGGATCCCAATAAAGTTAAGGTATTCAGTTTAAGGGAATTCCAGAGAAGGGGGTACAGCGTGAACGTGGGTGACGTGGTGGAGATCGGGGGAGCACGCGGATTCATAAAGCAAATTAGTGGAGGCAGGGTTGTAGTGGACTTCAATCATCCACTAGCCGGTAAGGTCTTAGTGTATAAAGTCAAGGTCATCAAAAAACTAGAAGATTTCAGCGAGAAGATTAGAGCGTTAACGGTAAGGCATTTGAAAATACCCGGTAACGAAGTGGAAGTAATCTATGAACCTGAAGGGAGGAAGCTCATAATAAAGATACCCGGTAAGTACATAGCTCACGAAAACATAAGCTACGCGAAGCTATCACTAGCCTCGGACATATTTGAATTCTTCAAAGACGACGTTTCCACTTTAGTATACCAAGAGGAGCTCAAGAAGTCATAAAAACTACTCTATGATGCCGGTTTCGCGTAAAACCTTCACAGCTGCCTCCTCCGATAACCCCTTTTCACCTAGAACGGTGTACCTCTCAGGTCTAATCGTGTGCGCGATTGTAAGCGCGCTAACTATCACCTCATCCGGTATTCCTAGATCCTTCGCGGTAGTCGGTAACCCAACTTTCTTTGCAACGCGCTTAATCCTCTTCCACAGAGGGTCACCGTAAATGTAGAGCATTATTATCGTTCCAAGAGCTACTGCTTCGCCGTGTAGGGCCTTTCCCGGTGCCAGTAGTTCTAGAGCATGAGCGAAGAGGTGCTCGCTACCGCTAGCCGGTCTGCTAGATCCTGCAATGCACATGGAAACCCCACTACTGATTAGGGCTTCAACCAGTATTCTTATGCCTTCTGGTGTGGCGGATGCTATCAGTTCGTGATACTTCATTGCGTGCTTGGCGCTGAGTAACGCTAGTTGTGCAGCGTACTCGCCGTAGTATTCTCCCCGCAATCTATGAGCCAGTGCCCAATCTCTCACGGACACGAATTTCCCTAGAAGATCTCCTAGACCCGACAACACCAGCCTACGCGGAGCCCTTGATACCAGCTCTATATCGGCAATAATCGAGTAGGGTACCGTCGTGTATACGCTGTAAGGCCTATTGGCGCCTTTCAGGCTTGAAAAGGGGCTCGCGACACCATCGTGGCTTGGAGCGAGTGGAATGCTTAACATGGGTATCTTAGCGACGTAGGCCACGTACTTGGCTATGTCTATGGCCTTGCCTCCCCCCACGCCGATTACGACATTTACCTTCCTTTTCACCACCTCTTCCGCTATGTGAGAGGCTGTTTTAACGCTAGGATCCTCGGCTTTCCACAAGTACGCCTCTGCGAGGTCCTTAACCATGTTCTCGACTACATGCCCGCCCGCTTTGTAGGTGTTCTCACCCGTTATGACCCCCACCTTCAGCCCGTCTACTTTCAGGTCCCCGAGCACCTCTACTACTTTACGTACTGCCCCGTTACCCACGATGACTTTCTTCGGGAGGAATATTTCGTGCACGTCGCCCATAATGCCCAGCTCACTTACATTAAACACAAGGGTATTCAAGAATAAAAACCCAGCTAACCTAGCTAAATCTAGGTGTTTCTATGAACTTGGAGTCGAAAACCACTACCGTGGGTATTACCTCCAGGGAGTATGTCGTACTAGCTGCAGATAAGAGGGCTACGGCGGGTCCCACTATATACCATAAGAACGTGAAAAAGATCGCGAGGATTACTGGTAGATCGGCGTTGACGATGTCGGGCCTCGTGGCGGATGCCCAGTTCATCGTCGAGAACGCGAGGTATTTCGCCAGGCAGTACGAAGTACACATGGGTAAAACACCTGGTATAAAAAGCATGGCGAACTACATGTCGCTACTACTCTCTACGTACCTTCGAGTGTATCCGTTCATAGTCCAGTTGCTACTAGGAGGCTATGACCACGAGGGCCCTCAACTCTACTACATAGACCTCTATGGTACAGTAACGCGAGAGAAGTACATGGCTACGGGAAGCGGTTCGCCAGTGGCTTTCGGAGTCTTAGAAGCGGGTTATCGCGATGACCTCAACGTAGAAGATGCTGTGGACTTAGCCATCAAGGCCGTCACGACAGCATTAATGAGAGACGGGTTCTCGGGTGAAGGCGTAGATATTGTTGTCATAGGCAGGGAGGGAGTAGTCTCCGAGAAAACGGTGTCGTTGAAAAAAACACTAATAAGTAGTAGTTAGTAAGGTCTTCAGTGGGTTCAGGTTTAAAAAGCCCATTTCCATATTATAGTGTGGTCTAACTGCCAGCACCACACTGTCCTCTAAAGGGGTTTTAAGTGGCATCAGGTAGGCTGATACTAGATAGAGGCAAGTTAATGCTACTAAAGAACATAATGGAAGAGATGCCGGGAGAGCTTGAACTATCCAGCATAGAGTTTGAAGGCCCCTTCATAGTAATATACGTTAAAAACAGGAGTGCACTGATCAAATACCCTCTCTTAGCCCAAAATATTGCGAAAAAAGTGCGCAAACGAATAGTAATTAGGGTTTCACCGGACGCTAGACTACCGCCTGAAGAAGCCAAGAAGAAGATAATCGAGTATTCACCCAAGGAAGCGGGCTTGGACCCCAACGGCATATTCTTCGACGAAGCTAGCGGAGAGGTCATAGTTAAAGCTGAAAAGCCCGGTCACCTCATAGGCAAGAATAACATGTTTAGAAACGTGTTACTGGCGGAAACCGGTTGGAGAGTGATACCGCTTAGAATAACGCCATTCGAGTCCAAGACCTTGAGGGAGGTGAACTCGGTACTACTCAAGCAGAATACGTATAGGCTGGATTTTCTAAGGTCTCTTGGTGAAAGGGTCCATAGGGATGTGATTTATAGAAACAACTATGTTAGGTTAACTGCTTTAGGCGGGTTCAGAGAGGTGGGTAGATCGGCAATCTTCGTGGAGACTAGGGAAAGCAAGATACTGCTAGACTTTGGAATAAACGTGGGGGCGTTGAGCGACCCCAATAAGGCCTATCCAATAATAGATGCACTAAAGATCGACGAGCTTGACGGGATAGTTGTAACGCACGCTCACCTAGACCACGTCGGTTTAGTACCATTGCTGTACAAGTACGGCTATAGAGGCCCAGTGTACGTCACTAAACCGACACGAGAATTAATGAGTATAATGTTGAAGGACTTAATAGAGGTTTCAAAGAAATCGGGGAGGTACCTACCTTACGGGGAAAAGGACATCGTTTCAACCCTCTTACACACCATTACAGTTGATTACGAGGAAGTGACTGATGTCGCGCCCGACATAAAGTTAACAATGTATGATGCAGGCCACCTGCTTGGATCCGCGATAATTCACTTACACATCGGTATGGGCCTCTACAACATCGTGTATACTGGGGACTTTAAATACGCGGACTCCAGGCTTTTAAACAAAGCGCACACGTCGTTCCCGCGAGCAGAGGCATTGATCATGGAGAGTACCTACGGAGCGACGCTACAAGAGTCGAGAACGCTGGCAGAAGCCAGGTTAGTGGAAATAGCGAAGAGAGTCATTGAACGCGGCGGCGTAATCCTCATACCGGTATTTGCAGCGGGCAGAGGGCAGGAAATGCTACTTATACTGAACAACGCGATGGAGCAGGGCTTGATACCGAGGGTGAACATCTACGTAGAGGGGCTCGTCAACGAGGTGACGGCAATACACATGCAATATCCTGAGTGTTTAAGTAAGAAGGTGAAAGAGGAGATCTACAACGGGGAAAACCCCTTTATTTCAGATAGCGTGAAAATAATAGAGGGGCCCGTTGCCAGACCGGATATAGTCGAGGACAGGCCTTCAATAATAATTGCGACAAACGGTATGCTGAATGGAGGACCAGCCGTTGACTACTTTAGGTTACTCGCTAACGATCCGCGCAACGCGATCGTATTTGTAGGTTACCAGGCGGAGGGGACCCTGGGCAGGGCTGTAAAGGATGGTGTAAAGGAGATTCCCGTAGTAGTGGAGAACAAGGTAGAAGTCGTTAAAGTACAGATGGAGGTTTACAGCATAGATGGGTTCAGCGGTCATAGTGATCAGAGGGAGCTCTTAACGTATGTTAAGGATCTAAACCCGAAACCGAAAGTTGTCATTTTAAAGCACGGCGAGGAAAACGCGATAGAGGCGCTAGCAACACTTCTAAAGAAAACGCGCGAAATAAGGCAATTCGTCCAACACATATACGCGCCTTCAAACCTCGACTCCATAAACCTAACAGCTATATAAGCAGTATGTAAATTCTACTAAGCTGGACTAGTAGGTGTCTTAGTTGGGTAAAAAAGTGCTTTTTCCGGGGAGGTTTCAGCCATTTCATAAAGGGCACCAAAGCGCTCTTGCCCAGCTACTCGAGGAATTTGACGAAATAATTGTAGCTATTGGTAGTGCACAGGAGGGCTACACGTGTAAAAACCCCTTTACAGCTGGTGAGCGCTGGGAAATGATATACCGCGTCGTGAAAAACGGCAACCTCGTTGGAAGGGTGTGGACCATACCCGTATCAGATATAAACATGCCACTAGCTTGGACCGCATACCTACTTTCACTAGTACCACGAGTGGACGCCGTGGCTTCTGGCAATTCCCAGATACTCTACCTGTTTGAATGGCTAGGGTTTAAGGTAAAGAAGATAAAGCTCGTTGAACCGGAGAGGTACCATGGAACGAGGATAAGAAACATAATGATATCTGGTAGCGACGAGTGGAGGGAACTCGTGCCTCCTGAGGTATCGGAGTACATCGATGAGATTAGAGGAGTTGAAAGGGTAAGGAGGCTGTGCATAGATGAGCATTCTCAGAATAGATGGCAGCATGGGTGAGGGAGGAGGGCAAATACTGAGATATGCATTAGCATTATCAGCACTGACTCTTAAATCCGTAGAGGTCTTTAACATTAGAGCCAAGAGAAGTAACCCGGGTCTCAGACCACAACACTTAACGGCGGTTAACGCGATCGCCGAGCTCACCGGTGCGGAGGTAGAAAACGCCCACGTGGGCAGTACGAGGCTCGTTTTCAAGCCTAGGGAGAGGCGTTGCGGGAACTTCGAGTTCAATATTGGTACCGCCGGTAGCACGTCTCTAATAATACAAGCGATCCTACCAGTACTCTTATTTAGCAACTGTAAATCGAAGGTGACGATTAAGGGAGGCACAGACGTACCTCTGAGCCCTCCAATAGACTACATGATCCGCGTATTCAGTTACAACATTAAACACTTCGGCGTGAGTGTAGACATAAAGTTGCAGAGGCGCGGACACTACCCGCGTGGTGGGGGATTAGTGGAAATCCACGTAACGCCTGTTAAGGATCCTCTAAGGCCAGTAAATAAAGTTTCGCGCGGAAACCCGGTGAAGCTGTACGTTGTTAGCCATTGCGTGAAGCTACCTCACCACGTGGCTAGGAGGCAGGCCGACTCTGCTACGAGAATACTGAGCAAGTTAATTAAGGTAGAGCCCATTATCGAGCTAGAAACTTACCCTCCAGAACGAGACCCCCACTTAGGTCCTGGAAGTGGTATAACGGTATACGTCGAGACGGATCATGACGTAAGGCTGGGAGGCGACTCCGTAGGCGAAAAGGGTAAACCAGCCGAGATAGTGGGCGAAGAAGCCGCTAAGCTGCTGATCGAGGACTACGAGACGGGGATGGCTTTTGACAGGCACATGGGTGACATGCTAGTACCATACATGTTCTTAGCGCAAGGTACCAGTAAAGTAGGCGTAGCCAGAGTGACCGCGCACTTAACTACAGCAATCGAAATAGCAAAGGTGTTCATTCCCGGAGCGGAGGTTAAAGTGGATGGGGAGCTTAATAGGCCTGGGATAGTGACAATCAGCGGTATCGGGTTCTATCCGTAAGGTGCTTTACTAGGATTTCGCGTACCTTATCTAGGTTAAAACCCGTCAAAGCCGAAATGGGGATGGGCCTTATACCAGTCGAGTTTTCAATCTCATTAATTGTACGCAACATCTGCTCCTTGTCTAGGAGGTCTACTTTACTTAGGAGCACCGTGATGGGCCTATCTCCGAGGACCCTTTTAACCATGTAATAAACGTTAAGCTGTTCTGCTAAGGTGTAGTAGAAGCCTGGATACGTCGCGAACAGGTAAAGCACGTGATCGGCTAAGTGCTTTATTGCCAGGATAGCCTTGTACTCGATTAAGTTCTTCTCCTCAAGAGGCGAGTCAAGAATGCCCGGCGAGTCTATGAGGACTACCCTGCCATAGGGTTCAACGAACATGTGACCTACAACAATAGTTTTCGTCGTAAACGGGTACGTCCCGATCTCAGGCCTCGCTACTGTAAGCTTTGAAAGTAACGTTGATTTGCCAACCTGGGGTAAGCCGACGATCACTACCGAATAGTCTCCCCTGACATCAGGCATTTTAGATATATCTCTCAAGTACTCTTTAAGCGCCAGTACTTTCCTATTAACTCTCCTATATAACGACAAGAGCTTGCCTGTGCCGGCTTTAAAAACATCCACCGCGCTCGGGTCGTTTTCACCGAGTTCGTCGAATTCCTTGACAACGTTTCTACGTATAATATCTGCCTGCTTCATCCGCCTTCTAACTAGGTATACTAATCGCTCAACGTCTTCGCCGGCATAGGCTTCAAGGAGCTCCGTGAAGAAGGCGCCAGAAGACTTTATTTCGAGCAGTACACGGTGCACAAGGCTTAGTTCCCCCTTTAAAACACTGTATACATACATGAACTTCCTTTTCATGAGGTCTCTGAAAGACCCCCCTCTAATTGCTTGGAATCGCTTTAAGTTTTCGTTTAAGTACTCGTAAAGCTCCCTGTACGTCTTTACGTGACATTTCTTGAAGTCTCGGGGACGTTTAGGATTCGTTAACATGTTCTCCACGCGGCTTCTTTTAGTTAGCTAATGTAATGCACTCATATAATCCACTACACGAATGCTTGGCATCTCTATAGAAATGAACTCTTGCAGCTTAAAATACTTAGGACTCGGTGCCGAGGCTTAGAGCCTTGTTATGCTTTCCTCGACATCTCTCACAGGCTTTCATCGATACGGGGCTTTTAAGATAGCTTCCAATACCTTTAACGCGCTAATGCGGTGAGAACAAAGCACATCGATGGAAACAAAACCATGTTTACACGTTTAAGCTATTCAAGACGTGCTTCTTTGCGATTTCTTCCCATATGTAACATTAAAAGCCTCTCAGCTAGTAAGCACAGCCTACGGTAACTGGTATCACTGATATTGAATACGCTGACTACTCTCTCCCTACTCGGATACCTCCCAGTTTTGAGCCTTACAGCTACCATATATGCCAGCGCATACTTGCTTCTCTCGCTCCTCGTCAAGTATGCGGGGTTAATCGAGTAGATGTGCTTAAGTCCCTCGTTCACGTCTTTCCAGTAATTGTGCGCTTCAATGTTCTTAAGGGCCTTTAATGAAGCCCTGGATGTAATTGCGTGGATAAACCTGCCCGTTTTGAAGACCCTGTCGAAGTCTATTTCAAGCCAGGGCTTACCCCTAGTTAGTCTTAGGCATTCCACGTACAGCCCGGCCCTATACCTGTATTCTCTCGAGGGTATTCGCTTAAGGCTTCTTGTACCTCTCCGCGCACTGCTCACCTCCACGTTACTAGCACCTGTCCTGTAAT
This sequence comes from Desulfurococcaceae archaeon, assembly GCA_038845865.1. NCBI lineage: Archaea > Thermoproteati > Thermoproteota > Thermoprotei > Desulfurococcales > Desulfurococcaceae > Desulfurococcaceae archaeon. The sequence continues at coordinate 31,092 of JAWBQJ010000003.1, forward strand.
CAGGTAGCTCTAGTGAGGTCAACTTATCATGTACTAAACCGCACGTACTACATACTACCTCGCCGTGCTCATAATCCCACACTAAGAGTCCGCCGCAATGAGTACACTTCACTAAATCACCTGTCTGCCTTTATTTAGGCACCACCACTATTATGCCAGGCGCTACTTGAACCGCACTCCCGGGGGTTACCGAAAGTATTCCCTCAAGTAAACTATTTTACCTTCTTTTACCCCTTGTGCTAGTAAGGGGAGGGCTTTGAGCATCATACCTGGTACGGCTATAGGAATAAAAACGAGGGAGGGGGTCGTACTAATTAGCGAGAAAAGAGTTACCTATAACGGATTTGTTCTCAGTAAGCAGGCGAAGAAGGTCTACCCGATAACTAGCAGGGCGGGTGTTGCGTTCGCCGGTTTAATGGGCGACATAGGGTACCTAGCCAAGCTACTGAAGCTCGAAGCCAAGTACTATGAGCTACAGTACGGTAGGGAGATTAAAACGAGGGGGTTAGCTAAACTGCTATCAGTAATACTTTACAGCTATAAACTATTTCCAATGTTCACGGAAGTCGTTGTAGGTGGCTACGACGAGGAAGGACCATCCCTCTTTATACTAGACCCGGTGGGTAGCTTAATAGAAGAGCGCTATGCCGCGGTTGGCTCTGGTTCACAACTAGCCCTAGGTTACATCGAGCCTAGGTACAAGGATGAGCTGGGGCTAGAGGAGGCAGAAAAGATCGCTATTGAAGCTGTGAAAACTGTTATTGAAAGGGATGTGCTTTCAGGCGACGGTGTAGACCTAGTAGTGTTCACGAAACAAGGCTATACCACTAAGGAATACCTCTTCAAGACGTCTGCCGGTTAAAGGCTAAAGAATATCTATACGCTCCCCTACTATTTAGCTTAATAGAGGGCCCGTCGCCTAGCCAGGATAGGGCGCCGGCCTTCGGAGCCGGAGGACCCGGGTTCAAATCCCGGCGGGCCCGCGGAGCTGAAACCCATCTATTGGGCTCACGTACTTTGAGGGGGTGTGCAACGTCCTCTATACGATGTAATTCAGGATACTATATACTAATAAAGACGTAAAGTACGCTGTTACGTTTATTAATAGCACCGATTTGAGTACTAGTTTAAAGCTTTTCGTCTCGGAGTACATGGTCACCATGGTTGCGAGGCATGGAACATACAATGACACGAACACCGCCATCGCCACGATCGACGCTGGGGTTAGTTGGAGTACGGAGAACGCCTCCTTCACGGTAGTAGTACCTGTCGCCGAAATTAGAGTTGTTAGAAAGAGTTCCTTGGCAATAAAGCCCATTAACAACGCGTATGCAACTATCCACGCATTATCACCGACCACTCCAAGCGGCACTAGAAGAACACTAATACTGCGAGACGCGGTGGCGGCTAAACTCTCATTTACACTTCCCGTTAACCGCAAGCTATGGTTCGCGTTCACGAAGAACCAGGCCACGGCGTTAGCCGCCAAGATCACCATTCCCGCCTTGACTAAGAAGTGCTTTAAGTGAAACCACGCGTACCACCAGACAACCTTAAATATGGGCTTGTGCACTGGAGGGAGTTCGAGGAGTATTTCCGGGGTAATGGCCTCGCCGAGCCTCTCAGCCAATTTATAGAGAACCCAGTTGATCATTATGAGAACCGTAAAGGACACTACGTAGGCCAGTGGGAGAAGGGCTACGCCCGCGAAGCCCCCGAGAGAACTAGCAATAGCTAGGAGAATGATTAGTCTGGCCTGGCAGGGAATGAACGAAAGCAACATTACTAACCTTACCCTCTCCACCTCATTAGGAGTCGCCCTCGTGGCGAGAATGCCGGGCACGTTACAGCCAAAGGAAAGCGTTATTGGAAGCAATGCATGGCCTGAAAGCCCCACTTTCTGGGCTAGTGCATGTAAACCCACGGCTATTCGCGGCATCAGTCCCGAATCCTCTAGCATGCCGATTACGACGAGGACCAGCAGTATTAAGGGGGTGAACAGCAGTATCACCGATACTCCGCCTAGAACAGCCTCTACGAGAAATCGTGAAATCGTCGTGTACCCAGCAATGCTATAAATACCCCTCGACAAGGCCTCTAGAGCGCGTTCCATCATACTAAATAGACTGTGCTCGCTTAACCACATAGAGGCTTGGTGTAACCCCATGCTTTCAAATAATGCAGTTAACGGGTACCCGGTATTTACAACGAAGACGGTCACGAAGATCGATATTAACAGCGCCAAGGACACCAATGGCGCTAAATATGGATTATAAAACACCCGCAAAAGCCTCCCTTCCCGGCGGGTTTGTATGCACTTCCTTATTACAGCACCTCTTACAATAGACTCTACAAACTCGAATCTCTTCCTCGACATCAAAGCAGCTAGGTCTTGCCCGGACCTCTTGATGGCTTCTTCCCTGATTCCTTTGAGCCTTTCATAAAGGTCTTTACCGAGAGCCTCAAGCTGCTTGGTTACTTCGGGGTCTCCTTCAAGGTACTTTATTGCCGCCCATCGGTGTGGATAGTTTAGTTTAATGTTAGCTTCCTGGAGTATGGAGGTTAATGACTCTATGAAAGTGTTCAGCTCGCCGTAATTTACGAGTAGCAGTTTGTTCTCTACTTCAGCGTAGCGCACTACACTATTGAGTAATTCTCTTAATCCAAGACCCTTAACGGCGGAGACCGGGATCACTGGGGCTCCAAGGGCTTTTTCGAGTAGTTCGTAGTTTATGTGGATCCCTTTACTGTGAGCTTCATCTACTTTTGTAACGGCTACAACTGCCTTTCCGGTCAACTCTAGCACCTCTATCGCTAAGTACATTGTCCTCTCCAGCGCTAAGGAGTCCACTAAGACGATCACGAGATCCGGCTTGTCCTTCAATATGAAGTCTCTGCTGATCTTTTCTTCGAGGGTAGAGTACGTCAGCCCGTACACGCCCGGTAGGTCCACTACTACGACTTCGTGATCACCATAGGTGACGGTGGCTTCGTGCTTTTCTACGGTCGTGCCAGGCCAGTTCGTTACGATCACGTGTCCACGAGTAATAGCGTTGAAGAGCGTGGACTTGCCGACGTTAGGCTGACCTATTAGCGCTACAAGTAGCCTCTTCACTCTTTAATTACCTCTACGAGAATGCTCCTGGCTATTCCACGCCCGAGAGAGACTTCTATGTCCCGGATCCTCACAACTACTGGCCCGTACCCATTATTAGCAACAACTTCCAGCTCCGTTCCAGGCGTTAATCCCATATAGTATAGTCTGCGGGCAATACCTCCCTTATGTAAGATTTCCTTTACAACCGCCCTTGAACCGCTCTTCACGAGGTCCAAGCTCGTGGCGTTTTGCAAAGCAAGCACCTCTCGATAAACCCTATGGCTGGGAACTTTATAAATTTGGACACGTCTAAATTTTTGAAACTCTTCCCTAGGCTACGCGTCGTTAAGGGACCTGCAACTGACGTAAACAAACCGTGCATAGTAGCTTGGAACTTCAATCCGTCGTTTATCCTTCAACTCGATTACGACTCCCTCACTCGCGTGCTCAACGATGACTATTGGATCGAAAACCCGCATCCCCGCGTTGTAAATATACTCGAGGACTTCTGCAAACTCGCCCGCGATTTTTTTAATAGTACATATCTGGCCTTTCCGAGTACTATTTAGGTTCATGAGTTCCTCGATCTCGCGCTTACCAATTACACCTGGAATGCTATTACCGTGAGGGCAGAGCGCAGGTTTACTTACAATTGTAAACATGCGCTCAATAATGATGTCTGGTAAGTGTTCCAAGTGGTGGGCGTAAAGGTGCGACTCCAGCTCATTGAACCCCAGTACCTTGAGTAGGAAAACCTCAGCTATTCTATGCTTTCGAACAATCTCCTCTGCGATCCTTTTACCCGTGCTAGTTAGCTTGACGTATCTATACCTCTCTCTTCTAACTAGGTCCCCGTCTTCCATCTTTCTTATGATCTTCGAAACCGTTGCAGGGGAAACTTTTAATTCCCTAGATATGTCGGTGATCCTCGCGGATCCGAAGGCTTCTTCAAGCCTATATATCGTGGTTAAGTAGTCTTCGAGCCTGGCCCTCGTCGTTTTAGGCTTTGACATCCGTACACCTACTACACTACTAGAATCACTATAGAATTTAAAAAGCCGTAATGCATAAGAGCATGAAGTAGAGGTGTATAACGCGTGCCTAAGGAAATCACAAACCCCGAGGAATTCATAGCGATCACGGAGAGGGCAACTGAGTGTAGAGTCATTAAACTGGAAAAGGAGGGAGTGGCGAAGGTTAAGGCTAGAACCTCAAGATACCTCTATACCATAAAAATTCCTTTAAACGAGCTTGACGGGTTTTTGAAGAAGCTTAAATGCCAAAACGTAAGGTTCATCGAGTAGCAGAGCGGAGAACGACGCAGAGCCGGGGGCGGGATTCGAACCCGCGGTAAAACGGGTATCTGAGCCCCTAGTTAGCTATAAGCCCTGCAGCCCGCCGCCTTAGGCCGCTCGGCCACCCCGGCTTCCATGTATACTACTGCATTTTACCACTTTATAAAGCTAAAAAAGTCGACTGGCTGAGAGGATGGGGCAATCCGCCCCCTCCTCATCCTGCCTCCGGTACAGCGGAGGTGTCGTAGGGGTACCGGGGTATATCGATAAGTATGTTTTGACAGCGGGGTAAAATAGTTTTACGTTATTTAATCTGCAGTTATCGCATCTTGATTACTTCACGTCAAGCTCGCTCGTTTTAGCTACTTTTATGTTTAACACGGCTTCCGCTATGCCGTTAGAGTACCTGGCAATCCTCTTCACGCCGTCTAGGATCAACGTTACCGTTACCTTTTCCTTGGCGTCTGCGGCCGCTACAAGGACTTTGTTGTACAGGGTATCCTCGATTTCGTTAACTATTTTCCTGCTTTCCGAGATGACGTCTTCGGCCTCTCTTCTGCTACAGGTGTAGAGTGCATTCATAGCCTTGTTGAATAGCTCTGCGTCTTTTAACAAGAACTCGTTTACGAGTTCGGGGTTTTTCAGCCCGTTCACGGCTAAAACTCTTTTCGCGATATTAACGACGTGATCCGCTATTCTCTCAAGGTTTCTCGCTATAATCCTGTAACTTAGGATTTCTGTAATGTTTGTTATTCCTAGCTCGTGCTGTATCCTTATGTCAAGAAGCGCTGTAGATAGTTCTCTTACAATCATGTGGTGGAATCTGTCCGCCTCGTCGTCTCTCTGTATAATGCCGTATGCTATGCCCAAGTCACCAGTTTTTAGCATATTTATGGAGTCCTGGAGCATGCTATTCACTATCAAGTGTAGCCTCCTAATTGCGCTCATTAAGGGTAATTCATGAATATTGAGTAACACTTTTAACATCACGCTGTTGTACGTTTCCTCAATTACTTCTATTCCAGGGAGCTTTGCACGGATCAGGTTCTTAATGTCGCTGATGTATTTAGCTAACTCGGTGGTAGACTTGTCGAAAACAATTGCTATTATGTTGTAACCTGATGTATACGCTCCTAGCACGCTTCGAAATACCTGTGCCACGTCGGTAACCGTAGGGTGAACCTTAATCGTTATCTTAAGTTGTGAAGGCTCCGCCGAGGGCGGGGTTATTATCAGCTTGTTACCAAGCTTTTCTACGATTACGTAGTCCCCACTCTTGAGTTTGACGGCCTCTACCCACTCTTTCGGTAAAGTAATGATAAATGAGGACGAACCTGTCCTTTGAACACGCCTTCTCTCTATTCTAGACATGGATTGTCTACCCACATATGTTAATACGGTCTAATAGTACTTAGCTATACTAATCATGATTATAAAGCACCTTATAAATACAACTATATAGGCATTAGCTATACCCATACTGTACATTTAGGGCGTTGATTGAAAGCATTTTCTAAGTGTGTGTTATGGGCCCGCGGGGATTTGAACCCCGGACCTCCGCCTCTCCAAGTGGGCTTGTAAGGGCGGCGTCCTAACCAGGCTAGACGACGGGCCCCTTACATTTCTTCCTTAAATCTTAGGAGTATAGTAGGTTTTAAAAGCGTTTCATCCTCGATGTACTCATTCGCATCACGTCTGCGACATGTAGTTCTCTACCTTACGTGTTTCCATGCACCGTACAGAGTTCTTGGTGCTTAAGATGAGAACGCGGGTGTCTTCCAGTAATCTGAACGCTATATCTACCTTGTGCCTTACACCCGGTATTAGGGGATCGGGGTAGTCGAGGAGCCTTAAACCACTGTATATGGCTTCCATGACGTTTAGGTACTTTTCGGCCTCAGAAATTCTTAGCTCATTCAGCAACTTGATGATAAGTCGCCTTAATTCACCTACAAGGTCTCCTAAACCCTGCAAATAAGGCACAATAGGTACCTTTAATTCATCGAACGCGGGGACGTTACTCTCCACCACGATGGAGTAAAAGAGGTGCGCTTCAACGTACTCGCTTAGCCCGTTATACGTTAGCCCAGAGTACTTTAGGTCGTGGTGTCTTTCAACAAGATTTAGCAGTTTTTCTACCAGTTCACGCGCCTTAAGGAGGCTTGACTTCGCTTCTTCCTGCTTACCGCCATGAACACTGTTTATGGCGCTACCTGACAGCCTTATAATCTCGCGTGTTAATTTAATCAATTCCTCCCTGACGGCGTCCTTCTCTCTAAGAGCGTTATCTATTCTCTCTACATCCCTAGCAATAGTGTTGGTAAGTCTATGTATAAGGGGCTCCACAGGCCTTCACCGCTCTCTTAAAATTAGCATTAACACTAACAAAACTTTTAAGGTGCTACAAAGGAAATATCTACAGCGGAGTACCCGCCGTAGCTCAGCGGTAGAGCGCCCGGCTGTAGTGAGGGCGGGCACCGGGTGGTCGGGGGTTCGAGTCCCCCCGGCGGGATTTAATCCCAGCTAACGGTTCTGAGCTAGTAACAGCAATTTACTAACTTTGGATCACTGCCATTTCGCGGCTAAGTCGCTAGAAGGATTCAGCACGGCTCTTCTACATCACGTGTCAGGTTCGCGGTTGTACATCATCAACCGCATATTAATGGTTTCGTAATCTCATAAACCTTTTCTTTAAACAGCTTTCGATCGAGTTCTAGCGCCCTCGCGCGCCCATTAAGACTTAGCATGTTCCAGAGATGCTGGTTCTCTGCGATGTCTTTTATGGTACAATAAGCCTCCTTCACGGACCTATAAGGTCTCGCTACCAGTGGGTTTTGCTGAGCTACATCTATCCAGGTCCCAGAATCTACGGGTACTATAGCCGGCGTACCGGCAGCCATGGCCTCGACAACGCTTATGCCGAAATGCTCCTTGGGCGTTACGTGTATGTATGCCAGGGCGGTCCTGTATAGTTCTATGAGGTCTTCCCTTGATATGTTAACGAGTATGTCGAGGTAGTCGTCTACGCGCTCCTTTAAGGCCAGTTCTACCAGGGCATCGTACAGCGGTTTATTGTAACTCGAGAGGACACCTACAACCGTAACCCTGATACCGTGTTTCTTGAGCAACTTAGCGAGATAAATTGCCCTTTCCGGCCTTTTCTCGGGGCTTATACGCGAGACAGTGAGTACGTATTTGCCTCTCTCAGAATAGGGTAGTGGTTCCTTGTTACTGATGTTATCCAGGTTCACGGGGGGGTGTATGACTATTGGATTTACTCTCAAGTACTTCTTGAAAAACACCGCTGTAAACCACGAATTAGCCAGGTAGAGCTTCACCTTTCGCGCTAGAACAGGAAACGCTATTGTATTGGTAAGCGAGTAGACCTTGCCGAATAGGTCAAATACTCCGTGTAGCGGGGAGTAGTATGTCCTGTAATCTAGGAAGAACGGGTAATGCAGGTACATCACATCCCCAGCACCTGAAAGTACGTCTCCACTCGTATTGATGACCACTAGTTCGGAGGTTTTAGGCTCACCTATGCCTATACCTACCAGCTCCTTCTTGTTAACTCCGAAGAACTCCGCTAGCCTAAGCAGCTCGCAACGAGACGTTATAAAGGGACTATCTATGTAGGTCTCTAAACCGCGCTCCGCGAATGCTATTGCAGTCTCCAGCATTACATAGTGTGAGCCGCCGATGCCCATTAAGTGAGCGTTTAGCATGTGGTGCCGTACAATAACGCTCTTCACTTCACGGTACCTCATGGTAGTACAGTCGTGCAGAAACCCCGCTCGATGAGGGCAGCTTTAAGGAACTCTGCATTACTTGAACGAGAACCATCAACCACCACCAGCTTCGGGCTCGCTAGCTCAACGTACTTAATTAGGTCCGTAAAATCCGCATGATCGCTGAGAGAGACCACATAGGTGTAATCGTCGACTTTCACGAACGGATCCTTCGTGAACCTACCGGTCAGCACTATGTGGAGCCCGCTACCGTCTAATCTCCTGTTATATGCGGTATTGAAGTGCTTGAACACTATAAGCCCGTTTTTAGAATTCACTGGGTCGCGCTCCCGGTAATACCGTCCATAGTTAAATCCGTACTTTTCTTCGAGTATTTTCGTCGCCTTATGCACCCTTTCCGGCAAAATGAATGGGGACTTTATCCCCCCCGCTCGAAGGATTGTCATGGCTTCTTGCATCTTGCCGTGATAGGCATATATGTAGACCCTTCTATACTTCGCGAGCCCTTCTACGACAAGGTCCACTAGTATCTGTGGAATACTCTCTTTAAAGGACCGTACTTGGAGGGGGTTACCATAAGTGGCCTCAGTGATTAAGACGTCTAAGCCTTCCATGATGTCTGTTTTATCCGTTAGTTTGAAGTCCCCCGTATAACCGACCTTGAGATCCCCGTTTTTCAGCTTAACCAGCACTTGTGCGGAGCCCGGTATGTGATCAGACTTGTAAAACTCCAGCCGATCTCCATTAAACGAGAACTCCTGGTGGTACGCTAGCGGCACGCCTTTACTCTTCAAGAGTGGGGAGAGGTCCCGGCTAACGTAGCTTAGTGCCTCTATGAGGTCGAGTGTAATGGGAGACGCTACCACGTGCTTAGAGTACTTCAAACTGCTCTCAATGTCTCGTACATGGTCTGCATGAGCGTGCGTTATCACCCTGACCGGTTTTTCCGAGAAACCGTCTATGGAGAAGTTTGTACCAATTATAACTGCGCCATTGCTGAGTACATTAACGTGTTTTAGATACTCTCCGTACCTGTAGACGCAGAGCTCTTTACTCAACGTTACCAGCCATCACGGAATAGTACTTTGCAGAAACCTCCACTTCCTAGTCTTCGAGTCAAATATTAGGAGGTTATCACTATATAATGCTTTCCAAAGCTCGTAGCCCTTATCACCAAGCGTAGCCAGCACGTCCTCCTCTTTATTAGAATTCACCTCTTCGAGTAGCTTGTGCTTAAACACCTGCCAAAAGTCAGGGTCAACCGCTACGCGTTCTCGATTCAATTTAAGGACAACGATACCAGCTCGCTCGAAGTGAGCGAAGAGCCTATCCCTCTGTACCCTGGCGGGCAATCTGCTTTCAAAAAGCACTTTTTCCTCTTTTAGTCTCTCGATGGCAGTTTTTCGCGGTCGTGTTTCAACGACCGTTCTTGCCCTTCCAGCTTCCACCTCGCGAAGCGATGACTCGAGGGCACTTACACGCTGCTCCACCGCTTCCAGCTTCTCGTAAAGCTCTACAACCTGCCTTCTCAGCCCCTCAACAACTGATATTCTCCTGTTCAGCTCGTCTTGTAGGTACCTTTCAAGCCTCGTTTTGAGCTTTTCCACGAGCTCGTCTAACGGTGGTACCCGCTGAGACCTGGCTAAGTTTACCAAGATGGATGCTACGTAGTCTGGTACACTTAGGTACCCCTCCTTCTTAGCTAGTTCCTCGAGTACGACGTATATGTCCTCTGGGACCTGTACTTTGATCTCTTTAACACGGCTTTCCGACTTCATGGACCATACTCCACTCTTAACCTACCTTAATCTATTTACCTAGCTATACTAAAATAGGAGGGGTTTCCGGTGTTGTACGTGCTTTACAGCGATGCGCATTTACATGTAAATCCGTTAAAAGGCCTCGGTGCTGAGAAAATCGCAAAGAAGTTTAGAAGTAGAGGGGGCTGGTTCATCGCAATAGTAGGGCTCCCACCGTACCATTACGGCTTCGTAGAGCCCAGCGTAGAATCCTATAGAAAGGTGCTTGATCTAGTTAGTAAGGAAGCCGCGAAGGCGGAGGAGCGGGGACTAGAAGTTAGCAGGTTCGTGGGGGTACACCCAGCAGAAATAGACAACTATTATAGGCAGGGGTTAAAACCAGAGAAACTGCTTCCTCTCTTAGAAGGCGTCTTTAAGCTTTTTGAAGACGCGTTGAAAAACGGCCTCGTTGACGGTATTGGAGAAGTAGGGCGCCAACACTATGGTACTAGCCCTGAGAGGCTCGTGTTCTCGGAGATGGTAATGGTCCGTGCACTAGTCCTAGTGCGCGATTACGGGGTCCCCGTACAGCTACACCTAGAGCAGGGTGGCTTTGCAACGGCCTATTCGGTCAAAACGCTAGCTAACCTAGTTAAAGCTGATCTGGGTAAAGTCGTAATGCATCATGTAAACCTCGAAACAGCCAGATGGGCCGAGGAACTCGACATACCGTTTACGGCCCCCATTAAACAGTTTAACGAAGAATATGCTAAGCGCCGGTGGAGGTACTGCATGCTAGAATCGGACTTCCTAGACGACCCCTCCAAGCCTGGCGCTTCCGCTTATCCGTGGGAAATACCAGATGTTATCGAAAGCCTTATAAAGCATGGTCTACTAAGCGAAGAGCAGGCCTACAAGATGCTACTTGACAACGTCATAAAATACTTCAACGCGAAACCGCCGTGAAGGGTAGTGGAGTTGAAGTGCGAAATATGCGAGATAAAAGAACCTCTTTACACTTGTAAGATGTGTGGTAGGAGGGTTTGCGATGATGACTACGACAAGATCACCGGCTATTGCCTCGTGTGCAAGGACGCCATTTGTAAGATATGCAACAGATATCTATCTATAGGCGTGTGCAAGTACTGTGGAAGGCTTGGCTGCGAGAGGTGCCTTATACAGGTATCTCCGATAGAATACACCTGTGTAGATTGCCGTAGAAAGGGGTTAAAGTAGGTGGTAAATACATTGGGAAGAAAGGAATTGGAAGATACCGCGTACAGGTTGCCTTCATTATTGCCGGTGAAAGACGTGGACGTACTAATGGGCCCAGTACGAGGCGAAGACGCTGCCGTTATCAGATTTAGTGATGGGTTTCTAGTCACCCAGTCCATGCGCGTGATTACGGGCACAAAGCGTGCAGGTTACTTAGCGATTCACGTAGCTAGTAATAGCATCGCGGTTAGGGGTGCGCGGCCTCGATGGTTTCTACTAGCAGTATTCTTGCCTACCTGGTTTAGCGAAGCATACAAAGTAGAGTTTTTCGAGGACATGAAGCGGGCTTTAAACGAGGTTGGCGGGGTCGTGGTGGGAGGTTTCGCGGAAACGGCCGAAGTTGCCAAACCTCTGATCGCGGTGACCGCGATGGGCTACACTAAGACAAGGGTCATCTTAACGCGCGATGCTAGAATAGGTGATCTCGTGTATGTCGTAGGCAAAGTAGCGGGCGAGGGAGTTGGAGTTATAGCATGGGACTTTGAAGAGAAGCTACTCGAAGAAGGCATTAGCAAGGAGGTGGTGAATGCCGCTAAGGAGTTAATACACGAAGTGAGCGTAGTGGACGTGGCGCTGGAAATAGCAGATTACGTGAATACCATGCACAACGCGGTTGAAGGGGGGATTCTCCAAGCCCTTCGCGAAGTAGCCATCGCCAGCGGATCTGCCGTATCAATTAACAAAGAGAGAGTTCAATTGGAGGAGCCTGTAAGGACCATAGCTAGCCGCGTTAACGTCGACCCGCTGAGATTACTTAGCGGTGGTTGTATCGTAGTGACAGTACCTCCTAGTAACCAGAGGGAGTTCGAGAAGGTAGTTGAAGGGCTAGGGAAACCCTTCAGCTTAATAGGCCAAGTCGTGGAAGGCCGTGGAGAGGTCCTCGTTAATGATGGAGGTGGGGTCGAGGTTATTAAGGATGATCTAGTAGATGATATTTATAAGTTATGGCGACAATTAGGCAGAGGGTAAGGGGGTGTTAGGTGTCTTCGCTATCTCAGGGCTTAGAAGCAGGTATAAGGGTGCTTAAAACGGCCGTACAGAGCATTGAAAGTAACATCATTCGGTCCCGCAAGGAGACCGTGGATAAGAAAACAGTCAGCGTGGCGTCCCGGCTGGTAGAACTGCTAGAGAAAACTATGCGGTTACTTGATGTACTGAGTAGAAGGATACAACATGTAGAAGATGGGTTAGTAACTATTTCAAACTACACGTACATCTTTAGAACCTCCAAGGAAGTAGTTTTAGTTAGGACGAGGCCAGAGCACGTCGTCTTATCGCTTGATCTTGAGAGCAATGCTGTGTCCTTAAAAACGCGGGACGCTACACTCTCAGTTTCCCCGAACTCGCTAACCATTAGTATACGCAGTAAACTGGTTAAAATAAGCCCGCTAAGCGAAGAGCAGTTTACGAGCAAGAGGGACGAATTGCGAATGGCGCTTAAAACCATTGAAAAAGCCGTTTATAGAAGGTTGCTGCCTTTAATCGAGCAGAAGCTACAAAAAGTCTAATCTTAAAAAAGACTTCACGGATGCGTGAGGTTCTCTTACCGCGTCTCTATGTAGGTGCTTTCTGCTCCGTTTCAGGTAACTGAATGGCTTTCGGTAGCTCCGCGAACCTCTCTCTCATCTTCTGCTCCGCGACGATTCTCGCCTCTTCTAGCACCTTCTTAGCCTCACTGTCCAGCCCTGCGCCGGCCTCTATGGTTAAGTCTACGATTCCCGCGCCCATAGCGGTTTCAAGTTCTCTTGCTGCCACCTGCAGATCTATCCAAACATCAGGTGCGATGGTTTTCACTATGTTAAGGGCCTCCCTCATTATGCCTAGTACAGGTACGACTTCATTTACTGCACCGCCATATATTATAAATGTTTCTAGTTTAAGGGCTGCGTGTTCAAGAGCGTATTGTACTGTTAGTAGCTGTCTACTAATCTTCCTGATCTCTGCTACCTCCTTGGCGTACATTTTCGCCCTTATCTCGTCCTTCTTAACTAGCGCGTCTACAATGTTCTCGAAGAGGACTTTATCTCTCTCCGACAGCTTCTCCACGTAGTTCGCGATCCTGCCCATCGCCGTTTTAAGCCTGTACTGCGCTATTATGGCCTTCTTCTCGAGGGACTCCTGCTCGTTTATAAATAGCTTCTTTATCTTATCCCCAATGGTCTCCTCTCTTCTCCACGCCATACCGTGTACCCCGTAGAGGCTATGCGGCAATGAATTGCTTTTAAGGTGAAGGACTATGAGACTATGTAGTGGCTAGGTGAGATTGTTGAATATAGAACAGTACGTTCAATGTTTTGAAAACTGCACGTTACGGTACTTAGAGTCGCTCGCAATGCTGGGACTCTTAGTGGAAGTCCGTGAAGAAGAGTGCGCACAGCGGCGTTTTAAAAGACTGATAGGGAAGCTTTTCAACGGTAAAACGGTATCTTCGGCATGCTGTTTCGACGAGGAAACGGCTCAATCCGTTAAAATCATCAACACATACGTGGAAATCGCGAAAAGGAGTAATGCCATCGGCAAGCTTACGGTAGCAGAAGCCTCAAAAGAGGGTGAGTTGTAACATTATTAAGCGTGTACAAGGAGATGTCTTTACGATGATGACCGGTATTACCTGTGACCGGTGAACGGGCCCCATTCACTGAACATACTACTTCAATTAGCCCCAATATTCCAGGTCAACGTGAAATAGCCAGCCCGAGAACCGGGGTTTATGCTGGTTTCTAGGAGCAGCGTGTACTAGTTCCCATTCGACCAATAGCTTTCTTAACCGCTTCTCTAGCCGAGTAGTCTACTCCGACATTCACGTGTACACGTGCCTTTATGTAGTCCAATTGGTTGAGTATAAACTTGTTTAAAACGGCTAGAACCCCTCTAATACTGACTTTGAGAGGTAGCGATCCGCTGTTAAGGAGTAGCATTGCGGTATTGAATAGTGTACTATAAGCGTGTACCAGATTGTTCAGGAGATCGTTAGGAATACTCTTCGGGGTGAAGTAGCCGATGTGGTACTCCCTTTCAACGCCATCCTCGTAGTACAAGCTTTCCCGCTCCATTATCTTAGAGGCCTTAATGAGTGCGTAAAGGGGATTTTCATGAACAACTGAAACTACGCGAATACCCGGATACTCCGCATTCATGCTCTCATAAAGCTCATAGTGGTCCTCTTTACTTAACCCATTAGATAACACTATGAGCGCGCCTGGTAGCACTCTATAAGAGGCGCATCCACGCGCTTTTTCATACCTCTTCACGTAGCCGCTCAACGGGGTGCTTCCTGTACACCTGTGCCGTTTTGCCATTTCATTACGTCTGGTTGACGGCGCGGTTATTATTAACGTAAACCTGCTCATCGCTGATTCCTCGCAAAAATTTATACTGGTTAAAGGACCATATAAACATCTAGCCTAGCGGGTGATGTTGCGATGGGCGGTATTTTCGGCGCGGTGTGCCGGGATACAGTACCGCGAGGGGCAATTTACGAGGGTCTTCGCAGGCTTATATACCGAGGCTACGATGGCGTTGGATTAGCCATACTGCGAGGAGAGACGCTGGAGGTGCGTAAGGCGCCAGGTCACCTTAGCACGGTATCGAAGCAACTTGACCTTATAAACGTGGATTCCCCCGTAGCTGTTGGTCATACAAGGTATGCAAGCCGCGGATGGCCGGTTTACGAGAACACCCATCCCTTTACGGATTGTAGTGGCAGGATAGCAGTTGTAGGAGACGGAATAATAGAGAACTACGAGGAAGTCAAAGCAGTACTTGAAAAGAAGGAGCATTCATTTAGGTCAAGAACGGATACCGAAGTAGCCGTTCACCTACTCGAAGACTACTTAAAGCAGGGGCACGACGTCATTAGCTCTTTAATTAAAGCCGCTTCAAACCTTACAGGCAACTATTCGCTAGTATTCTTATTAGCGCCGGAGAAGCGGCTGTACCTGGTTCAGCACGGTCAACCCCTCGTCCTCGGGTTCAGCCACGATGGCAGCTGCATTTACGTATCGAGCGACATACCCTCCCTGTATGGATATGCCGAGCTTGCTTACATAGTCGAAGACAACACTGTGGGCGTGGTATCACTAAGCTTAGTGGAGTTCTACGACATTGCAACCCAGTCGAGGATGGGTCTGGAGCGCCTTCAGTCTAAGCGGGTTAAGTACCCTATTGAGCGGGTAGATAAAGGAGGTTACCCGCACTTCATGATAAAGGAAATATACGAGGTACCGGAAGCCCTTCTAGGGGCGACTATCGCGATCATGGAAAAATACCTTAGATTGGCATCAATGATACTTCAAGGAGCCCGCAAGGTCTTCGTGATCGGGACTGGTACGAGCTTTCACGCTGCACTGACCTCTACCTACTACTTCAGCGAGCTCTCAGGGCTGAGTGTGATTCCCGTATCGGCTGCCGAATTCCCATACTCGATCCTCGAGAGTGTGGAGACGGGGACGGTGGTCATCGCGATAAGCCAGAGTGGAGAGACCAGCGACGTGATAGCGAGCGTTAAGTTAGCAAAACAGAGGGGGTCGGTGATCGTGGGAATAACCAACAATGTGGGATCAAGACTGGCTTTAGAATCAAACGTTTACCTGCCCATCGGCGCAGGGCCCGAATTAGCCGTTCCTGCAACCAAGACCTTCACATCGACGCTGGCAACCTTGTTGATACTAGCATCCTACACTGGAGTGTTTACAGGTAAGCGGAGTGTGCAGGAGCACAAGGAGCTTCTCGAAGACATTAAGCACTATAGTAAGAAGTTACGAGACTACATACCGGTGCTGGAAGAGCAGGTCTTAAAGGCTGCAAACGAAATAGGCGACTCCGATAGTGTTTACGTAGCCAGTAGTGGTATAACGTACCCCATAGCCATAGAGGGCGCTCTTAAGCTTAAAGAGGCCGCACTAGTTCACGCTGAGGGCTTTCAACTCGGCGAATTGAGACACGGACCGTTATCGATAGTCGGACCTAACTTCCCCGTAATAGTCGTTGAACCCCACGAAGAGCAGGCGCAACCGCTGTTCTTGAAGGTTTTAGGAGAACTGGAAACCAAGAGAGCAAGAATTGTTTCAATAGAGTCGAGGCTACAGACCAAGTACCGGACTTTAGAATTACCCAGCACGACGAGATATCTCTATCCCATATCAGCTGCAACTGCCTTACAGCTCATAGCATACTATGTGGGGGTTACTAGAAATTCCCCCATAGACACGCCTCCGGGACTGGCGAAGACTATAACCACGTAGTCGGGAATTTTAACGCCCTTTAACATGTCTAAGCTACACGGAGCAATGAAGAGTCCTAGTCAAGTTGAGCGGTGATAAAGAGCTCCGGGGCTGAGCGCTATTTGCCGCTTAACTAACTTTTTAACTCGTAAAGTACTAGACGGTATTTATAGGTGTGAATGTGGGTATTCGGATAGATCCGTGGGGTTGCGGAATTATAGAGGACTACGAGCGTTTAATGGAAGAGTTCGGTATCCGCCCGCTGAGCGAGCTTCTTTCGAAGTACGGGCTGGACCACTTTTACTTTACGCGGAGCATTGTATTCGGTCACAGAGACTTTGACGCGTGGTTAGAAAAACTCCAGGCTGGCGAGAAGGTTGCCGTTCTCACCGGTGTAATGCCTAGTGGAGAGCCACATCTGGGTACGGCAATGGTATACGAGGAGCTGAAGTATTTCCAGCAAAGGGGGGTCTTCGTCAAGATCGCCGTTGCAGATGCCGAAGCTTACGCTGTGAGGCGTGAAGACAGAGAAAGCACAATTGCGCAGGGCCTTAGGTTCATCGCACACGCGATTGCATGGGGCATTGACCCCGAGAAAGCCGAGTTCTACTTCCAGACGGAAATGGGGAGCACCTATTACAGGCTTATTCAGATGTTCTCGAGAAAGGTTACAGAGGCCGAGATGAAGGCTATTTACGGCGATCTATCCCCGGCAAAGGTGATGGCCGCTCTCACCCAGGTGGCTGACATATTGCATTTACAACTAGGCGAGTATGGTGGTTACAGGTACATACTGGTACCCGTTGGTATTGATCAGGATCCTCACATAAGGTTAGCGAGGGACTTGGCAGATAGGTTTGAAAATGAATTGTTGTTGAAGAGGCCCTCATCTATCTACCATAAGCTCATTAGGGGGCTCGATGGGAATAAAATGAGTAAGAGTAGGCCAGAGTACGCGATACACTTGAGCGATCCAGTGGACTTAGCGGAGAAAAAGGTTTTAAATGCCTTTACCGGAGGCCGCGCTACCGCAGAAGAGCAAAAGGTGCTTGGTGGCGAACCGTGGAAATGCACTATATTTGAGCTGTACCTATACCACCTGATCAGAGATGAGCGCGAACTTAAAGAAATCTACGCAGACTGCATGTCCGGCAAACTACTCTGCGGTGCATGCAAGAAAAACGCGGTGGAGAAGTTAAAGAACACGCTTCGAGAACACCAGAAAAGGTTTAATGAATTCGCCCGTATCGTTGAGAAGTTCGTGAAAAAACCAGGGTTTTAGGTAAAAACGGTCTAAGGAAGCATTTCTCTAAGAATGGTGATGACCACGTCTACGGGGTTGGGGGAGGAGGTTATCGCGGATCCGACAACTACGACATCTACGCCTTGGGATATTAGGGGCTTAATCAAGCCTGGTTTAAGCCCTCCAGCAACTCCGACCCTCATACCTGTTTCCTGCTTAACCTTAACAGCCTCCTTTACTAACACGTCACTAGTAATTCCCCGTGCACGCTGCGTGCTTATACCTACGTGGAATAATACTACGTCGGGCTCATACCTCGCGATTTCGAGCGCTCTTTTATAGGGGTCACGGCATCCGATCAAGTCTATGAAGAGGCTCTTACCATACCTTTCTCTCACTTCGGTGGCCTCTTTGAGGGTATCATCGTCCGCGACACCGAGCACGGTGAAAGCGCTCGCACCCGCATCAAACATTACCTTAGCTTCCAGCTCCGGCACGTCCATGGTCTTCGTATCTGCAACTATGTAGCAGTTGGTTAGCTCTTTCAAAGCCTTCACAGCTAGCTTACCCCACGCCTTTATCAAAGGGGTTCCCGCCTCAATCCACACCTGTTCACACTTTGTTGCAAGGGCTATTTTCGACGCTATGTCAACGGCCTTCACGAGCTCCTCCATGTCGAGAGCAATTTGCAGAACCGGTTTCATGCGTGCTCACCGTGCCGTGGGTCTAACCCAGTAAGTAGTTAAGAACTCGTGAGCATATAAGTTACCCACGTGTTGTGATATGGAATACCATAGAGGAGATGCTACTGGAAGTAGGCCGGCTGTTAAGCACCTAAAAGAACAGATAAGAAACATGGTTTGGAACCTGCTCGAACAGCTTAACGTAGCCGCCTTTCCACGTCCAGTATATGGTAGAATACCCAACTTTAAAGGAGCGGAAATAGCCGCGCAGAGAGTTACTACCTTAAAAGAGTGGCAGAAAGCCCACGTGGTTAAAGCAAGCCCTGATGCGCCTCAGTACTACTTAAGGCATTTAGCGCTACGGGAGGGCAAGCTCTTGATCATGGCATCACCCAGGCTGAGAGCAGGGTTTATAGCTCTGGATCCAGACGTTATTCCCCCAAGTAAACTGCACCAAGCGGCTACTATTAACGGTGCGTTCAAGTATGGAAAAGTAGTTAAGCTTTCCGAGATACCTGTAATAGATGTGGTAGTAACGGGTTGTGTAGCCGTAGATCCGCAAGGCGTTAGATTAGGTAAAGGAGGGGGATTCGCGGAATTAGAGTACGGCATATTGCGCGAATTAGGCGCGATCGGCGCGCAAACCCCCGTGATAACGACTATTCATGACCTACAAGTAGTTGGAGAAAGCATACCTTTAGAAGTGCACGATTTAACGGTAGACTACTATGCAACACCTACACGGCTCGTGAAGGTGGAGGCTGGTACGAAGCATAAACCGAAAGGAATCTACTGGGAACTTCTAACACCTGAGCTGAGGGGGCTAGGTGTTATAAGAGAGCTCCTTGAAACGAAGAAGTTGAAACAGTAGCAGGAAGCTAAAAATTGTGGTGGTGATATATATCTAAGACCGTGCTTAGAGGTGTTTATGCTATGAGTAGAGAAGACGTGTTGGAGTTCGCCATGAACATCGTAAACAGCAATCTCGCCGAGTTTTTTAATGCGCTGTACAACGAGGTATACGAAGAGGCGCCGAAAGCCGCAGACCTCGTCACCGTAAGCCGAGACTACACCCTTCGTGGTGGAAAAAGGCTACGAGCGTTACTGGTGCTCGTTGGGTATTGGAGTGGAGAGTGGGGTAATGGAGATAGGCGAATAGTTGCCAGCGTCATGACGGCAATAGAGTTACTCCAAAGCTACCTTCTAATACACGACGACATCATGGACCGCGATGAGATGAGAAGAGGAGGGCCTACCGTCCATGTCTGGTTTTCGAGGATGTGCAGAGAAAGGGGGTGGCGTGATTGCGAACACTACGGTGTGTCCCAGGCAATCACCACCGGAGACTTGCTCGAAGCTTCGGCAGTAGGTCTACTGGCATTGCACGAACTGGCACCACGAATTTTAAAGGACCTTATATACACTTATGCTAAAGGCCTACGCAAAGTTGCGTACGGGCAGTTCCTAGACGTGATGTTCTCACAGCTTCCTTTAAGTGGTATCGGGGAAGAAGATGTTATCTTGGTCTACAAGCTGAAAACCTCATCCTATACCGTTGAGTTACCACTTCACTTAGGGGCAATCATCTCGAGCAAGTACAATAGCGCGTTACTGAAAGAGCTCTCAAGCTACGCAATACCCGCGGGTATAGCGTTTCAAATAAGAGACGACATTATAGGACTTTACGGAGACCCCGCTACCACGGGTAAACCGGCTGGAAGCGATGTCAAGAGCAAGAAGAAGACCATACTCGTAGTTAAAGCACACGAACTAGCAGGTAGTAGCGACAGGCAACTACTCGAAGAGGTCTACGACAAGCTGGGTGAACACGAGATCTCCGATTACCACGTCGAAGCTGTGAGGAGAATAGTAAAGGAAACAGGTGGATTGCAATACGCAGAAGAGTTAATAAGCAAGTACGTGGATATGGCTAACGAGGCTTTAAACTCTTCAAGAGAGATTTGCGAAGAGGCGAAGGAGTTTCTCAGGTGGCTTACCTATAAGCTATCTTACCGGGAGAAGTAGAGGGGACGATGGCTTGGTTGATTCTTTTAAAAAGAAATTTGTGACTTCCTTCATGTTCATTTATTTCTCGCTTCCTTGCCCTACCGATCCCCTCTCTAGATCTTAGAGACCTGGATAGCTCACCGCGGCTCCTTCACATCCCTTCTCACAGGTGGCCATGGGTCCCGGAAACCAGGAGTCACTGACGAACTCGTAGGTCTCAGAAGTTTACGAGTCTCTAATTAGGGCTCGAAGAAGAGGTGAAGAAGCTAAAAGCAGGTGAATGCGGTAAACACTTAATATCTCCGAGCACCAAGAAGCCCGAAACAGAGAAACTGTTATACTAACTCGGTTTCACCCCTCATAACCGAAAGCCCTACCCCTTCAGGCGGTAAGGAGATCAGCTAGAACATGTGCACTCTCCATCGTCGTCAAGATCCCTAATCGGTGGAATGCTCGGAGTTTTCAGCAGGCCTAAGCCTATAACAATAAATACCGACATGAAAACCACCATTATCACGAACACAGTAATTTTGAGCGTGAAGCTTTGTATCTCGGGCCGTGCTAGGAATAACAGGTAGGTGTAGAATGCAAGTACGAGTGCAGAGGCTATAATCGTGAAAATGCCTATGAGCTTACGTCTGTTCAAATGCAAACACCATTAACTTTCGCGCACCCGATATTGTGGTTTTATTTATATTAATTAGGAAGTACGTATTTAAGCGTGTCCAGGCGCCATGTGGAGTAATGCATCGCTCGGTTGTACGTGATGGGTAGGAAACGGGGAAAGATAGAGGAGTGGTTAAAGCGGGTTTTCTTCAGTGGACGTGGAGATCAGTACGTGGTCTTCATCAAGCACAGGACTGACGGCGAGGAAATCTTAAAGCCCATTCCCGGAGATGAGATCAGCGATGTGAGAGGGGGCTTCGTATACGTTAAGTCGGGTGAAGTCATACCTTACCACAGAGTTGTGGAAATTCGGAGAAAAAACGGGGAAGTAGTTTATAGGAGGAGTTAGGTTAGATCCAGCCGCGTAGTTTCATGGCTTTAACTACTCTATCTACGGAGATCGCATATGCCGCCATTCTCATCGGGTACGTCGAATACTTCTTCTGCCATTCATCGAATACTTTGTGGAAGTTCTGTGTCATCATCTTATCTAACCTAGCTAAGGCCTCCTCATCCGTCAGGAAGCAACCCATTCTATTGTGGCTCCATTCGATCCAGCTCATGGTGACCCCGCCGGCATTGGCTAGTATGTCGGGAATTACCACGGCGCCCTTTTCGTGGAGTACCTTGTCGGCTTCGGGTGTTGTTGGTCCGTTCGCTCCCTCTGAAATAATTCTCGCTTTTACCCTGTTAACGTTTTCGCTTGTAATAACGTTTTCGATCGCTGCCGGTACTAGTATGTCTACTGGCAGTTCAAGTAATTCCATGTGGTTAGCAGCCTTCCTTACGTCGCCTTTCCCGTAATTCATCACAGTATCTGTGGCTTGTTTAACTTTAATTACTTCTTGAACATCTAGTCCTTTGGGGTCGTATACGTATCCCTTACTATCACTTACCGCAACTACTGTGGCCCCCCATTCTGCTAGGTATTTAGCGGCATACATGCCCACATTTCCAAATCCATGCACAGCAACTGTCCTCCCCTCCAGCCCGCCGAAGACCTTTTTGGCCGCCTCCCTAGCCGCTAACGCCACTCCGTAACCCGTTGAAACTACTCTTGCGTATAAGCCTCCTAGCTCCGCTGGTTTTGCCGTTACGACCCCCCATGCGGGGTATCCTACGATTTTACTGTATTCGTCGAAGTACCACGCCATCGTCTGGGGGTTTGTGTAGACGTCTGGGGCCGGGATGTCTATGTCTGGCCCTACCTCTCTAGCTATTGCGGCGAAGTACTTTCTACTAAGCTCTTCTAGTTCTCTTTGACTAAGCTCTTTGGGATTAACCCTTACGGCGCCTTTACCGCCGCCATATGGTAGCCCTGCAAGAGCGTTTTTCCACGTCATCCACATGGATAGCGCAACTGTCTCGCCGGCAGTAGCGTTTGGACTGTACCTTATCCCGCCTTTATAGGGCCCTAAGGCACTATTATGCTGGCTTCTCCACCCAATGAACGTGGCTACCTTTCCATTGTCACGCCTTATCGTTACCTTCACTTGGACTAGCTTTTCAGGATGTTGGAGTACTTCGATTACTTCTTCGGATAGACCTAAAATGTTCGCTGCTTCGCGTAGCTGCTTCACTGCCATTTGGTAAACAGGGTCGTTTTCGTAGAGTACCGCGTATGCAGCCATATTTACCCCCCTTTATTACTGAGAGGTGGTGGAGTTTTTAAATCTACTGATTGCCTTGACGTCTATATTCTGGTATATATTGTACGTGGTGTACTTGGCGGCAACGACTCCAGCAGAAGCCAGGATCAGCCCTCACACGGCTCTTCACGGTTCTGAATCATACTCTGAACCGAAGTCGTTCATCACCCAGTAAATATAAAGCACGAGGACATATATAGCTTTCGGGCTGGTCTATGAAGCCCGCTCTTATAGTAATTGACATGCTGGAAGAATTCGTGTACGGTAGGCTAAAAAGCCCTTCAGCAGTCGAAATAGTTCCGGCCATAAAGAGCCTCGTAGAAAAGGCACGAGAAAGAAACGTGCCTGTAATATTTGTAGCGGATAGGCACCTGCCCTTTGACCACGAACTCGGAATATGGGGGCCGCACGCGATGCACGGTAGTAAAGACGCGGAAATTATAAGTGAGCTAAAACCCACCGGCAAGGACATTGTTCTATATAAGAGATCTTATAGTGGATTCCGAGAAACAGGGCTGAACTACATTCTACGAGATCTAGGAGTGGACACGGTGGTCTTAACCGGCATTCACACGCATATTTGTGTACTGCACACTGCCATAGATGCTTTTTACGAGAGATACAAGATAATACTGGTAAAAGACGCCGTTGCAGCCCTTAGCCGAGAAGACCACGAATACTCGGTTAAGTACATGCAACAAGTACTAGGAGCTATGGTGATGGACGCTAGGCAAGTAGCAGAGCTTTTTGAAAAGTTCTAGCACTCTTTCCAGTACTTGATGAGCTCTTCTTCAACGGGGTCTAAACGTGCTAGTACTACCACGCTGTGAGGTGGAGGTGGGAATTTCTTTAATTTTAACCCGGGAAGAACGTCAACGCATACTTTTTCATCTCTCCATCCAAGCCTAGCGACCCCCAAAGCCAGCTGATCTTTCAGTACATTCAGGTAGTCTAGCTCCAAGAGTACGTCAACTGCTTCCTGTATTGTCATCGCTTTGCGTTCTTCGACACGGAGGTCTAGGAGAACCAGTGTATGGAGCCCTCTTTTCAGGTTGTCATATATTACTTCAATGGAGCTGTAAGGCCTGAAATGAGTAGGGTAAACTAGTGTGACGTGCTTACCGAACCTATAGGACTGTAAACCGAGCCTGCTAAAAGCCATCGTCACGATCGATATGCCGTTCACTATTCTGACCTCGATGCCCTGCCTTAAGGCATCGGCCAGTACCGCATCATGCGTCGTAGCTATGAAAGGATCTCCCGGAACGGCGATTACGACTTTTCCCCTCCTTGCTTTTTCAATCACCTCCCTGGCGGATGCCCCTTCAAGGTCTTTCCTACGTGCAATTATTACTTCGGCATCCGGGTTAAGCTCTATTATCTTGGTGAGGGGGTCTTCGTATATGGATGTGTACACATCTATGTAAATGACATCTGCGGATTTGAGTTCTTCAACGGCTTCTAGGGTTAGGTGCCTAGTAGAGTACCCCAGGCCTACGAAGACGAGCATGAAAGCCCTATCACCCCGGTACTTAAAATCATCTCGTTCTCCACACTATTCTAGGACTTGTAGGGCCTCTTAACGGCTGAATAAATTATGTAACAGAGCGCATAGGCGTATATTGCGCAGAGGAAAGCTAGGAAGTAGCTGTGCGTTAAAGCAAGCGATTTGCACGTTTCTCTAAGTGCTGATATGGACCTGAAGTACAGCATTATCACGTACGCCATACCGAACGGCTCTTCCGCGTAGCATTTTACAAAAAATTCATCAGCCGGAACCCAGTTCCAGTCCTCGAATATAAAGATCGGGTAGCCCGCAACGACCTGAACAAACACCGTCAAGAACCCGAACACTACCGTGATGGCGAAGGATGTGAATATAGAGATCGTAGCTAACTTTTTTGCCAGCACGGAGTCGTGTTTCTTAGCGCTAGCGGTGAAAATTATAAGGGGCACGCTCAGCCACAGGAAGTAGTTGATGTTCCCAACCTTATTCAGTAGTAAAAAGCCTGCCATCAAGATCACTATGTACCTTACATATAGGGTTTCGAGATCTGGGCGTCCTTCCTTTGAATCCTTTAAAAACAAGTAAAAGATCGGCGCGATGAACGCGATGAACGGAAATATCCACGCACTACTAATCCACCCGGGCACTCTATTTAACTCGTACTTGACCAAGTACGCGGGAACGGCCCATATGCTCAAATACTGTGGGGGCCTTTTAGCGTGGAAAAGGAGTACTTTTTCGATAAAGCCTTTAGGGTCAACCACGAAAAAAGGGAGTGTGAAAAGCGCACCAGTAACCACAACTACCAGCACGTATTTTACAGCTTCCTTATACGCTCTTCTTCCTAAGAGCTCTATTATGGGAAGGGCCAGGATGACCGCGAAGCCCTGTTTGATTAGCGTCGCGATGGTAGAGAACAAACCGTACAGAGCATAACGACCTTTTTTCACGCTCAGTATAGCTAACAGTACGAATAGCGATGATATTGGTTCAAACTGATAGGAGCTTATAACGGAATATGTGACGAAATTCAATAACCATAGATTTGACGCGAACTTACCATAATTTCTTCGTAGGAGGAAGTATATGGCGTTGAACGATACCAGCAGAGGTAACTTATCTACGAGTCTCCACACAAAGATGTTGCCTGGAGAAATGGCTACCGCCAAGGAGTGCGTAAGGACGAATATCAGTACTGCTAGAGGAGGGTACGCTACTTTTAGATCTGACGCATAGACCTCGAAAATTCTGCCCCTGGCAAAGTAATTATCATGCCATAAAATGAAATACCTTATGTCGTAGTAGTTCCAGCCAGACATCGCGAGGTAGATGACACCCGCATTTGCAATGATGAGTACTAGGTGCCCCCTTACCATTTTCACTGTTTTGGCTTTCAGGCTACTCCATGGAGCACCGTGATATCCCATGCGATTCAAGAACGCGGGCACCCGTAATTCAGCACTATATATACTTGTAGAGCAGTAAAATAAAAGTTGACGAGAGGGCATTCTCCCGGGGTTTAGGGGTGAAATACGTCTTCGTAAAGATTGGAGGAAGCTTCATCACCTATAAGAGTAAGCCCGTGTCCCTAAACTATAGCGCACTGGTAGCCCTCAAGGAAATTTTTCGTAAAGTCCTGGACCAAGGCGACCTGAAGATAGTCGCAGGTAATGGTGGGGGGAGTTTCGCGCACTACGCTGTCATGAAGTATAACGCTACTAGCAGTAACTTGTTACTAGTAAAGTGTCAAGAAGCAACGAGGCTACTTAACAGAATAGTAGTAGATTACCTGGTTGAAAGCGGAATTCCCGCTACTAGTGTGCAAACAAGCGTGATTGTGCAGTACGACGAGAATAGAGGAGAATTCGAAGTGTTCTATAAACCCATCGAAACCCTCCTAGAAGCCGGCATTGTGCCAGTAGTTTACGGGGAATGCGTCTTGAAGGCCGGTAAGCCCGTAGTGGTTTCTACGGAGAAGGTGTTTGAACTCCTCGCAAAGCGTATAAAGCCCAGCAGAGTAGTCCTATTAACGGACGTTGATGGCATATATACGTGCGACCCGAAAACCTGTCCCCATGCAGTACTTATAGAGAAAATAACGCCGCATAACATAAGCGAAGTGCTTAAAATGCTAATGCAGTACAGAAATGCAGACGCTACTGGAGGGGTGTTCGGCAAGGTTCAATCTATGAGTAAGCTTGCAATGGAGCTTGGCGTAGAGGTGCTGATAACGTCGGGGTTTGACGTAGACTCTGCCGTATCTGCAATTCTTGGAAGATACCCGGACCGGCGGTACACCCTGATCACTTCACTATGACGAGGTAAAGCGCCTTTATACTATGTAAAGCGTTAGCACGTTGCCAGCCATCTCCGCATACACTTCCCTGCGCCCCGGTAAGACAATCGCCATTGCGCTCTCGTCTACAACGATATAGTCGGTTAAAAAGCGGCCTGATGTTATGATCGTCAAATACCCGCCCAGGCGGCTCCTCGTGTACTTGATTTGGGCAAGAGGGCTGGAGATCTCCTGTACTATCTCTCGGAAACTATTACACCTCATGGTAATACCTACGTGGCGCACGTAAACCGCTTTTTTCCTACCGTTTCTGATACCATGAACCTCACTACTTAGCACCCCGTGAACCATCACCATTCTCTCCCGGACCTCGAGCTCTAACCCGCTACGGACTCGTATGGCATCGCTAGTAAATTCTACTTCAAAACACTCTTCATTAAATCCAACAAGGTACCCCCGCAAAGCACTACACCGCCCTGATCTCTCTCACTCGCCTCTGGGTGTTTTAGCATTCAGGAACTCCCACTTCATCCATGGGGACCCGTACACCCCCGTGGTGTCATGAGCGGGGGTTAAAGCCTCCATCCACGTCTAACCCAAGGTAGCTCAGAGCTCCACCCCCTCGCCACCCAGCACTTTCACATAGTCTACAAAGCATATAAATGCTCCCTGAAACTCTGAATTCAGTTATAAGATTGCAAGACATCACTTTACACTAACTTTTATAAGTATGTAAGTGTACTATACAGTACTACGAGGGGGTTCACTTAAACCCGACGGGTGCAGATCTTATGCCGAAAAACCCTACAGAAGTGCTTAGAGAGGAGCTCAGGAAACTCAACATTGAACTACTGGATATTTATAGTTTTAAAGACCACGATGTAATAAGGGCGTACAATAAACAAGTAGGCAAAGTTATATTGTATAGGAGCAAGAGAAAGGTTAACGCCATAACCTCTCGTGAAGAGGCTACTAACTTAGCGCTAGAAATAGTTAAGCAGGTCTAGGTTTTAGCGCCCTTTGCGCGTATCCAAGTAGTTTCAAGTCCCCGGTCCATTAGCTGAATTCCTATTTTTAGTAGCTCGCTTCTAATGGTATCGGCGAGCGCGTACATTCCCTGTTTACGTAGCTCTTTTCTAACATCTAACAGTATCTTCATGACATCGTTTAGTAAAGCCTCGCTTTCACTCGCGATCTCCCTTTCTTCGAATAGCCCAAATACCTGGTTGAATGCTCTAAGTGCTTTTAGCGCTAGTGATACAAGCATGTATTTGGGGTTATATTGTAACTCTTTAAAAGTCAAAGATAGTATATCGCTTACAACGGCTAGTGCTCGAGGCGTGTTAAAGTCCTCTCCCAGGGCATTGTGAAATTCGTTGATCGCCTCTACGAGCTTCTTAGCGAGCAGTAGGTCGCTGTCTTTCAAATAGTGCAGGTCACGTGCCTCTTTACTGAGTTTTAGCAGCAAATCGTGTGCCGTTATCACTTTATTGTAGAGTTTCTCGATCTGCTCTAGGCTTTCATCCGAGAAGTTTATTGGTTTTCGGTAATGTACGTGCAAGTACCACAGCCTGATGACGCCGGGACCCCACTTCTTCAATGCTTCCTTTAACGGTATTATGTTTCCCAGGCTCTTACTCATCTTGTCTGATCCAACCATTACGAGCCCTACATGCATCCATATGGAAACCCACGGCCTCTTGCCGAAGAATGATTCGCTTTGTGCTCTTTCGTTTTCGTGGTGTGGGAATATAAGGTCCGTGCCACCACCATGTATGTCGAATGTTCCACCGAGATACCTAGAACTCATAACGCTACACTCTATATGCCAGCCTGGCCTACCTCTACCCCACGGGCTTTCCCAGTAGGGTTCTCCGGGTTTTGCGGCTTTCCATAACGCGAAGTCATAAGGCTTTTTCTTCTCGTTCAGGAACTCTACTTCCTGATTCCACAGCTCTTTTTCAAGCCTGCCCGAGAGCCTGCCGTAGTCGTCGTACCTGTCCACTTCGAAGTAAACGCTTCCACTGGGCGCCACATATGCGTAGCCCTTTTCAATTAGTACCTGGACGAATTCTATGATTTCCCCGATATGGGCTGTTACACGCGGGTGGTGGTCTATCTTAATGCCCAGTAGGTTCAATGCCTCCAAGTAGTCCTTTGTATATTCATCTGCGATTTCTTTCCAGCTCCTCCCCTCCTCATTTGCTCTCCTGATAATCTTATCGTCTATGTCGGTAATGTTCATTACGTGGATGACGTTATAACCCCGCTGGTTGAGATACCTCTTCAACGAGTCATAAACCACGTAGGTTCTTCCATGACCGATGTGTGTGTAGTCGTATACTGTCGGGCCGCAAACGTATATTTTGACCGTGCCCGGCTCTATGGGTATCAGTTCCTTTTCCTCCCTGCTCAGGGTGTCGTGTAGTCTAATCTTGTAACTCGATGACACAATGCCCTAATCACCTCCATAGAATCTATTGAATACTTCCATTAAAGCTTTTCCAACCCGGACAAGTATGTCGCTGAGCTCCTCCGTGGTAAGGTACTTCTTAAACGCCTCCTCGCCGTGAAGTACATCACTTACGACTAGGACGCACCCCGCTTCAAAGCCCCTCATCCACCCGAGAGCGAACAACGCCGCTGCTTCCATCTCGACCGCTACTATTCCGTGATGTTCCATTTTTACTGCGAAATCCGGTGATTCAGCGTAGAAAGCGTCACTGGAGAACACGGGCCCGTACTTGTAGGGTATTCCACGCTCTTCGAGAACGTCCATTACGCGGGTCGTTAACCTGGGATGGGCCCCTGTGGCGCCGCACATTCCTGGCATGTACTGTCCAAGGGTACATCCTCCCACGTGGTACGAGGCAGCGGTGGCAACGATAACGTCGCCTATTTTGGTGTCTCTTCTTACGCCTCCCGCTGTCCCGAGCCTTACAATTCTCCTTGCACCTAGCTGGTGGAGCTCTTCGAAGACTATAGCTGCGCTAGGTCCGCCGATCCCGTGCGTGGCTACCGTTACTGAGGTACCCTTGTAGAGTCCCGTGGTGACTTTTAACCCCCTATGGGTATTCACGACCTTTGCGTCGTCTAGAAGGCTAGATAGCAGGTCTACTCTACCCGGATCCCCACAAGCAATGACGTTTTTAGCTATGTCGCCTTTCGATGCTTTAATATGTATAGGCATGGTTCAAACCCCCTTAGTTCTTAGAGGATGGTTTCCTTTTACGCTTTTTTCTAGCTTTTTTAACCACATGCTTTACTCTCGGTTGAGAGAGTTCGTGGGGAAATAGCACCCGGGCGTGATCGTCGCATTCGAGTACTATGAGGTCGTAATCCAGGTTACTAACGCTAATCGAGCCCTCATACACGATCAATTGTGATCTGGGCTTAAATTCGTACACCGCCTTGCAGTTACTAACGTCATCGCACTTCACGAAGACCATTCTACGAAGGTATGAAGGTTTTGGAGTAAGGACTGTAGAGGACTCGAACCTCCCTCCATCGCCCAGCACTACTCTCAGTCCAGGTGCCTCCACCTCAGATAGGGTAAACGCATCGGGACTCCTTTCCTTGACATTATACTCGGCCGCTACTTCCAGCAATCGGTCAATTACATTGACTTGCATGTTACCGGGTATTTCACGAAGAGCCCATTTCTCTTCGCGAATGATATAACCACTTATGCCGACCACGCCATTATCTTCAATCTTCGGGAAGAGTTTAAGCACTTTCACGATAACGTTCATGGGTTTCGCCGGGGGTTACACGCTTACTATTAATTAAGTCCCAGTTATTTCTCTATTTATAGGGGAGTTCAAATGGATGTTAAAGTACTTAAAGTACCTGTAAAAATACCCGAAGGCGCGAATGTGATTATTGGGAGAAGCCATTTCATAAAAACCGTTGAAGATATATACGAGGTACTCGTAACGAGCGTTCCAGGCATTAAATTCGGGCTGGCATTTAACGAGGCAAGCGGAAAGAGGCTTGTAAGGTACGAGGGAAACGACGAGGAACTGGTAAAAGCCGCTATTGAAACAGCCCTTAACATTGGAGCCGGGCATACATTCGTGCTGTTCATAAGAAATGCGTACCCGATAAACATATTAAACCAGCTAAAGAACGTCCAAGAGCTGGTTTCCCTGTACGTGGTAACGGGCAACCCCGTTGAAGTCATCGTTGCTGAAACATCGCAGGGAAGAGCCGTAATGGGGGCGGTAGACGGTTACTCACCTCTCGGCGTGGAAACTGATGAGGATAAACGCGAAAGAAGGGAGTTCTTAAGAAAAATAGGCTATAAGAAGTAGTAATTAGTTGCACACTAAGTAGCCGGTACCTGTACAGCAAAGGGGCTTCAGTACTCTGTACTCGATTCACTTAATACCCCAATTATATGGGCAAATGCCACCTCCCCTTGCACCCTCACTATTTTTACCTTGACACGCGAACCACTAGTAGCGTTTGGTATGATTACTTTTAGGTCTTTGTAGTGTACTACCCCGCGTCCTCGCTCATCCACATCGTAGACGTTGACGACGATGATATCGCCTACTCTAATTCCTCTACCTTCAACCATTTTAATGGAGGGGTATACGCTAAACCTCTGCAAGTCGCTCGTATAGGGGTTCCAACCCTGCTTTTTACTGTTTCGTGACACGTTCACACACTATCAACACGCGAGTATTAAAAGCACGAAATAGCCTTAAAAACTTTTCGGTGAAACAATGAAACCCGATTTCTTAAGGCACATCGTCAACCCAGTTATTGACAGTTACATTAAACCCGGTAAACTAGCGCTCAAAGACGCCATTGAGGCAAAGAAGTTGGTCTTTGCGGCTGAGGAAAGGTACAAATTTAGCGTATATGACGGGGATCCGGCGAACCTCGTAACCTACTTCAAGTCAGAGGAGTTTAAGGCCTTCGCCAACCTGCTTGAATCGTGTAATGCCAAAGAAGCATTAATGGAGATTCTAGAAGAGGTTAAAAGGTCTTATAGCGATATACGCGAGCTGGTGGATACCGTAGAACAAGTAGCGGAGCTGTTAGAGCGGGGGCCTTTAAAGCACGTTTCCTCGCCGGGAACCAGTAATGTGCTGGATTTAAACTTAGAAAAAGTAGCTAGTGCTTTAAAGGACAGACTCAACGCCGAGGTCTTAGCCACCCCTAATAGTGTTTACGCGAGACTAGGCAACGTACTTGAACTAGAGGTGTACATCTTTAAACATCACGTAAAGCTCATATTCAAAGTCAACAAGAGAACTGGCAAGCATGTACTTGAAGCACTATTTGGAAAGGTGTTAAGCCTTGCGGAAGAAGTTGGTAGTATTTGATTGTGACGGGGTTTTAACCTATGAAAAAAGCAGTTGGAAAGCACTCCACGAGTATTTTGGAAGCAAGGGCAACCTCTATTTCGCGGATCTCTACCGGCGTGGAGCGATTTCGTACTTGGACTGGATGAAGATAGACATCGCCCTCATGATACATAGTCATGGTAAACCATTAACGAGAGGCGAGGTGGAAAGGGCGGCCTCTAGGATTAGGGCGCGGCCGTTGGCGAAGAAGGTCGTTGAAGGCGTGGTTAAAAGAGGTCATATCCCCGCTGTCGTGAGTAGCGGCATCGACCTCGTAGTCAAGCGAGTCTGCGAAGAGCTGAATATAGAGCTGTGCTTCTATAACGAGCTAGTATTCCTAGGAGAAGAACTAATTCCCGGGGGCGTGGTACACGTGCCTCTTAAAGATAAACAGCTTGTCGTCAAAAAACTCGCCGAAGAAACCGGCATAGGGTTAGAGAACACGGTGTACGTAGGCGACGACGAGTGGGACATAGATGTCTTCAAGCTAGTGCCCGTTTCGATAGCGGTTGAGCCCTGCGGAACGGCATGTGAGTACGCGACATACGTGGTTAGGGAACTCGAAGAGATACTTGAACTTGGCATTTTATAGGGGTACATCATAGACAACACGTACTCGTTAGCTATTAGGGACTTTTGAACACCTACTTCCTGGGATGGGGTTTGGCTGACTGGTTTATTACGCTGATCAGCTATAGGCCGGACGCCCTTTCAGTATGGTCAAATATGACGGTGAGGGAGAGGCTATTCCATTACTATAGCGTTATGAGGAATGAAAGGCCGGCGAGATTCCTAGTGGCCAAGCTCATGCCCGTCGACCTAGACCCCTACTCGGGTGAGATCGCGTTAAAAGACCTCCTGAACGTGCACGATAAACTGGCAAAAGAGTTCCAGCTTTTTTATAGGGACCTCAGTACCGAGAACGTCGCTAAGCTAGAAAGGCTTGAAAGGCCTAGATACAGCTACCTCGACGTTAAGGTAGCCCTGGCGTACAGGTTTATGAGCCCTTGCAGTCTTTGTGAAAGGAGATGTGGAGCCCTCAGGTTAGAGGGTAAGCCTGGAACGTGCACCATGGATAAGGAGGCGATCGTTCACAGCTATTTTCACCACATGGGCGAGGAGGCCCCTCTCGTTCCAAGCGGAACTATATTTTACGGTGGATGTAACTTCAAGTGCGTTTTCTGCCAAAACTACGACATTAGCCAGGTTAACGCGCGGGGCGGTGAAAAACTCGCACCAAAGGAGCTTGGAGCCATACAAGCTTATCTCAGGAAGCGCGGAGCTAGGAACATTAACCACGTGGGTGGAGAGCCCACGCCTCATATGCCGTTCATCCTCGAGAGCTTAAAGTACTTAGATGTGAACGTCCCCCAGCTTTGGAATAGTAACATGTACATGACGGAGGAGTCAATGAATCTCCTAGCAGATGTCATGGACATATGGTTACCGGACTTCAAGTACGGAAACGACGAGTGTGCGTGGAGGCTTAGCAAAGTTAGATGTTACAAGGAGGTCGTCACGAGGAACATTAAAAAAGCACATGATACGGGGGACATTATAATAAGGCACCTCGTGCTACCTAATCACATAGAGTGCTGTACCAGGCCTGTACTGGAGTGGATAGCGAAAAATACCCCCCGAGCCTTGGTTAACATAATGGAACAGTACAGGCCAGAGCACATCGTGTCCAGGTATCCCCACATGTACCCGGATATCGCGAGAAGGCCTACAAGCGAAGAGATGAAGAGAGCCTATAAAATTGCGGAGGAACTAGGTATTGTTTACGAGCCCGTTTCCTGATTAAAGGCCAGGGGTTGAAACGGCGTGAACGGAGAAGTAGGTAATGTCCTGGAAGAGTACTACTTTGACGACTACTATAGGGTGCTAGTTATAAATGAAGATGGTAGGTATGTAGTCTCCGTTGACGTGTACTATGCGAACTGGGAGTATAGTGAGCACAGAGAGCTATGCATCGAAGAAGTCTGCCTCCTAGTCAAGGAGATCGCGCCTTCTCAGGTTAAAGTAAGTGTGGATGGCGTGGTGAAGGTCTTGGTGATCGGAACAAGGGTGGGGGGTAGGTACGAAACCATCAATGTCAAGTGGATAATGGTCCGTAAGCCGAGTAGTAGTGAGATTTCAAGTATCTACATGGACTCCTGGAATATTGCGAAGGGCTTCTCAGCCGCCTCTCGAAAGCGCTGATCTGGAGCGCGGATATGCTTGTAGAGAGACCGCACATGTGATCAGTTATCTTCGGGCTACCCATGAACGAGTTCACTGATAGCGTGTTGTAGTGCGAATGTATTTCGCTATACGAAGGACCGATAACTCGTGGCCGCTTACAACGCAGCGTAAGGAGAGGATTGGATAAAAAGGGTTTCCTTTAAGGGGAAATTCTTATATTGTACTTAACCTTGTTCCCTACCACCGAGACTATCGAGATGACGAGAAACAGTACCGAGGCAATTACGTTCAAGGCCATGAATGCTACTGATATTTCAAATGCCGGGGACTGTATTAAGAGTATTATTGAGAAGCCTAGCGCAAATATTAACCACCCCCCTTGCTGCAGTATGAGGAATTGCTCTTCCCTTCCTTCAATCAGATGGGTGGAGCGGGTCCTCAGTAAGCCCTGTATTTTAACCATCATTGCCATGGATACTATTAAGGTTATAATGTACGAAATCATGTATATTGAGCCCTGTATAGGGAATCCTTGCGCTATGGTATACGCTGAGGCGATGACCATGACTATTGATATTATAAAGTACACCACGCTGACTGCTAGTTGCATTCTTAGCCATCCTCTATCTACTTTTATTGTTTTAACCGTGCTCACGGCGGATCACCATCAGAACCCGTATGCTCTCTCTACGTACTTTCCTATCCTTGCCGCCTTCAAGGGCTCTAGTATTAGTGTTAGTACTATGTGAAGTACGAATCCCAGAACTAAGCCTATTATTGCTCCAGGAATTATCTCCGATATAGCAGGTATTGTAGCTATGTACCCGGCTATAAACATTGCTAGCAATCCTGCAACGTCGAATCCACTATACGCTGTGCCAGGGCCGAATTTGTACTCTTTCCTTCTAAGTAGCCTGGAGATGACGTGATAATCCGCGATGATCACGCCAGCCATGGCGGGGACGAAGCTTCCGAGAAATATTAGCCACGGTACCCAGTACTCGTATATCCCGATCGCGGCTATGATCGTTCCAGCTATGCCTGTAATCGACACAAGCAACCACCTCGGTAGGGGAATTATGTTTACCAGGGCAAGGGAACCCGTGTAGAGGTTGTTATCGTTAGTGGTCCACTGCGCAAGGGCAGCTACTATTAATGCACCTAGACCTAGGCCGAGAACCTTCATAGCAAGCGGTAGGTTAGGCGTCGAGCCGACTAGTCCTAGCTCAGCATAGTGGTACATGGTTGCAAGTAGCATTGCTACGCCGCAAAACATTATGAAGGGGTTGGCTAGTAGGAAGCCTGCCCAGATAGATCCAACTGCTACCTTTTCGTTTTTAGCATATCTCGCAATATCCGGTTGGGTTGCTGCACCTATGGCGAAGTAGCCTACAGTTATGGTTATACCCACTGCTAGCGGGATAGTCTGCGGGGGTTGCAGGGCCATGAGGGTGTCCCAGCCTCCAACCATTTGGGCTGAC
This sequence comes from Desulfurococcaceae archaeon, assembly GCA_038845865.1. Lineage (NCBI taxonomy): Archaea > Thermoproteati > Thermoproteota > Thermoprotei > Desulfurococcales > Desulfurococcaceae > Desulfurococcaceae archaeon. The sequence continues at coordinate 66,542 of JAWBQJ010000003.1, forward strand.
GCAAGCAGGCCTGCTAAGGATAGTATTACCATTAATGGTACTGCCAGATAACTTAGCACATTGATTCCCCTATACCCTACTATAGAGGTGATCATCATCATTATTCCGCCCCATATGCTTGCAACCTGCCAGTGTGTTGCGGGGTGTCCGGGTATTAACTCTTGCATGGTTAGCCCGAATAGTGCTGTTTCGTACGCGTACCAACCCGCACCATTGAGTATGAACGCTATTAGCGCGACGATCATCGATCCGTACCTCCCAAACGCATGCCTAGCTAAGACGTAAGTAGACACACCATACTTCGCGGAAGGTATCGCCACTAGCGACGAGTACAGGGCTAATATTATTGATCCTATAATTAGTGCTGTTATTGCAGTGGATATGTTCATGCCCGACCCTAGCGTCCCTCCAGCGAATAGCCCAGCTATGCATATGATGTAGCCGGAGACTATCAAGAACTGGCTTAGGAACCCTCGTCTCTCATGTAGGGGAACGCTTACCAAGGAGTAGTCTTCGAGGATCTGTACTATTTTGTGCTCTTCTTTGCTCATGTGTCAATCACACCCTTATTTATTGAGAAGGGGGGAATTTATAAATTTTAATCTCAGATCTTTATATGATCCTTATTAATATATACGAATACCTCAAACCTACTGTTGTAAACTATTTAAACCCGAAGCTATGTAACTCTATGGAGGGGGTGTTATGAAATACGAATTCGAGTTAAGTAGAGCGGCTTACATATTCCTCCACGACATGATCAAACTGAAGCCCAAAGAAAGTGTCTTAATAACCGTGGACTCTGTGGGTGACGTTAAGCTCGCGATGGAAGTAGCCAAAATGGCTGATGCGCTTGGTGGAAAAGTGCTTCTTGCGTGGCATTCTACGCCTAAAGGCTACGGGGCAGTTACCGTCGAATACTTACCAGAGCCTTTGGTTTTAGCTGCCGATAAAACAGATGTATGGGTAGAGTTCAACGTTCAGTGGCTATTATACTCTCCTATGTGGTTTAGAGCTGTAACGAACAATAGAACCCGCCAGATAATGCTAGGAGGACTGGACACGGAGAAATTCGTGAAGCTGATAGGGAGCATAAACTTCGATGTACAAAAAGCATTCCAAGATAAGCTTGTCGAGCTAACCAGGAAAGCGAGAAAGATGCGCATAAAGTGCGAAGCAGGCACCGATGTAACGTTTGAAATGGACCCTGCCTCCCCAATAACAAACGAAATAGACTACAGTACGCCGGGCGCGCACTTCTTGGTAGGTCAAATTGGCTGGGCACCCGTAGAAGAGACCGTGAATGGTAGAATAGTGTTCGACGCGTCGCTAAGCGGTGGTGAGCCAGTAGAGTTCGCACCACTACCACCCGGAGAAAGAGTAACCTTCATCGTTAAAGGAGGGTGTATAGTCGAAATAGAAGGAGGCATTGTGGCTAACATTACCAAGAAGTGGTTCGAATCGTTAAACGACCCCAACATGTACCGCCTTGCCCATGTATGTTACGGCGTTCACCCCTACGCTAAGTTAGGGCCGGTCACTGCGGAGAACGAGAGGATATGGGGGGCAATAAACTTCGGGTTTGGTTCAAGAGGGCCAATGTACGGTAAACCTTTCCAGGCCAAGAGCCACATTGACGGTGTTTGTCTTAACTGCTCGGTGTGGCTTGACGATGTACAAGTATGGGACAGCGGGAGGGTAGTACATCCAGAGTTAAAAGAGCTGGCAAGGCAACTGGGTAAAGAGTAGCCGCTTAGGGGTTTAATGGTGAAAAAAGTACTCCTCGTTGGTGCCGACCCGTACCCTCCTTACCAATTTATTGAAAACGGCGAATTGAAGGGCATAGATTACGAGGTTATTCGTGACGTGATAAACTCAATGGGCTACACAGGGGTCTTCGTAATTCAGGAATGGGGCATTATTGAAGAGCTCTTTAACCGGAAAAAGCTTGACATCGCTTTCCAGGTAACCAAGACACCTGAAAGAGAAAAGAAATGGATCTTTTCTAGCGAAAAACTAAGAGATGCTAAGGAAATCATAGTAGCATCTGAGAGGTGCCGTCACAACTTCAACGATTTAAGAGAGCTTATCGAGTACATAAAGCAGGAAGGTTTGAAATTGGGGGTAATGAGGGGCTACAGGTACGGAGAGCCCATAGATTCCCTACCAATATACTTGAAAAGCGAACATGGCACCGTCGACGAGGTGCTGAGCTCCGTAAATTTGGGGAGTATCTGCTACAGCATAATTGACCTCGGAATAGCCAAGTACTTCATTAAAAGAAAAGGGCTAACCGGGATCAAGGTATTAGAAAACCTCGGCATAACGAGGGCGCTCTACGTGATTTTCAATGACACAGCCTTAAGGGATGAATTCGACCAGCACATAAAACTATATAGAGAAGAGCTGTACAACAAGTACTTCAAAAAGTACCTCGCATAACACCCATTCATGTATTTTTTATTCTCCCTTCTTCGGAGGCTTTTTACGATACACTAATTTCACCGGGGTATCCCCTATTTCGTTTAAGTTTAACTTGACGGCAGGGAGAGATCGCTTAGGTGGTGTTTATTAGTAGTTACGCAGTTTAATATCATTTTTGGTCTAAATTTAATACACTAGCAATCGAGGAGTCTTCATGGAGAGGAAGTATCGGCCAAAGATGGCCTCAACTAGGTGGACGTGTGAGAGGGAGCTGGAGGTCTTGAAAGCCTGGGAAGAGGAGAGGCCATACGAATTCAAGTACTCTCCCCAAGACCCCAGGGAAGTAATCGCGATAGATACGCCTCCACCATATGCTAGTGGGAAGTGGCATGTTGGCGGTGCAGCTCACTACGTCCAGATAGACATGATAGCCAGGTACTTCAGAATGAAAGGATATAATGTACTAGTACCGTTCTACGCTGACCGAAATGGGTTACCGGTCGAAGTACAAGTTGAAAAGGCATTTAAGATAAGTGCTCATAGAGTGGCGTCAACGTCTGAAGGTAGGTTAAAGTTCCTAAGTCTATGCAAGGAGTTTCTCGATGAAATAGAAAAAGAGCTCGTAAAGGTATGGAAAAGACTGGGTTGCAGTTTTCAATACTGGAAGGACGGGACGGATAGCGAAGAATACAGGAAGATCACGCAGGCAACATTCATAGAGCTCTTCAAAAAGGGCTTGGTGTATGAGGCCGAAAGGCCCGTTAACTGGTGTCCTCGGTGCAAGGCCACCTTAGCGGATGCCGAGCTCGAGTATAGCGAGGAAGATACGTACCTGTATTACGTAAAATTTCCACTTGAAAACTCAAGCGAGCATGTCGTAGTAGCAACTACGAGGCCGGAGCTACTTAGATCATGTAAAGCACTTGCATTTAATCCTAAGGACCATAGATACGCCTACCTCGAGGGGAGAAACGCCATTAATCCCCTCTACGGGCATAAAATGCCAGTACTCAAACACGAAGCAGTTGACCCGGAGTATGGTACGGGGCTTGTAATGATTTGCAGTTACGGCGATCACGCGGATGTAGCCATGTTCAGGGACCTTAAACTAGAACCAACAGTAATCGTTGACAGGAGCGGCTACCTCACCGAGGAAGCCGGCCCGCTGGCAGGTCTCAGCATCGATGAGGCAAGAACTAAGGCGGTACAACTACTCGAAGAGCGGGGTTACATCGTTAAAAAGGAGAAAACCAGGCACAATGTGCCTGTGTGTTGGAGGTGTAAAACACCAATTCAAATAGTACATGCAAGGGAGTGGTTCTTAAAGCAATTAGAGTTCAAGGATGCCCTCCTAAACATACTAGACCAGATGGAGTTCAAGCCCGAGTTCCACAAAGTAAAGCTTGTAGAGTGGATTAAGAACATTACGACAGACTGGCCGATAAGTAAAGACAGATACTACGCCACGGAGGTACCAGTTTGGCGCTGTAAAAGGTGCGGTACCGTTCTCGTGCCGGAACCAGGTAGGTACTATAGGCCGTGGATCGACCCACCGGTCTGGGACAAGTGCCCGAAGTGTGGTGCACCCTTCACAGAGCTTGAAGGTGAGAGAAAGGTGTTTGACACCTGGTTTGATAGCAGTATTTCCGTGCTTTACGTTACCGGCTACATGAGAAACAACGAGCTCTTCGAAAAGGCATCTAGAAGCGCTCTTAGAGCCCAGGGAGTAGACATCGTTAGAACGTGGCTTTACTACACTATTCTGAGAGTTTACCAGCTCACAGGGAGGCCTGCGTTTAAGTGGATCAGGTTAAGCGGTATGGGTCTCGATGAAAGGGGGGAAGCGATGCATAAATCTAAAGGGAACATAGTGGATCCTGAGCCCATTCTTGAGAAGTACGGTGCAGATGCTTTCAGGTACTGGGCCGCGGCGAGCGCCAAGCTCGGCTATGACTACCGGTATAGTGAGGCCATGATTAAGACGGGGATGCTATTTGCCACTAAGTTGTGGAACATAGCTAGGTACATATCGTGCTTTCCTCAACCTGAAGACTATGTGTTAAGGCCACTGGACAGGTCTATGCTCGCCGCCGTGAACAGGCTAGTAGTAACGGTAGATAATGCTTACATGAACCTAGATGTATATGTTCCCATAACAGAGATTTACCAGTTCGCGTGGAACCAGTTCGCTTCACACTACTTAGAACTGACCAAGAGCAGATCATATAACGTTAACAACAAGTATAGCGAGGCCGAGCAACGGGGAGCCTGGTACGCGTTACACTATACTTTGAAACGAATCCTACAGATGCTTGCTCCAATAATGCCATTCGTAACAGACGCAATTTACAGGGAGCTTTATGGTAAGAGCGTTCACTCAGAGAGGTTTCCAGAACCCGATGAAGAGTTCCTCGAGGAGTCTCCAGAACTGATATTCAGAGCCTGCGAAGTAAACCATGCTATTTGGAAGTACAAAAAGCAAAGTGGACTGAAGCTCTCAGACCCTATAATGGAGAGGATATACCTACCGCGCACACTAGAACCCGCATTAGAGGAGCTTATGGACTTACACGGGTTAAAATACGTGGAGTTTTACGAAGAGAGGCCGCCGGAGGACGCCGTAGATATGGGCAGTGGAGTTTACAGGAAACCGGCCAGTACTATCTAAGCGCATCTATTAACGAGCGCTCTATGCTCCACACAAGTCTATTAAAACGCGCTTTAAGTGGCACTCTTCCCAGAAAGGGCTTAACCCTGTTTCTTCTAATCGCCTCTAGGACGCTGTCCACGGTTAGGTCGTCTACTTCGATGAGGGTGTACGCAGACCCCACCTCCTCTGGGATGTGGGCATCACTATTAGCTATACCCGGCTTATTGAGCATCTTCGCAGCTTCGAGAGCTTGGTAATTAGCGCCTTTCGTACTTGAGGCATTCCACACCTCGATGGCGTCCCAGACCTGATATTCGTATACGAGGTCACCAATACCTAGCCTTATAAAGTCAAAGGGGTGCGCCGGAACCACCAAGCAGTTTTCTTCATGGGCTTTTTCAATGAGGAGGCTTATTCTTTTTGGTAAGTCTACTTCCCGGTCACAGTACACGAGGATGTCTCCACGATCCGTCCTCATCTCCGCTCCCGGGATCACCAGTATACCGTACGTAATGGCCAATTTTTTAGCGACGATGCTCCCTCGAAACGTGTCGTGATCGGTGATCGAGACGGTGCCGAGAGCCCTATCTCCAGCAACGTAGACGATCTCCAGGGGACTGGCCTTTCCATCGCTAAAGGTAGAGTGCGTGTGCAAGTCTGCACGTATAAGCACGGACATCACCGCTTCAAGTAAGTATACAAGTTACCGGTGTCTATTTAATATCAAGTTCAGGGTTATTTGGCCTTGGGTGTAAAGTGAGGTGGGCGTGCTAGTAAAAGTAGATAGTGAAAAGTGCACTCTGTGCAAGCTCTGCGTAGAGTACTGTCCCGCATACGTTTTTGTGGTTCAAAATAGTTCGGTTAAGGCTGATAGTAGCAGGTGCATTGAATGCTATGGATGCATCCCCCTGTGCCCCGTTCAGGCAATAGCCATTGAGGTACTAGAAGGGGCACTCGTGGATTTTGCCACTAAGAGTGGCGACGAGAAGCCCAGGCCGCAGGAGCCTACAAGCACCGGCGTAAACCGCCAATCTACTTGAAGGCGCGAATGGCAAACAACTCCACGAGCATCACGAAGATCGTATACGGCTCTCCCGGGTATTAAGGGCGGGGTTTACGGGTAGTTGCCCGGAGTCCACTCCTTGTACTTCAGAAGTATGGTTTCAATTCACTTTTACAATATGGGCACCTGTAATGGACCTTCCTGGCATCGGCTGTACAAAAATACGCCTTTATACCGCTTTCTAAGCACTTGGGACAATAGTATATGTTCTTCATGTCGTAACCTTGAAAGAAGTCCAACGTCGTGGCGCACATTATGCACTTTTCTGTAGTCCACCCCTTGTGACCCGATTTATTTACCCCTCTAAGCAGGCCGGTTGTCATTTTTTACACCCTAACTGCTCTTAGTAAGTTAAGGGGTTTTTAAGATTGAGGAGATGTCTATGCTCATTTTGGCTACTTCAGATGTGCATAGCCCAGAGTACCTTCCCCTCTACCTTGATGCTTTAAGAAACACCCTCACCGAGCCCGAAGTAGTGCTGTTCGCGGGCGACATGGTTGATAAGAACAAGGTCCTTATGTTTAAACGCGTGTACGAAGCTACGAAGAGGAGGTTTCCCAGCGCCCCAGTAATTGCTACTTTCGGCAACGAGGAGTACAGGGGATATGAAAAACTCTACGAACAGCTATTTAAGGACATAACGTGGCTGAATGACAGTTACACGAAACTGTGTGAAGGGGAGCTCTGCATTATAGGTACTCGCGGGGGACTGGATAAGCCGACTACGTGGCAGACGCGCAACATACCGGGTATTGAAAAGTACTACATCGAGTTACCATTTAAAGTGGAGCAAATGGCGTTAGAGCTTAGAAGGGCAGGTTGCAAGAAGATAATACTCCTCTCGCACTACGGGGTAACACGTAAAAACCTCATAGGAGAAAAACAGGAGGTATACCCTTACCTCGCATCTTCCCGCTTCGAAAGAATCCTGAGAAAAGAGCTCATAGACATGGTTATTCACGGACACGTTCACATGGGTTCACTGGAAGTGGTACACGTGAGAGATGTTCCCGTTTACAACGTCTCCCTGCCTGCTAGGAGGAAACTCGTTGAAGTTAGAATATAGGTTTATAGGACGTATTTTAAAACGTGCAGGTGGAAAACGAAGTTGAATGAACACATTCAAGTCTCAAAAGCGCTCGTAAGGGGTGCACTTATAGGTTTAAATGCGTACATAAAACCTGGAGGCCTGCACAGGTTAATGCCGGTTAAGCTATTTGATGAGGTGCTCTGCAACATCGTGTCGTCAGTAGACTACATTGCCGACGCCGTCTCGATGGGCGAGCAGGCTAGAAAGGGAGAGATCGCGGTAACGAGTATAGACTACGGGAAAATGTTTTCAGGAATTATGAAGGATTCGTTCAGATCTTGCGGCACCGTGCACCCACAGTACATAGTGCCGTTGACCATTATAGGATTTTCAATAGGTCTTAGCGGGGTGGAAAGCGTTCTCGAGGAAAGCGCCAAGTTCAAAAAAGCTTTAGATACTGTAAACGCCGTAGATAGGTGGTCTGACATTAAGCAGTTTATAGAGCTCTTGAAGGTCGTCGGGCGCGAAGACATGTTCAACCACCTACAGGGACTTGGGTATACGCAAATAACCTTACTGAAAACCGGCGTAAACTTTAACGAGCTATACAGGTCGCTTAGTTCGCGATGGCGCGGATTTTCAATTATAGATTCCCGAGAGGGTGCAGTCTTCGGCCATCTCAAGAAGCTAAGTGATTTGTACAAGGAGTATAAGGGCCTGGACTTGGCGGCGATCTCCCTTTACATGGACCTTATTAAATTGCATATACCGCAACAGTTCCAAGATAGGGTGCGGAGTGCGGAGGCATGTAAATATATGGGTACGCCTGAATGCGCTAAACTAATGTACGAGCTGGACATCCTGTTCAGGAAGAACAGGATCTCTTTTGAATGGGCCACCGAACTAGTAGTTCTTACTAGCGCACTCGGTTCTTTTGAGGGTTTGAAGTAGCTCCAGGCTATATCTACTTACGTGAGTTCTTCCTCTAGCCATTTGAGTAACTGATTCGTCCTCTCACTATACCTTTCTGCCATTTTCCTAGAGTATTCGTAGTACATGTACTTGTGGAGCTTAACTATTTTATCATTGAAGTGTTTTAGCGTAGAGACGACGTCTCTCCCCCGCCTCTCGCTATACATGAATACTCTCAAAAATCCCACTAAACCGAGTGCATCTAGTTTATCGGCATCGCTCAGCACTTTTCCAAGCTCATTTACTTTCTCTGCGCTTTTTACTCGGCTAAAGCTATGGGCCTCTACCGCCAATATAATCTCCCTGATTACGTTGTCGTTGCACGCAGCTTCTTTGAGGAGCTCTTCGCCTATGAGGGATGAATAATATGCGTGTGGATCTCCAACTAGTCTTCCAAGGTCATGTAAGTAAGTGGCGATCCTTACAGCTTCGAAGCTCACGTTTAAGCCCTCTTCCTTAATTATTCGGAGAGCCCACTTGAAAACACGCTCTACGTGATGTATACCATGCTCTATAGACTTCTCGTACAGCGCTTTGGCTATGCTAACTAGGATTTCTAGTTTGTGTGGATCGCACATACCTCTCAGCACATTCAAGTAGTTGTTCGGCAGTCTCTACTGGGACATCTATGCCGTAATCTCTTTTAAAGAGCTTCACCGCTTCACGTGGTTTGAAGTTAGCCTCTATAGCTTTTCCCACGAAGAGCCATGTGAAAACGTCTAGAAGTAAGCAGGGAGTGCTCAGGTGACTGCAGACGGTGCTCCACGCCTCCTGTACGTATTTTGCGTATTTCGTAGTAGTTAAAACCACGGCGCACTCCTCGATACTATCCTTGCCCCTACAGTCCTCAACAATGCAACTAGTTAGCGATAAAATGGCATTTCTGTAATCAACTGGTATAGGTATGTCCGCGTAGTTAGGCTCAGCACCGGCCAGGTCACAGAGGTACCCGTACATCTTGGTAGCGAATAATATGGTCTTAGATGTCGTTTTAGACCGGAGTAGCCTTGCCAGCTCACTAACCAGGACCCTCAGGTTGCTGCAATACAGTAGTCCATCTTCTAACAGTCTGACAGCTAGGTCCGATGATAAAACGCGCTTTACCCTTTCAAGCTTTTGACTTAAAAGACGTGTACACCTAGCTTCCACGAGAAAGGACTTGAAGAGCTCGGCGTTAACATCGCCAGCCTTGGAAAAGAAATCAGCAAATTCAAGCCAGTACTTCTCTCCTGGAATGCCAAGTTGATAGCTAATAATGCCGTTCAGTACCACCAGTAAGGACGCTACATTAAAATCGAAAGCACTGGCTAGTCTCCTCACCGCGAGGTATTGGGGATCCCTATACTTGAGGTTTACGAGGACGTCCTTTAAAGGCTTTAACGATATAGCTATCACTGCCGCTCTCGACGAGTTTAGCTTAACCCCTATATTAACCACCATGAAATAAGTGTACTAGACGGCATTACGAGAGCTGGTGACTTTGGGCTCGGTTATAATGACGTGTAAAGGAGAATTTATAGTTAGCTATGACGAGGCCGACGAGCTGGTAGTTTACGACATGGACGTCAAGAAGATAGTGTACAGGCTTAGGAAGCCTCAAAACCCGCTTCTACTAGAGGACGTGTTAGAGGGCCTGGATCCCTGGGTTATAGTCTCCGAGTACATTTCACCGGAGGTCAGCGAGGTGTTGAGGGACATGGGTGTAAAGATAGAGCTCACGAAGAAGCGCGAAGTACGCGAGTTCGTGGCAGAGGTCTTCGCATAGGGTGCTGAGCTTGCTGGTAAGCCACATCGTAGTGGATGCTCTGGACGAGGATGCTTCCGTTGAGCAAGCAGTAAAGAGCATTCTCTCGGAGAGGTGTAAACCGGTTTTTAACAGTGAGGAATTAAAGTTGTCTACCTACCTATGCGGCAATAGCGTTGTTCACGCATACCGTGTCGCGGAAACGCTACTACTAGACCTCCTCGGCGCTGAAGACTTATTCAACGAGTTACTGAGGGTTTTACCAAGGCGGTACCTGATGATAAGGCTTCTTGAGCGAGGCATGCCTGTAGAGTAAAGTAGGTTTGGGGAGTTCACATGGCTCTGGAAGGCTTGAATGCTATGACAAAAATACACTTTGACAGCGAGTCTTGTAAAGGATACTTAAATAGGTCACCTAGGGCAGACGAGCTCGCGGAAAGGTGGTTTGGCGTATACCACAACGACAGACTGGTACTAAACTTAGTAGAAGTGGCTTATTTGCTATCCACGAGCAAGGCACTAGTTAGGCTAGATGATGGTAGTGAAGTCAGGGAAGTGGAGGAACTTATTAAAAAACGTGGAAGTTGCTTCGACAAGTACTTCTGGCCAATGCTTGCCGTCTTCAAGGACCTGAGAGAACGGGGAAGGAGGACGCGCGTCTTAGATCAGTGTAAGTTCCTGGTAAAGGATAAGACCGGTGACTTAAGGTTAATATACGTTTTAGAGGAGAAGCTTAACATAGATATGCAGACCTTACACAACATAGTAGACGAGGCGCGTAGAAATAACCTTAAAGTAACCCTTGCGATTGTAAGTCTCCAGGGTGAGTTAACCTACTACGATATCGTACCGGCTGATATAAGGGTTGACCGTGTTGACTGAGCTCAGCCCGCCGCGCGGCATGAGAGATATCGTCTGGCAGGAAGCCGAACTATACGAGTACCTTTTTTCCGAGTTTAAAAACGCCGCAAAGAAATACGGCTTTGAGCCGATCATAACCCCCACCGTAGAGCACTTTGCACTATTCGAGGCCAAGAGTGGCGAGGAGATAAAGAAGTCGATGTACGTTTTCGAGGATAAGGCTGGGCGGCTACTCGCCCTTAGACCCGAGGTCACCGCTAGCGTCGTGAGGGCGTATTTAAAATTAATGAGGGCCAGGCCAAAGCCTATAAGACTATACTACGTAGCGCAGTGCTTTCGCTACGAAGAACCCCAGTACGCTAGGTATAGAGAGTTTTGGCAAGGAGGTCTCGAGGTTATAGGGGACCAGGACGTGAACGCAGATACTTTGGTCGCGGTTACGGCGAGCGAGTTTCTAGACAGAGTGGGGGTTAGGCACGTTTACGAGGTTGGTAATGTTGCTTTATACCGGGCGTTTATGAAGAAGATGGGCATCGTGGAAGAAATGCAGGACCGAGTGCTCCATCTGATCGACAAGGACCGCGTGGATGAGGCCATTAAAGAGCTACAAGCTCTCGTAGGAGAGAAGGGCGTTGAGGTATTCAAGCGCATAATCTCCGCGGAGGACCCGGATAAAGTTAAAGACCTACTACAAGACTACAAGGAGCTATTAAGTGAACTATACGATGTAGTGATGTACGAGCAGAGCAGGTTATATAATTTTATAACTGCATTAAAAGAACTAGGCTACACCGCTAGATATCGACCTAAGCTAGTGCGAGGACTGGCCTACTACACTGGCTTGATCTTCGAGTACAAGGTTCTAGGTGCCGAGGAATCACCGAGCATTGGGGGAGGGGGCAGGTATGATGGGCTGACGGCCGTGTACGGTGGTCCCTTCGAGTACGCTACGGGGTTAGCACTCGGCATAGACAGAATAGCCCTTGCTCTCTCCGGGAACCCGCAATACCCAGAGGCAAAAACAGTCATGGTAGTAGTACTCGGTAACGTGCCGTTAAGCGCTGGCTATAGAGTACTGAAAAGTATTACAGGCTATCAGGGCACTAGGATTAAGGGGTTTACGTATAGGCCGCGTTCTTTGACACGTGGACTAGAGTATGGTAGTAGAATCGGGTGCGACGTCGTTATCGTGATCGGCGAGAAAGAGTACAGGGATAACGTAGTACTAGTAAAGGAAATGAAAACCGGCGAGCAGAAGGTAGTAAGCACGAATGAAGTGCTAGATGCTGTTTTAAGCATTTTACGTAGCGGGGATTATTCCAGGCCTAAGTAAGTCGTACTTATGACTAAATGCCGGCATTTAGAGCGCTTTCCATAAATAAGTTCAAAAACGCGTAATCTTGTTCAGCCTTTAACGACGCCTATGGGTATTAACCGGGCAACTGGTTTGGCGATCTTGACTTTTTCAGCTACGAGTACGACCCTGTCCACGTCTTTATAGGCTTCGGGCGCTTCTTCGCTTACAACCTTCTTAGTCGCTGCTCTTACAACTATCCCCTTACTTGAAAGCTCTGCTATTACCCTGTCCGGTGAGTATGATCTTATCGCGTCACCCCTACTTAGCCATCTACCAGCACCATGGGGTGCACTGTACCAGGTTCTAGCGCCTTCAGGTATGCCGGTCAGTATGTAGCTTGCCGTACCCATGCTACCTGGTATTAATACTGGCTGACCAATAGACCCGTAATCTCTCGGAATATCGGGGTGTCCTGGTGGAAACGCCCTGGTTGCGCCCTTCCTGTGGACGACCACTCTGTGTTTTTCTCCGTCGATAACGTGCTCTTCGATCTTCGCGATGTTGTGTGCTACGTCGTAAATCACTTCAAGCCCGAGCGCTTCGGGCTCCTCTTTAAACACCTTCCTGAAGCTCTCTCTAACCCAATGTGTAATTATTTGCCTGTTCGTCCACGCAAAGTTGGCTGCTGCCGCCATCGCGGCGAAGTAGTCTTGGGCTTCTGAGCTACTAAATGGCAAGGCCGCGAGCTCCCTATCGGGTACTGAAATTCCATATTTCCTCATCGCCCTCTCCATTACCATCAAATAGTCACTTGCAACTTGGTGTCCCAGGCCTCTACTACCCGTGTGTATCATGACCGCTATTTGGCCTACGTGAGTTATGCCCATGACCTTGGCTACGTGTGGATCGTAAATCCTGTCAACCACCTGTATTTCTAAGAAATGATTGCCGGCTCCGAGAGTACCTAACTGCTCGTGGCCTCTCTGTTTAGCCACTCTACTAACCTTGTCGGCTCTAGCCCCCTTCATGGAGCCCTGCTCTTCGGTGTGGTCAGCATCCCTCTCCCAGCCGAAACCCTGTTCAATGGCCCATTTAACGCCTCTTTCAAGTACCTCATCGAGGTCTCTGAAAGAGAGCCTGAGCTGCCCGGTTGAACCCACACCACTTGGCACGTTTCTAAATATTGTTTCAACTAACTCCTTTAACTTACCCCTAACGTCGTCTATCGAGAAGTTCGTTCTTAAAATCCTCACCCCGCAGTTAGATACTACGAACCCGTCTGCCACGAAGTTGTGGGCTGGATCGTCAACTGTTATGTCGTATACCAATCCATCGTAGTCATCTACCGTTATTTCCTCTACGATATCCCACAGTATATCACCGTTTAGGCTCTCTCGGACCCACTCTTCGAAGGGTGGGAGGTTTTCGGGGGTTTCGAACCCGGACGCGCCTTCATACATTCTCTCAGCCGATCGCCTATAAACCCGCTGGCCCAATAGTAGTACCAGTGAAGAGCCCGTTCTATGGAGTGTTCCAGCTACTTGTACAGCCTCTTCCCCTTCCTCTGTGACTTGTTTCCATTTAAGCCAAGCTACTGCCGCTAAGGCGAGTCTTTGCCTTACAGGGTGGTATACATACCCGATTGTAGACCATAGCTTTATTAAGTTTTCCGGCCTAGCTGACACCTTCAGCTTCAACCTTACAGCACCCCCCTCTAGCTCCTCGATCTCTATACCGCTCGTCTCCACCCCGAACTCGCCTAGCAGCCTTTCTATGTCTTCCAGGAATTCTATACCACTACGTACAGATGGCCCGGTTTTAGCTATTGATACGAAGGGTTGTTCGAAGTCGTAGCCATTAATCGTCTGCGGCCTGCTCATTGCGGCGCCAAAGTACGCCGCTAGGTATAGCCTCTTCACCCATAACGGTAGTTTACTCAACCACCTGGGGACCCTGTACTCAGTTACAGCCTTATTTCCTCTGGGTGCTCCAAGCTTTTCGAGCAGGACACTAAGGCTCTTAGCCGGCACGTACAGTGAGCTTTCCCCTTCAGTGGGCCTCCAGCCATTGATAGGGGGCCTCGCGGCCCCTGTAGTTATTTTAGATGGCGTGTATCCTAGTCTTTTAATGTCTTCGGCGATCTCTCTAAGCCCTTCCGCATCCCCATAGAACCAGGCTTTCCTGCCGTCGAGTAAACCATTTCCTGTAAGGTATCCTAGGAGTTTTACTAGTGCTGGTAATTTGGGGTTATCAGAATATAGTGGGAGGAGCCCTCTTTTAGCGAGCTCCTCGGCTACGTCACTATCGAAATCCCTTACGTCAAGAATTAGAAACTTCGGTGGCTTTTCGTACTTCACGCCAATAAATGGATATAGTGCTACTTTCTGTCCGGGCTCAAGTTCATCTACGCGTAACATCCCGTGCTCGGTGAGGACGGGGTGATCGCCCGTTGCTCTTATCGTGAACCCTGCACGGGTCTTCACTACGTATAGCTTGTTTTCATGCCTGTAGAACCAGGATACCACTCTAGCTCTCCTAACGCTTCCATCGTTAACCACCACCTCGTCGCCTACTCTCAGCTCCTCGATAGGTTTCCAAGCACCATCAGATACTAGGACCTTGGTTCCCGGGGGTAGGCAATTGATGTCGTAGCCTACACCCCCAGGGCTGATCACGCCCTCCTCCACGTCAAACCCAGCTACCCCACCTATGGGAAAGCCGTAACCCTGATGGCCGTCCGGCATTACGTAAGAGTACAACTTTATGCCGGGTAAGCAGGCCACGTTTGCTGCCTGTTCGAGCGTTAAGTCCGACTCCATTTTTTCCAACAAGTACTCATCTGCGAACACGATCGCATCAGTTCTCATACAGGACTTGGCACTCCGCGGAATGAGCCATTCATAGTCCTTGATTCTCTGTAACCTCGTTCTAACCAAGATTAGACACCATAGTACTCTGTTCTTATAGTAACCATGTAGTCTTTTATAGCTTATCCTTTATAGCCAGCAAACCAGCCCCTTTCCGCCTTAGAGAGGACAGGTGTCTCGGTTGAGAGGATCGCGGGCCCGCCGGGATTTGAACCCGGGTCCTCCGGCTTAGGAGGCCGGCGCCCTATCCTGGCTAGGCGACGGGCCCTAGTGGGCTCCCTGTGATGTTTAAAAAATAAGGGTATTATAAAAGTATTAGGTTAGCTGGGGGCGGATGCCAGCGTACCCTTCTACTGGGCGGGGTCCATTCCGGCCGGAAAACGTCTTGGTTTCGAAGAAGTGCTAGTGGTTCTTGAAGCGTGCACGTGCGCGCTATCTGAGCCTTATATTTAATAATTTTATTAGTTATAATTACAAATATACTACTGGGAATACCTTTGATCTCTGGACTTAACTCGTTGTACGATTACAATATCGGCATATTTAACGTGAGGATTAGAACGACGAAAAGTAGCTTTCTAGGGAAGATTAGTGAGCTGAGTGGTTCTAAGATACTGGTTAACGTATACCCAGTTCCCAAGGAGAGCTTATACGTAATTATCGCTCTCACATACGGGGTAAACGTGGACAAAATAGTGAAACAGCTACTCATGAACGACTACTATCTACGTAGAAGTAAGATAATTAGCGTGAAGAGCCGGAAAGTAGACGACATATACGTGATATACGGGTTGAAACGCGAGTGCGAGTTCTATAGGCTTGCTCAAGCATGTAACGTTCATATAATTTCACCATACATCTTCACCAAGGGAAGCAGAGACTACCTAGTTGTGGGTAAAACAGACTATCTCTCGGATTACATTGAAAGGGTTGCAGAGTACTACGGCCGCGAGAACGTCGACGTAGTGAACCTAAATATACCTGAGAAAGTAGTAGCGGGCATAATGAAGAACTCCGTTATGAACATAGTACTCGATAAGTTGACTCCTGCAGAGCGGAAGATAGTAAAGAACGCGTATGAAAGAGGCTACTTCGAATACCCTAAGGTCGCAGGTCAAGACGAAATAGGTTCTTATCTCGGTTTATCAAAAGTTACCGTTAGCATACACTTAAGGAAGGCCTTCAGGAAGGTAATTAAAGATCTTGTGTACCTGATAGATTAAGCCCTACGTGAGTTATGAAACGTAGTTAAATGTTTTATTTAATATCCTCGGTTTAACTAGGGTCATTCTGAACCTACTTGGTGCAATTGAATGCATGGGCTGAGAGCCCCCCGCGGTATCATGACCGCTCTTATTACGCCAAATTGCAAAGAAGAGAAAGCAATGCGGGATACTATATCGCAACTAGTTGATTTTCAGGTAAAGAGCGGTATCAGAGGATTTTACACTCTGGGAACTTATGGAGAGGGATTATTACTGTCTATCAATCAAAGGAAGAGGATTCTATCGCTCATAGTTGAGCGCGTTCCCAGCAACCTACTAATAATAAATAACGTCTCGGCCATTAGCCTTAGCGACGCGCTGGAACTGACCAGGCACTCCCTCGATCTAGGGGTATATAACGTAGCCTCTCTCCCACCAATGTACTACAAGGCCGGTATTTCTGAAATAAGGAGCTTTTACATGGCCCTAGGTAAACATGACTGTAACCTGCTCGTATACAACAACCCCGCTAAAACACACGTAGACATCACCCCTTCTATGATACTCCAGTTGAAAAACGACATTCCAAACCTTGCAGGGTTGAAGGACTCATCGGGGTCCGTGGAGAGGCTCATTGACATAGTAACGAAGTTATCTAATAAACTATTCGTGGGGATAGCCAGCGACTCTCTAATACTAAACGCGATGTTGTATGGCGCTGATGCGCACATATGTGGTGTGTGCAACGCGATACCCGAGCTCGCCGTTGAGCTCGTTAAAAGCGTTGAAAACGGTGATTTGAGAAAAGCGCTGTTGATGCAATCGCTTATTTCGAGGTTCCGGGATCTAGCCAAGGAGCTTCAGGTAGAGGGATTCGTGCTGACCAAGACGACGTTAAACATCAGAGGCATTGACGTGGGTGAGCCGTACCCCCCTATAAGGGGTCTAAGTGAAAAAGAACTTGAAATCGTGAAGAACGCGCTCAAAAACATATACCGTGAAGCGGGTTTAACGCACCTGCTAGGTGATGTCCTTGCATAGAGGGCTAGACTTTCTCTCGATCGGCGAAGTCCTCATTCAGTTGAACAGCTTAACGCCGGGCCCGTTGAGGTATTCCAAGTACTTCGAGGTGCACGTTGCAGGATCAGAGTTCAACGTCATGGTCGCCTTATCAAAGCTAGGATACAGAACCGGGTTTATAACACGCTTAGGCAGGGACGAATTCGGTGAAATGATAATAAGGACGATGAGAGGAGAGGGAATAGATGTTTCACGTGTGAAATTCATGGATAACGCGCCAACGGGCATATACTTTATTCAACGACACTATCCGATACCGGGAAAGTCCACTGTCTTCTACTATAGACACGGCTCTGCTGCATCGTACATGGATGAAACGGATGTCCAGGAAGACTACGTGAAGTCCGCAAAAGCAATTTTTCTCACGGGTATAACGCCCGCTCTCAGCGAAACGTGCTATAGAGCGGTTAAGAAAATGCGAGAAATAGCCTTGGGGAACGGCGTAACTGTGTACTTTGATACGAACATAAGGCTCAAGCTGTGGCGCGAGGTTGAGAAGGCTAGAAGCATGCTACTGCCCCTTCTCGAGTACTCTAAAATAGTTTTCACAAATAAGGAGGACCTGAAACTGCTCTTTCCGGGCCTCAGCATAGACCAGGCTACTGCGAAGCTTTTTGACATGAATGTAGAAATGGTTGTCGTGAAGAAGGGCGAAGAGGGTAGTACCGTATACACCCGTAGCGGAGAGGTAATCGAGGGGAGACCGTACCAGGCCCCCGTAGTAGAGGACGTTATAGGGGCAGGAGACTCATTCGATGCTGTATTTATAGCGAGCATTGAAAGAGGGTTACCCATCGAGCAGGCCACCAGGCTAGCAAACCTGGCGGGAATGATCGTAGTGACGACGAGAGGGGATATAGAGTCCCAGCCCGACTGGAACGCGCTAGAAGCCTTGAAGAGGTATTTTGATGAAAAAGTAGAAGCCCTGAGGTAGGGGATGGGCTAATCGAACAGTATAACCGGCCTGCCTAAAGCCTTACCTTTTCTTAAATCG
The DNA here is from genome assembly GCA_038845865.1 of Desulfurococcaceae archaeon. NCBI lineage: Archaea > Thermoproteati > Thermoproteota > Thermoprotei > Desulfurococcales > Desulfurococcaceae > Desulfurococcaceae archaeon. Next base: position 84,729 of record JAWBQJ010000003.1, read on the forward strand.
TCTAATGCTTCGTGTATTCTATCTAGTCCCCCCCTGTACACTGTTATTACCGGCTTTACTTTTCCCTGTGATAGTAGCCTAAGGCTCTCGGATATGTCATACCTAGTGAAAGCCAGGGACGCGATAACCCACCTCTCCGTGAGACCCCACTCGATTACCGGTAGACAGAGGTTACCCGGGGGGTAACCTAGCAGTACGAGTTTTCCACCCTTTCGTAGAGAGTAAAATGCTTGTTCATACGTTTTAATATCCGTAGGCACTAACTGCAACGCGACGTCCACTCCCCCCGTTAACTCGAGGATCCTCTTAACCGGGTCTTCTTTACTCGTATTCACAACGTGGTCGGCTCCTACTTCCAGTGCTTTCTTCAGCTTTACCTCGCTTCTACCAAGCCCTATTACCGTGCAACCCTTAGCTTTCGCTACTTGTATCGCATTGAACCCTAGAGATCCGATGCCCCATACGGCGACGACGTCGCCCTCCTTCGCGCCTGCTACTCTCAGGCCTTTGAAGGGGGTCGCTATAGCGTCCGTTGCAGCTGGAGCGTATTCCCAGGGGACGTTTTCGGGTATCGGAAGGACATGTGAAGCCTTCGCGACAACGTACTCGGCGTAACCGCCGTATACATGCCTTCCCGTCTCGACTAGGTTATCACATAGCTGTTCATCCCCTCGAGTGCAGTATTTGCACTTTCCACACGTGTACCACAGCCACGACAAAACCACGCGGTCACCTGGCTTGGCTGTTCTAACCCCCTCACCGGTACTTACGATCTCTCCCGCGATTTCGTGTCCCAGCACAGTAGGCATTAATGGTGGAGGGGGGAATTCCCCGTCGATTGTTGCAAGATCGGTGTGACAGACCCCTACCGCCTTCACCTTAATTAATACTTCATCGTATTTAGGCTCAGGGAACTCTACTTCCTTTATAACAAGAGGTTCTTTCGGCTTAACGAAAAAAGCTACTCTACCCCTTACCATCACACCACCTTTCACTTTGTAATAACCAGTTACAAGGATTTAATTTGGATATAGAACTGGTTCGAATACTCATTTAAATTAATACTAGTGATGCAATACATAAATAGGTGACACCTTGAAAGTAGTAGACACGCATGTGCATCTCGGTCCTTGTCGTATTTTTGGGTTACGGGTAACGGAGCAGGACATTATAGACTACCTAAATCGGTACAACGTCGTAGCAGCGATCGTCCAGCCGTTTCCCGGCTCACCGGATCCCATTTCAACCCACAACGAGATATATAACTTAAGCCAGAAATTTAAAGGAAGGATCTTTGGATTAGCTAGTATGAACCCGTTTCTCGACGAGGAACTCGTTAGAAGAGAGCTCGGAAGAGCTCTCGGCGAGCTCGGATTCGTAGGAGTGAAGCTACACACCGCGGGACACGCTATCTCGCCTACGAACCCTAGAGCTGACATGCTGTTCAAGATTGCAGGCAAGTACAAGGTACCGGTAATGATACATACGGGGCCGGGGCCCTTCTCAGACCCGATGTTAGCGGCCAGCAAGGCCGAAGAATACCCGGACGTGAAGATCATCCTAGCACATGCAGGTTTCGGTATATATGCAAATGGGGCTCTATTTATGGCTAAGAAGTACGATAACGTCTACCTAGAATTATCATGGAACCACGTGTTCGACATAGCCGCGTTTACTAGCGTGGTTCCTGATAAGGTCCTATTCGGGACAGACCTCGTGGAAAACATCCCAGTGGAGTACGCTAAACTGGAGGGATTAAGGCTACCAGAGAGTATCAAGGAAAAGCTACTGTATTTAAACGCTAAGAAAGTATTCAACTTACCGGTATAACAGTACAGCGCACAACAAAGTATTTTAGGCGAGCAGAGCACAGTTGAAAAAGGGTATCTCTATGATATCCGGGACTGAGTGGATAGTGATAGTGATACTTATCATCGCGCTACTCATTTTCGGCCCCTCGAAGATTCCCGAGCTAGCCAGGGCCATAGGCAGGGCTAGACGTGAATACGAGAAAGCAGCTAAGGGGGAAGAGGCTGAAAAAGATGAAGAGAAAATCATTGCCCTAGCGCGGGAACTGGGGATCGACACGAAGGGAAAATCGATGGATGAAATCCTAGACGAAATTAAAAAAGTGGCTGGTAAATCCCGTAAAGGAACGTAATACGCGGTAAAGTAATTAATAGTTCGAGTAGACTAGGAATGTATTACTGCGTATCTTAGGCGATACTTTGGCTGAAGAATCCCTTCTCAAGTACTATGAAAGGCACATTAAGGAGCTCACGAAGAGGCTTCGGAGAGTTTTCGTTACTTGGTTCGTATCGATCTTACTGTTCATATCTTTTCCCGCATCTGTTTTAAATTTAGAAACATTTCTCTCGGGAGAATACGTCCCTCTGGCGGTCTTTATAGTTGAGAGGGTGTCTAACTACGTCTTGCAATCTTCACTTTTATCAAACGCACGGGTAGTGTTCATCGCGGAGCGCCTAAATGTTGGGTTTGAGCTCTGGTTCCTCTCCGCTTTCGTACTTTCATTGCTCGTAGCGATTCCCGTGCTCCTATTCGAGATATGGAGGTTTATCGAGCCAGGATTATATGAGCACGAGAAAAAGGCGTTTAAAAAAGCATTCGTGCCGATCGTGGGGAGCTTTATGGGAGGATGTCTTTTCGGATACTTCATACTAGTTCCCATTATTTTGCGAGCTTTCCTAGCAATCATGTCGTGGTTTAACATACAACCAATGGTGAGCTACATGGACTTCATAGCATTTATTCTATCTACGGTAGTTTTCTCAGGAATATTCATGGTGACCCCGTTTATCATATACGTACTTATATCCGTAGGGCTGATCCCGGTCGAGCCCTTCATCAAGTACAGGGCACCAATCTATGTAGCTATATACGTTATAGCAGCAATAATAACTCCTGACGGCGGATCCATGGGTAGCGCAATACTAGCTATCCCCATCATAGTACTCTTCGAAATAGTCATTCAACTAGCTAAGAGGAAGGCGAGCGAGAAGGGTAGAAGTTGCTGTAGGCAGTGATGTCTTCAATAAAACTTGTTTTAAAATACATTTATTAGCAGATTAGCATATTCTACTACTCCGAGTTATTCTACATTATTGGGGATAGAATTGGGTAATGAGAAGGATAAAAAGTTCGATCCTTCGAGAAGACAGTTCATAACTACTATTGGAACGGCTATCGTGGCGATCGGAATAGGCTACGCTATAGGGTACTTAACTAAGCCCGCTGAGGTCGTTGAAAAAGCCATAGAGAGAACCGTTACCGTAACGCGTACCGTCACCGCCACGGGCACTCCTACACCAACACCAACAACCCCCATCCCTGGACTAAGTGAAGTAGCTGTAAGGGCCATTAATGGAGTTAAAGACCTAATAGAGCGTGGTGTTGTTCCCAGAGGCGCAACTCTTAGAATCCTGCACGTGTCTGGATCCAAAGCACAGCTTGAAAAGGCGATTGAACTTTGGAGTAAATACGTTCCAGAAATCAAGGTCGAGTTAGTTACCATGGGCACGGAGCCGGATGTCTACTCTAAGTCTATGAGCGAGGCCGTGACGAAGACCGGACAATACGACATTATAACAATATTTAGCACGTGGCTGGGTGATACCGTAGAGGCGGGCCTCGCAAAAGACATAACGGAGTATTTCAATAAGTACGATCCAGGCTACGTGGGCGCTTGCGCACCCATCGAACCACTTGGTTCATACACTACTCTCTACAAAGGACGGAGATATGCTTTAACCCTAGACTCGGACGTATTTACCTTAACGTATAGGAAGGACTTAATAAATGATCCGAAGTACAAGGAGGAGTTCAGATCGATTTACGGATACGACTTAAAGGTTCCTGACACGTGGGAGGAGGTAATTGACATAGCAAGGTTCTTCACAGAAAAGCGCTTAACGTCGCCTTCCGGCGGAAGAGTGTGGGGAGCATACTTCTACGTAGAGCCGGCATTTGCAGCCTACATCACGTTCACTAACATATTCCTAGAAGCCGGTGGAATATACTTCGACCTCGAAACAATGGATCCTAAAATAGACTCTCCCGAGGGGAGGTACGCATTCGACATACTGTTAAAGCTTAAGCCGTACATGCCACCCGAAGCTATTTCGGCCTCGTGGGCAGACCTGTATGACAAGTTCATAAAGGGAGAGAGCGTGCTCACCGCGGCGTGGCCGTCGCTAACCAAGATGGCCATATCATCACCAGACTCCGTGGTAAGGGACAAGACGGGGACCGCACTAATGCCTGGTGTAAGACTGGAAATTGGCGGGAAGCCGACGATCGTGCGCGCTGCACCAAACCCCGTTAACTGGGTTGGAATAGTCAATAGCTACGGAAAATACCCGGAGGCAGCATACCTGTTCCTTCAGTTCATGACAGCCCCCGACATCGGCTTAGAGGTTATACTGAGTGGCGTGATCTTAGACCTCTTCCGCCTATGCTGGTTCACCGACCCGGCTTACAGGGGTAAGTCCATACAAGGATATGGAGAGGAATTCGTTGACGCCTACATGGAGGCGCTGAAGATATCGTACCCAGATTTCATCATTAGAGGAGGACCTGAATACGCAGGGAAGCTGACAACGGCTGTGAACGCCGTTGTATCGGGCACGATGGATCCTGAGACCGCGTTAAGCAGTGTCGCGGCAGAATGGGACTCCATAACGAAGAGGTATGGGGTATCCGAGCAGCTCGAAGCGTGGAGGGCATTAGCCAAACTATTCCCAGACCCCGTTCAACAAGCGTGGAAAGCTAAGGGGTATATAAAATAGCGCATTTCCCATAAAACAAGTTTTATTTGCATTTTTTTACTTATCTTTCGTCTTCTTCCTTAGAAGAAAGTATAGGTGATGCTTATTGCCCGAGAACCCGCCTAAATCAATTAAAGTACTGTCATCGTTGCCGCTCAACTTGCTACTGAACGGTGTACTAATAGTTCCGTTCATTATAATGATATACTTGGCCTTCTTGAAGTGGTCACCACTAATGGGCATGAACTGGTGGGAAGCACCGTTTTACGGTTTACAGAACTTCGCTAGGGCGGTTTCTGATGCAAGATTTCTAAGCGCACTAGGTAGGACTGCACTATTTGTTGCAGTATCAGTGCCGCTGGAATTCGTTCTTGGATTAACGCTGGCGTATTTCATGCAAAGGGAATTCGTAGGTAAAAAATACACAGTTTCCCTGTTAATTTATCCATTAATGTTACCACCGGTCGTTGTTGCCACCGTATTCTACCTATTCTTCCAACCATACGGACCCGTTAACAACATCTTCTTAAAATACCTAGTTGGTGAAAAAGCGCTCGACATCTACTGGTTCCTTGATCGAAACCTCGCCTTCATAACGATAATAATAGCTGAGATATGGCAGTGGACACCATTCATGTTTTTAATTCTATATTCAGGGCTCTCCGCAGTCCCGAAAAGGCTGGTTGAAGCCGCCGAGGTTCTCGGCGCTAGTGAGTGGAAGATTTTTTGGAAAATTAGACTACCATTAATCAAGCAACTGATAACAATAGCGATTATATTACGCTGCCTGGAGGCATTTAAGGTATTCGATTACATATACGTCATGACGGGTGGAGGTCCCGGCACGGCTACTGAAAGCATCTCACTATACATTTACAGGCTGGCGATCATGTACTCTGACATATCCTACGCGGCTGCGGTGTCGTTGATCGTGCTAGCAATAATATTCGCCGTTTCACGAATTGCGATTAAATTCCTTCTCGAGAGGAGGTGATGGGCGTGGGCGCGTCATCCACTTTATCAAAAATAGTAATGATCTGCATTCTACTGATCTTCGTGGTCTGGACCGTTATACCGGTAATGTGGATAGTATCGCTATCCTTCAAGCCGTATGTGGAATGGAGAACTCCATCCCTACTCCCTAGAAAACCCACAATTGAAAACTATTTAACGCTCTTCTCTCCCCAATCCGTGGCGGTGTTCATAGCGTATACAGCCATATTAGAACCGATTGCAGGCCCGCTGGCTAACAGCCTCATAGTCGCAGCAGTTGCCACGGTCATCGCTGTTATTATAGGCTTCTTCACCGCGTACGGTGCTAGCCGTTACAATACGCCAGGCCCATTCACGCTCTTCTTCACATTAATGACGAGAATGCTGCCCCCCGCTACGTTTCTAACCCCTCTCATGGTATACTTTACCACGCTACACCTACTTGATAACCTAGCGGGTTTGATCCTGCTGTACTCCGCGACAACGGTGACCTATGCCATATGGATCCTGAAAGGATACATTGACGCGTTACCAATTGAATGGGAAGAGGCTGCATTACTAGAAGGTGCAAAACCAACCGAGGTACTGTGGAAGGTGGTTATTCCGTTGATAAGGCCAGGACTGGTTGTTTCAGGGTTGTTTATATTCTTAATGGCATGGACAGAGCTACTCTTCGCCCTCGTCTTAACCAGCGTTAAGGCCGTTACGTTACCGGTTCAAGTGAGTAAATACGTTACAGCGGTGGGGGCTCTCTGGGGCGTTCAAGCCGCTGCCGCTTTACTAGGTTCAATAATCCCCGTGATTATAGGTTATATGATACAGAAGCACCTCATAACTGGTTTTACTTTCGGGCTGGTGAGAGCGTGATGAGGAACGTCATGGTCAAGGTGGAAAACGTTACTAAGAGATTCGAAAACGTGGTGGCCGTCGATAAAGTGTCCTTTGAAGTTTACAAAGGAGAGCTGTTTAGCCTTCTCGGCCCAAGCGGTTGTGGAAAAACAACGACACTGAGAATTATTGCAGGGTTAGAAAAACCCGATGAAGGAAGGGTCTACATAGACGGGGTAGACGTAACGGGCAGGCCCGCCAGGGAAAGAGAGGTTTGCCTAGTGTTCCAGGAATATGCGGTCTTCCCACACATGAGTGTATACGACAACATCGCGTTCGGTTTAACAAATAGGAAAATACCCAAAGCCGAAATATATGAGAAAGTAAAAGAAGTTGCTGATCTGCTCGACCTGACTAATTACCTTTCTTTCAAAGGCGGCAAGCTTGGACTAAGCGAGCAGCAGAGAGTGGCCATAGCGAGATGTCTCGTGGTAAAACCCAAGGTTCTCCTACTAGATGAGCCACTTACATTAGCGGATGCTAAGATAAAAGAAAAAATGAGGAGGGAGCTCAAAAAGCTCTTAAAAGACCTTGAACTAACGGTAATCTTCGTTACCCATGACCAGCTTGAGGCCTTGATGATATCAGACAGAGTAGCTATTATGAGGAAGGGTAAAATAGTACAGATAGGCTCGCCAGGCGAGGTCTACGATAACCCCATTAACCTATTCGTCGCGACGTTTGTAGGTAGTCCAACCATTAACCTTCTCGAAGGCGTACTAGAAGTAAGCGATAGGGAGTTAGTGTTCAAAACCGACACGAGAACCCATGTACTAGCAACCAACATTGACGTAAGCCGGTTGAAGGACCTATCCGGGCTAGAGGTGATAGTAGGATTTAGGCCCGAAGACGCGGAAATCGCTACAGATGGAACCGTTAAGGGGACAATAGATATAGTGGAGATCTCGGAAGATAGGAAAGTAATACACGTTGACGTAGATAACATGAAAATAAGGGTTTTCGGAGATCTTTTTGCGAGCTATCAGGAGGGAGGCCCTGTAAATATCAAGATCAATCCATTTAAGCTGTTCGTATTCGACAAGAAAACCGGGAACAGAATTCTATGAGGGGTGCCGCCCGTGGGTTACCTGTTCATTGAGAACATCAGCAAGAAGATTGGCGACAAGCTTGTTCTACGCAGTGTAAATGCATCGCTTAATAAAGGCGAAGTGCTGGCAATAACCGGGTCGCCGGGATCAGGCAAAACAACTTTACTTAAAATCGTGGCGGGACTGGTGCCCCCGACGACGGGAAAGATCTACCTGGAGGGAAAGGACATAACCCACGTTCCTCCTCACGAGAGAGGCTTTTCGATGGTGTTCGAGATCCCTCCAGTATACCCCGATAGAACGGGGTTTGAGAACATAGCATTCCCGTTAAGGCTGAAAAAGCTTGACGAAGAAGAGATCAAGAGTAGGGTACACGCCGTTGCAGATTTGCTGGGAATAAAGCACATCTTAGATAGGAAACCGCACACTTATAGTGGTGGAGAATACCAAAGAGTGGCTATAGCCAGAGCGCTAATTACAGAACCCAAGTTACTACTACTAGATGAGCCCTTCAAAACCCTTGACGCGAAAATAAGAGAAGCCATGATCGGCTGGATAAAAGGACTTCACAAAAGAATAGGAATAACCGTGATTTACGCGACACACGACCCACTAGAGGCTCTCTCGGTGGGAAACAAGGTAATGGTCTTACTCAATGGAGTTCAAAAACAGCTTTCCGACCCGCTTGAACTGCTCAGGAGGCCTACCGACTTGGAAGTCGACGAGTATATATCAATCCCGGCTCTGAACGTTTCAAGGGGTGTACTATACGCTTGTATGGATGGGGAAGCAGTGGTCTCACTGAATGGTTTAAAATTGAACGTCATACCGGGGCCGCGCGACTGCGAACCAGGTAGGGACGTCATCGTTGCGATCAGGCCGCAGGACATAGCCATAAGCAGTGCTGGCGGAACTAGCGCCTTAAAGGGAAAGGTGATCACTGTGAACTACATGGGCAGAAACCAGCTTATCGCGTTGGAGGTTAACGGAGTCAATTTTAGAGTGGTAGTTGATAAAAGCCTTAACGTGACGGCAGGCCAGCAACTATACTTACTGTTCAAGCCCGATAAGATAAGGCTTTACGATGCCCAGACTTTAAAGCTCCTCACGTAGGTGTGATGCATTGAGACTGGTAACTTACATGGTTTGGCCCAGCCTTGAACCACGGTATGGGCTCCTCGCCGGAGAGGGTAAGATAGTAGACCTCCAGAAGCTCTTAGAAGTCGTGCTAGTGGAAAAATACGACTTTACGCGAGAAAATTCACGTTCATTTGTAAGGTCAGTCCTTGATGGGGGAAGCCGCTTAGTCATTCAAAGGATCTCCTTTCTAAGAGAACTAGTAAACAATGCCGTTAAGGGGCTCAACATGGATGATCAGGAGCTGGTGAAGGAAGGGCTCATAAAATACGTTGACGAAGTTAAATTCCTCCCGCCGGTATTTGACCCCCTCAAGGTAATAGGCATTGGGCAGAACTTCGAAGAGTATAGAATAATGCTTAAATACCCAAAACCTGAAGTACCCCTGTTCTTCTTCAAGCCATCAAATACCTTGATCGGCCACAAGGACGTCGTCATAATACCCAGAGGTGGGAAGTGGCCGGGGACCGCTTCACGCATCGTATTTCACGAATACGAGTTAGCGATTATAATCGGCAAGAGGGCTAAAAACGTGGAGAAGGAGAAGGCGTTTAACTACGTATACGGCTTTACTATTTTCAGCGATATAACAGCACACGATATAGAGATGATACAACCTGGGTTCGTGCTATACCAACAAAGGGCCAAGGCATTTGACACGTTCTCACCGATGGGACCGTGGATAGTGACAATGGATGAAATACGCGAGAAGGGGATTAACGTATACAACTTGAAAATGGCGCGAAAACGCAATGGAATCGTAGAAGGCGAGTCGAACACGAAGAACATGGTTTACAAAATAGAGGAAATAATAGAGTTCCTTAGCGAAATAATGACCCTTGAACCCGGTGATGTGATCTCCCTGGGGAGCCCCCCGGCTGGGCCGCCTCAAGGGTTGCAACCGGGAGATGTTATAGAGGCCGAGATAGAACATATAGGCTCGTTAGTGAACTACGTTAAATAGCAAATCTAGGAAAGTCCTTCAAGGATCCATAACTGTTTACGATTATGAGCGCCTACCTCGTTCTTTCCCATTAGCCTTTAATCTTCCTCATGAAATTATCGTTCTGCGCCATGACGAATAACGTGCTTCCTGGGTGTAATGTGGTATCGGGAGTTGCGGGTACAAGCTCTTTCCCGTTAAAGATCATGATGGGGTACGCGCCCTCTTCCTGCAGGTTGAGTTCTTCTATTTTCATGTTAGTAGCCAGGTCCTCCTCTTTCACTGTAACCGCGTAGAGCTTGTACTCCGCTACCGGTAAATCGACGTACTTCTTCGCGGTAGTTATGGACGAAACTATTTGTTTTACCACACCGGCTGTTATAGCGGGTTTAACCACCGGTATACCTAGCTTAAGGTTGCTCACGACCCCCGCTACATTTTCGTCCCTGAAAATACCTATCCTAATGGGTACGTTATGTAACTTTGCAATGGCAAGTACCAAAAAGTTCACTTCATCCTTGCTCGTTGAGGCGATAACTATCGTTATTTCGCGGAGGTTTATATTACCGTATATTGAGGTGTCAGCGGCGTCCCCTTCTATTACGTAAACGTCTCCCAGTCTTTCAAGCACATACCTGCGTCCAGGGTCGTTCTCTATCACTATGACCTCCTCAACTAGCTCTCTGATCGAGGGATCTCTCAACAAGATCTCGGCAGTTGAGCCACCACCAGCTATTAAGAGCTTTAATTTAGCCAACGGTGTCACCATCAGTATACCGATTATATTGAAAGACCAGGTAAAATATATGCAAGTAAGTGGAAACGAGGCGAGCGCTCAGAGTACGTTGAAACTACGAGTAGTAAGCCGTTACCACAGTTCACCGGGAAACCTATACGCGTTAAGGTGGATCCCCGGACCACGTGACGTATCCCCGTAGGTCGAAAAATGTTATTTCATCAACGTATACCTGAATCCACATTCCGTAGTCGAGCTTCCCGCAATAGCTTTTCTTGATCACCACCGGGATATAATTGTCGAGTCTCGCGATCCACGTATTCGTCTTTTCCGTGATGAAGCCCTTTACTAGCTTGTAGAGGTATCCTTTTCTGACCCTTAGCCCAACATCCACAACGACTTCGAGGGCCTTTCGGAGCCTTTCCTTTTTGATATTCGTGTTTATTTGAGGCATTGATGCTGCTAGCGTGAACGGCCTAATGCTGTAACCGGCTAGGTGTACGCGTTCAAATTCGAGTTCCCGCATCACTTTTAGAGTTTCTTCGAAGTCCTCCTCGTCCTCGCCCGGATACCCCACGATGATGTCCGTGGCTATGCTTACACCAGGGATTTTCTTCTTTATTTCCTTCACAATACTCCTGTACTCGTCCACGGTGTACTTCCTACCCATTAACCTTAAGATCCTGTCACTGCCAGACTGCAACGGTATGTGGAGGAACTTAAATAGATTCTCGGAGTTTTTAACAACGTCTACCAGTTCATCTAGCATGTACTTCAAGTGCTCCGGGTTTATCATCCCTATCCTGATCATGTAGTTGCCTTCCAGCCCCTCTACAATTCTTCTTAGTAATTCCGGTAACGCCCTTTTTCTATACAAGTCGATTCCGTACACGCCGAGGTCCATGCCCGTGAGCTCTATTTCGACTGCCCCGCTTTCAACGGCCTTTTTAACAGCTGAAAAAACGGCTTCAATGCTATGACTAATCAGCTCCCTTCTCGCGTGCCTTGCTATACAAAAGTTACAGTTGCTTAGACAACCTTCCTGCACGGGTATGGGAACTACGCTTCTGCCACCACACACCCCAATAAGGTCCCGCGTGCGTCTACCTTCCAGCAGTAAAACCCTATCACGGGCTTCAACGGCCATGTAAGCTTTATCGGAATTCTGCGGCGAAATGAGCGAGGCCTCGGGCGCTATTAAGCTAATTGTATATGGCTGTATCTTGGCCATGCACCCGGCCACAACTAGCTTCTTGCCACTCTTGACGCAAAGCCCTCTTAGCTGTTTAATTCTACTTAGCATCTTGTACTCCGTGTCGAGCCTTACAGTACAGGTATTGATTATGATTGCATCTGCCTCGTCAGGAGTGCTAACTAGTTTATGCCCTCTACTCTCCAAGCTGTTGATCATCAAAGCCTCGTCACTCTTATTAAGCGCGCATCCGTAAGTCTCGATGTAAACTTTTAATGGCATCGTGGTAAGCCCTTGAAGCACGCATACCGATTAACCTAGCTGTGTCTTATATAATAGTCCCTATTTACCTTAAGATTCAGGTAGGCTACGTCGAGAGTGACCTCGTTGAAGAAAATACACGACTACACGTACGAAGAGCTACTGGAAAGGGCATTTATAAGGCTCGCAGGTAGGCGCGGTAGCGGAGAGGTGTTTGAAGTACCCAAGGCTAGCGTACTAGTTATTGGTGGCAAGACAATAATACAGAATTTTAGGGATATTGCACAATTGCTGAACAGAGAAGAAGAGTTGCTAAAGAGGTACTTCATGAAGGAGCTCAACGTGCCCGGATCCGTTAATGAGGCCGGGCAACTGGAGCTTCGCGGAAAATTCAGCGCGATCGCAATAAACCAGCTACTGGAGAGGTTCACCCAAAAATACGTGAAGTGCGCTACGTGCGGGTCTTTCCACACGAAACTGGCTAAGAGGGGAAAGATCTTCACGTTAAAGTGCGAGGCCTGCGGCGCCGAGACAACCTTTCAGGCATTTTAAAGTGGTTGGAATGTCCAGGGAAGTGTACGTAAAGGTCCACGTGGTCGGGCCCGAGATCATTGTTGCTGCGTGTGACAAGGAGCTTCTAGGCTCCGTTGTAAAGGACCCTTCTAGAAAAATACACCTTTACGTAGACCCTGCTTTCTTCGGGGGCGAGCTTAAAGACATAAATGCCTTCCTCGAAATACTCAGTAAAGCGAGTAGCGCAAACCTCGTCGGTAAGGACGTCGTGGAGGCCGCTATTCAAGCAAGGTTAGTGCACAATGATGCAGTGTTAAACGTCAACGGCGTATTAATAGCCTTCTTTACTAGGTTCTGAGCATGTGGTTTTGCGTGAAGTGCGGTAAAAGAGTCCCGAAAGAGGAGCTAATAAGGGGCTACTGCATTGATTGCTTTACCCGTAACATCGGTCTCCTGGAGCGTGTACCCGAGATAAAGTTAACGGTGTGTCCCAAGTGCGGTTCTTGGCTTTATCAAGGCGAGTGGAATTTGCCACTACCAGAAAGCGAGATCTTGGAGAGCGTGACGAGGCACGAGCTTAGAAAGTACCTGGTTAAGGACGCCGAATTGCAAGCGCTACGCGTAAGTAACTTGGAATACGTGAGCTTTAATACTGTGAAATTTAACGTAGTATTAAACGTACTCGTTAACGGCAGGTCATTGAGTTTAGACCACGAGCTGACGGCTAGAATTTCGCGTAAGCAGTGCCCGCGCTGCGTTGCAAGGTCTACTGGCAAGTACAACTACCTAGTTCAGATCAGGTTTACCGAGAAAGACCTACCCGGCGAACTACTGAGAGGGGTCCTCTCCGCTGTTCTCGCACATGTCGATCGCGACGGGCTAATAAACGCGAGAGAGGTCCCCGAAGGAGTTGACTTAGAGCTCGACGACATTTCCACCGTTAAGAAAATACTTGATGTTCTTCATAAGAAGTACGCTGCACGCATAAACACCTCATTTAGAGCTACGAGGTACGATGCGCATCAAGGTAGGTGGATCGGCGTGACAACGTACGTTGCTAGGATACCCGTCTTCAGCGAGAATGGCATAGTTACGTATAGAGGTAGAATAGGGCTAGTCAAGTTCATGAACCCTGGCAAGCTCATTTTATGGTTTCCGTCCACCGACTTGTACGAGGAAATCGATATTAAAGAGTACTGGAGAGGTCTTCTTAAGCCCGCTAGTAGAATAGAGAGAGAGGTTTACACCGTAAAGGACATTAATGGGGACATGGCACTGCTCGAAAACACGTCAACAGGTGACGTTAAGCGGGTTAAGCTAAAGGGGTGGCTTAAAAACCTAAAACCAGGTGATACAGTAAACTTGGTCAAGGTAGATGGGCTTGAAACGTTTACGCCAAGGTCTTAGGGTGATTTGTTGAAAAAGAAGAAAGAACCCGTTGAAGAAAAACCATCCGAAATACCGTTACCGAACCCCCAGGAAGCAACGATTATATGTGGGGTGATCAAGCACCTCGGGGGAGATTACATACTAGTTAAGTGTTTAGACGGGCTTGACAGGAAGGCCAGGATACCCGGAAAATTCCGTAAAAAAGTGTGGATCATGGAAGGAGACATAGTACTCCTGGGTTTGTGGAGTCCAGGTTCAGATAAGGGCGACGTAATACACAAGTACAGTAAAGGTGAAATCAACAAACTAGTCGAGCAGGGAGTTGTGCCGAGAGAGTTCATTAACGCCATTAGTGGACTGGTATGAGGCTAGATGAAATAGACCGGTTGATTAAGGAGAAGACGAAGTATTGGGAAGAACGAATTAAGGACAGGGACCTCTTCGAAGTAGTGGATGAGGTTTTTGACAGCTTTACCCTGATGACTATTATCGAACTACACAGGAGGGGCGTGCTTAGGAAAATAAATGGAGTTATAAGCTCAGGCAAGGAGTCTCGGGTATACTTAGGCTACGATAAGTTAGGTAACACCGTAGCCATTAAGATATTCCTAACTACTACGGCGGAGTTTAGAAAAAGCATACGCAAGTACATCATAGGTGATCCCAGGTTCGAACAACTAAAGTCCAGGAGCTTGAGGTCTTTAATACTTGCCTGGGCCCGTAAAGAGTATAGAAACCTCACGAGAATGCACGAAGCGGGCGTCAAGGTCCCAAAACCCATAGCCTGCCTAAACAACGTCCTCGTGATGGAGTTTCTCGGAGAGAACCGTGTACGCTACCCGTTACTTATAGAAGTCTTCAAGGAGCTTACAGAAGAAGAACTGTACTCGATATATAAGCTGGTCGTGGCGGAGGTGGAAAAAATAACTTGCAGTGCAAAGCTGGTACACGGCGATCTTTCGGAGTACAACATTATGGTGAAACCCAACCTGGACATAGCGATAATCGACGTGAGCCAGGCAATCGACATAAATCACCCTAGTGCGTTTGAATTCCTAAAACGAGACGTGGAGAACATTTATAGGTTTTTTACCAAAGAAGCTAAACTTGAAGTTGGGGATTTACAGGCAATCCTAAACAAGGTGATTCCGTGTCTGGAGAGGAAAAAGGCCGCTTAATAATGGGTGTAACAAGAATCTATGAAAAAATTCCCGTGGAGCGTATAGGAGTTCTACTTGGCAGTAATGGGGCTGTTAAAAGGGAAATTGAAGAAAAAACTAAGACCATCGTATCGATCGACCCCGGCACCGGGGCCGTAATAATAGAACCCGCATTCCCGAACACCACTGCGTTAGAGCTTATTAAAGCGCAGAACGTTGTCCGGGCAGTAGGCTACGGCTTCAGCCCAGAGAGGGCTTTCAGGTTGCTGGAGGACGACCAGATACTGGAAGTCGTCGACGTGAGGCAGTACGTCAGCAACAAGCCCAATCATCTGAGGAGAGTACTCGGTAGAATAATAGGCGAGGAGGGAAAGACGCGGAGGATACTCGAAGAACTTACCGGTACGTATATATCGGTTTACGAGCCTTATGTCGCCATAATAGGCGACTACGAAACTGCCAGCATAGTTAAACGTGCAGTTGAAATGTTAATAGAGGGCAGGATGCATTCAACGGTATATAAATACGTAGATCGCGAGATGTTTTCGCTGAGAAGGAGGAGAATGACAGAGTTGTGGAGACGTAAAGAGCTTTAAGAGCACTAAGAGCACAATGTACTTCAGCTCACCCTTTCACGAGGTCTACTTATAAAGGACGTAGTTTTCAAATGTACATGGAACCCGATGAAGAGAGAACCCGGGTTAATGCGCTGAAAACGTGTTGAAAAGGCCCGCATTAAGAGGGTTCCAAGTGCTCCTGCTTCTAGCCCCTTGACAGGGCTTAAATTAAATAGACACTCAACGCAACGTCTATTCTAGAAAACTCTGTGGACAACTACTACTTCTACCTGGCTAACGCCAGGTACCTGGCTGATGAGCTGTTCAAGGGGTTCTGTACCTCCTTCACTTTCTTCGGGCATAGTTACGAGGACCCTGAGCGCCTTTAAACCAAAAGCTATAGGTTCTTCGTCCCAGGCCTCAAGGCCGTACTCTGCCGGTAGTCTCCGCTTTATCTCAGCTACTATATTTTCGAGATCCACGGACACGTCTTCGGGCAGTATCTTTAATACAACGGCTACTCTAGCCACTTGCACCACCTCAAGGACCTCTGAAACCACAGTTCGGGCAAATATACTCGACTGCCAGTTTACGGCACCTCTTACACCTTCTGATTACACCCTTACCGCAGTTCGGGCATGGGAACTCCGCACCATATTCCCCCGGTATGAGGGGCTTTTTACAACTAGTGCAGATTGCTGTAGCAACAATTTCTTTTGCTTCCCCGCTCACTATAAACACCCCCGCACTAATACTTACTTGGCTTTTTCATGCGTTTAAGAGCTTATAAACACTTCTACACTCAATGGTGAACTAGTTGAAGCAAGTTATTATAGTCAGGACAGATCTTAACATGAGCAAAGGCAAACTTTCAGTCCAAGTAGCGCATGCGGCCGTATCCGCAGCCATTGAAGCGCTCAATAGGTGTGTAGACTGGTTTAACGAGTGGTGGAATAGCGGTCAGAGAAAAGTCGTCTTAAAGGTATCCAACGAGAAAGAGCTTTTAGAGCTATACGAGAAGGCCCTGAATTCGGGCTTGCCAGCCGCGCTAATTGCTGATGCAGGCCTTACAGAGCTTCCTCCCGGAACGGTAACGGCCGTAGCAATAGGCCCAGCACCCGAGGAGAGAATTGATAAGATCACCGGCCACTTGAAGACTCTTTAAAGTGCAGAAACATGCTTATATACCCACACTTTCTCGACTACGTGACTGGATTGAAGTACACCGTAATGGATGAAAAGCTACCTTATGAGTTTAAGCTCTCACCTGAAACCTTCCACGTATTGGAGGTCGTCGACCTAGAGAGAGCTGGGTTTGATAAGGAGAAGGGTGAATATGCCGTATTAAGGTTGTGGAAGAAGGACGTTGAGATGCTCAAGGCCGTTGAGATCGTGTCGAGGAGAACGAACGTGCCGAGGTCAAACATATACTTCTACGGTATGAAAGATAAGAATGCCTTCACCGTATCTCATCTCTTTATCAGGTCACAACTATTGGAAAGAGAATGCCTCCCTTTGGTAATGGACAATATCAGGGTAGAATTGATCGGGTTCATACGCACGAGGCCTAAAAGGGCTTACTTCAAGGGCAATAAGTTCCGCGTATTCATAGACGCTGACACCGGCAATAAGACTAGGCTTCTGTCCCTGCTAGGAGAAATGGTAAGGGCGATCTCCCAGATGGGGTTGCCCGCGTACTATGGATATCAGCGATTCGGCTGGAAAAGGTACAATTCGCACGTACTCGGCAAGTACATATTGCTCGGTAGGGAAGACCTCTTCGCCGAAGAGTTTCTGAAAAGCCATTATCCCAGGGAAGACTACGAGTGTGCACTTAAAAGGTACCTTGGCGTGTACGAGCATCTAATTTACGAGAACACCTACAGGAAGATGCCCCTGGATAGGGGCTTTAAGGAAATAAATGCAAAAGTAAATAACATGTTCTTGGATGCGTACTCTAGCTTTCTCTTCAACATGCTCCTCAATACTCTCATAGAGAAAAGTGGTCTAGGCTCCCTGGACACGGAGCTGCCCATGCCCGGATGTATTGATGGGTTACGGTACTATGAGCCTATTTTACGGGTAGAAAATGTAGAACCGCGGTTACTTAGTAAACTTAAATGCTTCTATAGAACTGGCTTATTTAGACCCGTTGACAACGTTATTAGGGACGACCATGACCGGGTCATTTACGAGTTTTTCCTAGAGCCGGGTATGTACGCTACCGTTATTTTGAGAGAGCTGTTTAAAGACGGTTTAGTGCTCGAAGCCGGATAGGTGCCTGAGCTATTCAAAAATAATTTTAGCCTTTGTTCCACTAATTCTCTCTATGAGCAACTCGTACTGCTCTTTTGACCTCGCCAAGTACTTCCGGTCCCTCCTAGATATCCTTATGTTGATCATCTCCTCGCCCGTGGGGAGCCATATTTTGTTTACTCCTAGTAGCGAAGCTGGAGCTATAATTTGCTCTATGAGCTTCTTCAGGTCACTAGTATATTCCACGACTTTAACCCTCTTACCTATGCTGCTTGAAAGCTCTTTTTCGAGCGTTGCTATCTCAACGCCTTCAAAGCCGTTCTTTACGAGGACTACCACCTCGTCCGCTATACTGAGAGATCTCAGGTATTCGCCTTTTTTTAAGAACTTTAATTTATCTTCTAAGTTTATAAGCGCCTTTAACACTTCAATGTCGTCGACGGTGACTGCGCCAGATTCTATCTTGCGTTGACATGAGGGGCAGAAAACACCGCTCTTAATGCATATCTTGTCTAACGGGTATTTCAACTCCTGGTACACCATTACTTAAACGCTCTTTCTAAAACTACTGAGTTAAAGGTTTTAATACCTTGTTGTAAACTCTAATTTATTGGATGACCTGCGGTGGGCCCGTAGCTCAGCCAGGCAGAGCGGCGGGCTCCAGACTCCACTACGGGTCAGTCGACCGGTCGGGATGAAATCAGTCTGGAAGGGGTGACCCGTAGGTCGGGGGTTCAAATCCCCCCGGGCCCACTGTGAACTGCTCTTTCATAGTCTCTAACCTTTCCACGGCACTAACTTTTTAACCCAGAGTGTTAATTGAAGGATTGGTGTTGTGGGCCCGTCGTCTAGCCTGGTTAGGATGCCGCCCTGACGAGGCGGAGGTCCGGGGTTCAAATCCCCGCGGGCCCATGAGAGTGCTTCTATACATACACGTCAAAGTGGTGTTTTAAGCTATGTTAAAACACGTGAGGTTGGTGTTGAGGGCCGAAGAGCTTGAAGATGCGCATTTAGAGGGTGTAGCTAAGCTTGACCCGGAAATCATGGAAAAGTTCGGCATAGCTCTGGGAGACTTACTACTATTAGAGGGAGAGTACGAAACCGCCGCAATAGCCCATGCCGGAGATTCCGAAGATAGAGGTAAAGGTGTGATCAGGTTAAGCAAGCTAATGATGAAGAACGCGAAAATAGATGTAGGGGACCTCGTATACGTTGAAAAAGTGGAGCGAAAATACGCGAAAGTTGTTAAGCTGGCACCGGTGAGCTTCCACGCCCCCGTAGACACCACTATTGTGAGCAGAATTAAGCACAGCATCATCACCCTGCCCGTGCACGAAGGGAATGAAGTCTTAGTTACCATTGAAGGCGTAAAGGTGCCCTTTAAAGTTGTCTCGATAAGGCCCAAAGGCCCTGCAATAGTCACAGAGGATACTGAGGTAATAGTCTTCGACGAACCGGTGGGGGAGCTACCCCGCATCACGTTTGAAGACATCGGTGGATTGGAACCCGTCATTGAGAAACTACGCGATATAGTTGAATTACCCTTTAAGTACCGCAAAGTATTCAACAAGCTCGGCATAGAGCCCCCTAAAGGAGTACTACTTTACGGGCCACCAGGATGCGGGAAAACACTACTAGCAAAGGCGCTGGCGAACGAGCTTAACGCGTACTTCATAGTAATTAACGGTCCCGAGATAATGAGCAAGTTTTATGGCGAGTCAGAGCAAAAGCTAAGAGAGATATTTAAGGTAGCCAGGAAGAAGGCGAAGAAGTACCCCGCGATAATATTCATCGATGAGATCGACGCCATAGCGCCTAAGAGAGACGAGGTTACGGGCGAAGTTGAGAAGAGGGTAGTAGCTCAGCTACTAGCCCTAATGGACGGGCTTGAAAGCAGGGGCAATGTCATAGTAATCGCTGCTACGAATAGGCCTAATGCCATAGATCCAGCACTTAGAAGGCCGGGTAGATTTGACATTGAAATAGAAATACCGATGCCCGATAAGAACGGCCGACTTGAAATACTAAAAGTACACACGAGGAGGCTAAGGGAACTGGGGCTTCTCGATCCTCACGTAAACCTAGAAAAAATCGCAGAAGTAACACACGGCTTCACGGGTGCAGACCTCGCTGCCTTGGTGAAAGAAGCTACGATGAAAGCGGTAAAACGCGCAATAAAGGAGTGCGAAACGTGTGAACCGGAGACGCTACTTTCAAGAATTGTCGTTAAGAACGATGACCTCCTCTCAGCTTACAGGGGCGTTGTTCCGAGCGGTCTTAGAGAGATCTACGTTGAGACCCCCGATGTCACCTGGAACGATATCGGGGGACTCCACGAAGTGAAGCAGGTGTTGAAAGAAAACATCGAATTGCCGTTAAAGCACCCTGAAATTTACGAGAGGTTTGGTATAAAGCCCCCTCGCGGAGTACTACTTTACGGGCCACCGGGATGCGGGAAAACACTACTAGCAAAGGCTGTGGCTACTGAGAGTGGTGCTAACTTCATAGCTATTAGAGGCCCCGAAATACTGAGCAAGTGGGTCGGAGAATCCGAAAGAGCAATAAGAGAAATATTCAAGAAGGCGAGACTACACGCCCCGAGCATAGTTTTCTTCGACGAAATAGACGCCATAGCGTCTGTACGGGGATTCGGTGCCGATTCAGGTGTCACGGAAAGGGTTGTTACACAACTCATTACGGAACTCGACGGTATAAGAGACCTCAACAACGTGGTTATCCTCGCGGCAACTAACAGGCCTGACCTGGTCGACCCTGCACTACTGAGGCCTGGACGGTTCGACAAGCTCGTTTACGTACCCCCACCTGATTTTGAAGCTAGGCTAGAGATCTTGAAGATACATACTAGGTACTTACCCTTATCCACCGACGTAGACCTTTACGAATTGGCGAAGCTCACAGAGAACCATAGTGGTGCAGACCTCGAAGCGCTGGTCAGAGAGGCATTTATACAGGCTTTAAGGGAACACATATCAGTGAAGAGAATTGAAAGAAGGCATTTCCTCAAAGCACTCGAAACAGTGAAGCCCAGCTTGAGCGAGGACTTAGTAAAGTTCTACGTGGAGTGGAGCGAGAGAGTTAGACGTAGTCCTCCCAAAGTCGGCCTAAGACCCTCCGTCTACACGTAGAGGTGGGTGCCTCGTGAAAGATCACTTAGATGTGTGGAAGAAGATGCCCTTACACCGAGCGGTACTAGAAATAGTTCTTTCGAAACCCGAGGGCATCACTGAATCCAAGCTTGTGGAGAGTTTGAAGAAAGAGTATGATGTTGAGCCGTCGCGCTCTGAACTTTACCAGGTACTCGTAAAACTGGAGTTACAAGGACTAATTAGCGTCGAGCCTGTAGGCAAGGAATTTCTCATAAAGCTCACGACGCACGCCCGCCAGCAGTTCTCAACGAGTAGCTAAATAAGCGTCTAAGTGCATATACTTGAATCGAGGGATATCCGTGGGCGTGGATTTAAAAGACCTAATACCAGCCGACATCAAGCTAATTATAAGTGATCTTAGGGCGTTGCGCGGCAAGGTCATAGCGATCGACGCCTACAACGCCCTTTACCAATTCCTAACAGCCATTAGGCAACCCGATGGCACACCTCTAATGGACAGCCAGGGGAGGATCACGAGCCACCTCAGCGGACTGTACTACAGGACGGTAAATTTGGTGGAGAACGGTATAAAACCCGTATACGTTTTCGACGGCATGCCCCCTGAACTGAAAGCTAAGGAGATAGAAAAACGTAGGGCTGTAAGGGAGGAAGCCGGTAAGAAATACGAAGAAGCTATAAAAGCTGGCGACCTCGAAGCAGCTCGCCGATATGCCGTGATGGCAGCCAAATTAACCGACTACATGGTCGAAGAAGCCAAGAGACTCCTAGATGCTATGAGCATACCCTGGGTGCAAGCCCCCGCAGAAGGCGAGGCCCAAGCAGCTTACATGACTAGGTGCGGTGACACCTACGCTTCAGCATCGCAGGACTATGACAGTTTACTTTTCGGGTCTCCGAGACTGATAAGAAACCTAACAATCAGCGGCAAGAGAAAGCTACCCAGGAAAGAGGAGTACGTTGAGATCTTTCCCGAAGTGATCGAGTTGAATAAACTGCTTTCAAAGCTGGGAATCACGCTTGAAGCGTTAATAGACATAGGCATACTCGTTGGAACGGACTACAACCCGGACGGGTTTGAGGGCGTGGGCCCGAAGAAAGCGTACCAGTTAGTGAAAGCCTATGGGGGCCTCGAGAAAATTCCCAAGTCTATGCTCAGGTCACCCGTCGAAGTTGACGTGGTTTCTGTGAAGAAGTACTTCCTAAATCCACCGGTCACGAGGAACTATAAACTTGAATGGGGTGAGCCCGACGCTAACCGGGTCGTAGAGATCCTCGTAAAAGAGCACGATTTCAGCGAAGAGAGAGTGAAGAATGCCTTAGAGAGGCTCATGAAAGCGTATAGAGAGCACATTAAGGGTTCTCAGCAAGGTCTGGCTAAGTGGTTCGCTAAGAAATAGTGGTCTTCACTCGGCCCGTATCTTCCAGCCGTGTTCACCTATTAGTGGAACGAAGACGCACTCAATACCCCACCTCCTGTGTAGCCTGCCTCCCCTTTTCTCGGCGATCAAGAGTCTTTGCATGTAGAAATCGCCAACGGGTATTATGAGCCGGCCGCCTTCCGCGAGCTGATCTACAAGGGGGCCCGGTACATTGGGGGCCGCCGCCGTCACTATTATCCTGTTAAATGGCGCTTTGTCCGGGTATCCCAGGGTTCCGTCTCCATGTATTACTGTAACGTACTCGCCGTAGCCCGCTCTAGCTAGGTTCTTCTTCGCGAATTCCACTAATCCCGGGACTCTCTCAACAGTGTATACATGGCCTCGCTTGCTGGGATCATGCCTAGCCACGATCTCGGCTAGTACTGCTGCTTGGTAACCAGACCCCGTACCCACTTCTAGCACTCTATCGCCGGGCTCCGGGTCAAGTTCTTCCGTCATGATCGCCACCATGTGAATGGCGCTTATGGTCTGACCATATCCTATAGGCAGGGGCGAGTCTACATATGCATACTCAACGAGGTGTTCAGGCACGAAGAGCTCTCGAGGTACGGCTAGAAGCGCTTTTATCACCTTCGGGCTCTTTAGGTACCCCATGAGAATTAATTGCTCCACTACTCTCTTTCTCTGCGTTTCAAAACTCACTACCTAACACCGTTATAGTGTTATAAAGTTATTCCTCCTTAATACTCTGTACGAGAATTGGGGATTTCGAGCGGAGTACGCAATGATATGCTACGAAGTGATACGAGCTAGGGGTCATAAAAACATCACCGCAACCCATAGGACTACCATGGAAATAACAAAAGACCCGCACTTGACGTTGCGGGGAGAGTGCATAATAGGCTTGGCGGCTGATAAGGGCGCCCTTGATCTAAGTGACGAGTTTAAAAACTGCTTGAAAACGATTAACTCCATACTCGTAATAGTGCTCGAAGTTAACGGCGGCGTCAAAGACTTCGTCCTAGCCGAAGGCCACCCCGACCTCATTTTAAGTGATAGAAGTAAGGTTATTGTCCGTAAGAGTGCTTACATAGAACCAGCAACTCTAGGCATAAGGGCTAATAAAGCCGCTGCCGACTTAAAACGTGAACTGGTAGACAGGCTTAGGGATCCCGGTAGTGTACTCACAGCTCATTTATACGTTATCGGGCTTAACGAGATCGCATCTATAGATCTCCGTTCTAGGCGCATACTCGAGCACCGGTTTACACTGTACAATGTGCCAGTTTTCGAAAACACCGGCTAGCTTCGCTCTCGCGTACTCCGGAGAGCACGTTGAAACCGTGTACAGGTGGAGTATACCTCGTGGTTTTAAAAGCTTTTCGTACACCTCGTAGTATTCGGTACTTTTCATTGGGAAATCCGCTATCAGCCGGTCGGCTACACCCTGCCTCAGGATATGTGGTAGCTCTACCGCATCGGAGTTTAATGGAATAATTGTGCTCTTAAGCTTCCTCCGGTTCAGTTTAATGTTTTCGACGAGCAGCTCGTATGCTACTGGGTTAAGATCGTTGGCAACTACTAGGCACCTTCTCATTGAGGCTATATGAAGCGTAAAGCCCCCAATACCGCTAAACACGTCGACCACGACTTCGCCGTTCTTGGTTAGCTGGGCTACACTGCGGTGTTCTTCCGCGAGCCTCGGATTAAAGTAGACTTCACCCAGCTTGACTCTCATTTCGATCCCATACTCCTTCACGGTGATCTCCCTAACCTCTTCACCCCATAAGAGCTTTAGGAGGGGTATTCTAAAAACATCATTAGTTTCCTCCTTAACCCACACGGCTTTAACGCGTGGATAAACCTGCTTAATGGCCGCAATGATGTCTTCCGCTCTTCTGAGCTTCAGTACGTTTTCTCTAAGTATAACGACGTTTCCAACTACGTCGAGTGATGGAAGGGGCGCCTTTACGATTTCTCGTAGTGGGGGAGAGCACTCAAAAACGGGTAGTCTCGTAAACGATAATTCCAGTTCGCCGGGCGCGTTCACCCTGACTGGGACGATTACGCTATTACCGGCTCTCGTAATCAAGTGCTCGCGGTCGAGGATGCCCCTTCTTCGTAGTTCTTTAATAGCCCTCTCAGCAAGCGTCCTCTCGATACTTATACATAGAGGCATTGCACGGACTCGACCCCGCTTCTGGGAGTATACTACATGGTTAATGGCGCAAATATAATTTGTTAAATGGAGATTTTAAAGGATGTAGCGGTGCTCGTATTGGCGGGCCCATTCATCAAAGTAGTGGTGGTTTACAAGCCTATAGACAAGTGCATGAGCATTGCAGAAAAAGCGGCAAGGGAGTTTAAGCAACGTGGTATCGAGGTATTCACGCTAACCGTAGACGACATCTCAACACCGAGAGGCACGTTTTTTAGCGGCTTAGAGGACGCCGACCTTGTGGTTAGTATTGGGGGCGACGGCACGTTCATGAGATCCGCCAAGGCGTTTTCACGCGTTTCCCTCATCTTACCGTACCCCTGCGGTAGAAGGAACGTTTACTACGAACACGAGCTACCGGAGATAGGCGATGTGGTTGAAAGCGCGCTAAGTGGGTCTTTTTACCTGGAGTTTTTACCTATGCCGAGTGCTTGCCACGATCAGAAGTGCGCTTCGTTTCTCAACGACCTAGTAGTGGTCAGCACGGACTTGGGCAAAGTCTCCAAGTACACGGTTGAGATCACGTCGCCGCTAATAAGAACGACTCTAACGTTCGAAGGAGACGGCGTCATTGTGAGCACTGCGGGGGGTTCAGGCGGGCACAACCTATCTGCCAGGGGCCCTTTAATAACGCCGCTCCTAGAGGCCTTAACAGTAACTCCTATAAACCCCCTCCAGGTCGGAGTAACTAGCATGGTAATACCGGCTTTCGCTAACGTTTCGATAAAGGTGAGGAACAGGGCATATGCGTACCTCGATGGAGACCTCTTCTCGGTCCTCGAAAGAGACGATAGTGTAGACTTGCCTGGAAACCTGGGCTACGTAAAGGTTATAAGGCTGAAACCCTTCAGAGACCTTATGAGGGCTGTTTTTGAGTCACGTAGACACATCTTCTAGCAGAAGAGTAGCAGTGGTACTGGATACGGGGGCGCTACTGGCGAAGTACTATAGGCTTATCCCGAGGCTGGACATTGACACGTATACGACTCCTAGCGCTGTTTGTGAAGTCAAAGACCACGAGAACAGGACCGCCCTCGCGGAAGCTATCGATCTGGGCCTTGTGAAAGCGGTAGCTCCCCGGCAACCCTATGTAAGCACAGTAATGCAGGCTGCCGTTAAAATAGGTAGCGTACACAAGCTCTCGATAACTGACTTGGATGTAGCCGCCTTGGCAGTACAATTACGGAGCTCCTATCCGGAGGTCGTGGTCATAACAGATGACTATGAGCTCGAGAACCTTCTTGCACACTTAGGAGTGAGCTTCAAGCCATTAAGGACGCATGGAATCCGAGAGCTGAGAAGATTCATAGCTATGTGTCCAACGTGCGGCTACGTACCCGGTAAGCCAGGCGAGGAGACGTGCCCGCTATGCGGTACAGAGATTTCGAGGAGAAGATCTACTTAGTAAGAACTGCTATGAAGTACCCGGGCATGTCCTCGGTGAAGGGCGAAAACCTGTAAGCCACTATTCCCTTATACGACACCTTCTCGGCGTAGGGTGGGGGTTCTTCGGGCTCCATAGGGGTGAGACCAAGCTCTTCCACTGCGTATACGACGTTTTCCTCATTCTCATCCACGGTCAGGGTACACGTCGAGTACACTAACACGCCTCCCGGCTTGAGGATGCCGCTCGCCGCCTTCAAGAACTGTTTCTGGTAACTCGATAGACTGGTTACATCTTTGAGCGTCCTAGTATAATCTAGGAGTGGCCGGACCCCCAGGTTACTACACGGAGGGTCTATAAGTACTCTGTCCGCGTTATGCACGTTAAAATCCACGTGAACGTACCTGGAGTCTGCTGGCACCACGATCACGTTTACGAAGAGGCCGAGCTTAGTGAGGGTTGTTCGCAGTTCTTCGACCTTTTTTTCGTTCCTGTCTATCGCGATTATTCGCGATCTTCCGCGCGTTAATTGAACGATGTGACTTGTCTTGCCTCCGGGAGAGGCGTTCATGTCGATGACCAGCTCGCCAGCACGGGGTTTAAGCACGTGCGTCGTGATGATGCTAGGAGCGCTCTGCGGGTAGATCAGCCCCTTAATGTAGGCCTCCGTATCAGCTATTCTGGGTGCTTTATAGGGAGAACAGACATTTATGCCAACTAGGCCACGCTGCTTGTACAGTATTTCGCTGTACGAGTGTACTGCCTTAATGCAGGCCACGGGGACCCCCTTCCCGGTAACGGCCAGCAGGAGCTCGCCCTCCTTAAACGGCTTGGCCTTTAACACGCCTGGTCTGTACAGGTTTGCACCAAGTAGTAGTGATACAGCCGTCTTCACGTCTACTGTTATGGTCTTACTGCTAGGACACTCCAGTGCGAAGGGACCTTCGATTTCGAAGTACACTGCGTCCGGAACGTACTCGTCAGGGTGCGCTATTACGCCTTCTTTACCAAGTAACCCGATCACAGCCTCCCTAGTGGCCTTGATGGTGTTCACGCGCACGTAGAGCCTCTTAGAAGGGAGTGCTAGTAGCTCCACGAGTTTAAGCGCTAGGCTTCCATACGCTCTTCTAAGCTGATTTAGCACGCCGTCCTTAAGCACGGCAGAGCACACCTACCGGTAATTATATTTAGGAGTATGTGAAAATTATTGAAGTTGAGCAATGAGGTGATGCGAAGATGTCTTCAACGAGAATATCTGAAAAGGACCTCGTAGAGGCTTTGATGGAGAAGCAGGAGAAGAAGGCTGACGAGAAGCAGAAATGGGTAAATAGGATTCTTAAAAGCGCGAAGCAGTACCACAAAATGTGCCCATACTTCGACAAGAGGACTAAAATGTGCTTCATAGCGATGGGCGCCAGGTGCGATAGGGAGGGGAAGTTCGACGCGTGCCCAGTATTTAAGAGTTTCCTCGAAAGAAAGTACGAAGAGTACAGGGCCAAGAACAAGCCGCTTCCATTGGACTTCACGGATGTCGTGCTATCGCCGCTCTAGGTGGAGTTCTTGGAGGAAAGGCTGTACACGGTTAAGGTCCCCGCAAATATAGAGTTGGAGTATGATAGACAAAACGACATATTGTACATATACTTCGGCGACGAGAGGGTGGCTGACGAGGAGGTCTTGAGCGAAGACGGCGACATCGCGCTAGGCTTCAAGGACGGTAAGCTGGTGTTCCTGGAGATCATGAGGTTTAGTGACAAAATAGGAGGCTTCATTCTTTAGCTTCGCGCGGCAATACCCTCGTTTAAACAGTTCAAAGTCCTTACAAAACACTATTTTCCTTCTACTGCAATGAGTAACGAATTGGGAGTTGAATATGGAGCACTCGTACCCTTTAATCGTGAAGGGCGTTTGGTTCGATGAGTCTTCGAAAACCCTCTGCTGGATGAACACCCTGAAACTACCACACACAGAGGAAGTAGTGTGTTCGAACGACCCTTTCAGAGTTGCAAGGGCTATAATAGACATGGAAATTAGAGGGGCACCTGCCATAGGGGTTGCCGCTGCCCTCGTACTAGGTGCCTATGCCCTCAAGATCTCCGACTACCCGCTAGAGGTATTCATGAAGTACATGAGGTCTGCCATGGAAACGCTGCTACAGACCAGGCCGACCGCATACAACCTATTCTACGCAGTATCGAGACTTGGCAGAGCTCTAGAAGACGCGGCGGCGAGGTCGAACGACACGCACTACTTGGCGGAGTCCCTGCTCAGGGAAGCCGTAAACGTGTACCGCGAAGATGTGGAAGCCAATATTAGGATTGGTGAATACGGTGCCGAGCTCGTACCGGATAACGCTACTATACTAACGCACTGTAACGCCGGCGCGTTGGCCACTTCAGCTTATGGAACAGCGCTAGCAGTTATTAGAATAGCCTGGTACAAAGGCAAGAAAATCAGGGTCATCGCGACAGAGACGCGGCCTGTTTTGCAAGGTGCGCGCTTAACTGTTTACGAGTTAATGAGAGAGGGCATTCCCGTAACGCTCATAACGGACAACGCCGTAGGCATGGTGGTTAGAAAGAACTTAGTAGACCTCGTAGTCGTTGGCGCTGACAGGATAACCAAAGACGGTTACGTCGTTAACAAGATCGGGACCTACATGGTGGCTTTAGTAGCCAAGAGGCACGGTGTACCGTTCTACGTGGCTGCACCAACAAGCACTATTGACTTGGAGAGGACGATAGACCGGGTTATCATAGAGGAGAGGAACCCCGAGGAGGTCAAGCGTGTGCAGGGCAACCTGATAACGTTAAAAGACGTCAATGTGCTCAATTACGCGTTTGACGTAACGGACCCCGACCTGGTGTCAGCCATAATTACTGAGCGAGGGGTAATCCGCCCGCCAATTCCAGAAAACATATTGAACTTATTTAAACCGTAGAGGCGAACCCTTCGGTTTTTAAGGCGAACTTTTGCGACGCTACTTCCTTGAACCTTATAGCATTGTCTAGCATTTTCACGTTGTTGAACATTACGTAGCCGGTCTTAAACTCCTCTTCTAGTAGCATGGAGCAGAGCTTTACCAGGTCTTCGTCAGTGTAGTTGTAGCTGTAGTTCACCTCGCCTGGACCTATTCCGTGAAGCCTCGTGTAGAGCACGCCCATGTTGTGCCTGTAAAGCGGCTTACTCTTAAATATATCGGTTACGTGCAATACATCGAACTTCTCGAAGACCACCTTCAATTCCGGTAGCTTGAGCAAGGGACCCCGCACTTCCCAGCCGATGACTACATTACCTCCGGCACAAGACGCAGCATTTTCGAAAAACTCCTTCACCTGCTTAATTGTCTGCTCCGTTGCGGGCATGCTTGATGGCGTTTGAAGAACTACTATCTTCGCTTTGAGGGCTTTCGCTATTTCCAAGGTCTTCTCAAACGCCTCAATGTTCTCGCGCGTGGGCTTTAAGTAACCGTAGTTTTCCAAGCTACCCGCGGGCCTCTTCTTCATCTTTCTCCAAGTCGGTGACGTGTAGGGGTGAGTGATGACTTGCCACGCTTTAACGGTAAATTCAAAGCTTTCAGGGGCTTCACGCCTAATTTCCTGGGCCCATTCCAAGCTAGGTAACTCGTAGAAGGTATTTTGGAGTTCAACCACGCCGAGTAGCTCGTAGTACCTTTTCCTCGCCGTGGGGAACCCACAACACCCCACTTGAACGCGCTTCATTAGGCCTCCCAACGCTACACCATCTTTACTATTTCGACGTTTTTAACCGGTTCAAGGGTCTTGAGCCCGTCTTCGATCGTGTCGATGTCCGATATCCCGCTTCTCCCCATATCCACGATCATCTCGCACTCCCCGAGCTCCTCTCTTTTCAGCACTATGCACTTCGTGGATACGATGTCGATGTTCCTAGAAGCGAGAAACCTAGTTATTTCGGCCAGTACGCCCGTTCGGTCTTCGACTACGAGTCGTAGTTTCAATAATTGGGCTGCTATAGGTAGCGGTACGAGCTTTATCTCCTTGGAGTTCCTATCAGCAATCATCAGCAGGTACATTCCTTCACGTATGTTAAACAACTCCCGTATGGCAGATGGTATTGTAATGCGTCCTTTCGAGTCTACTTTAACTGTTTCCTCTATAGACATGTTCGTTACCACCAAGCACTGATAACCCAAATTCCCCCTTTTTATTAAAATCCGCCGATCAGCGGCGACGCCTAGATCTCGAAGGGAACGGTTGAGAGCACCTTCACCTTAAACGGTTGAAGCCTCTCTTCCCATGCAGACCCAAGCCCCATTACCACCACGACGTCAACTACTTCTGCCCTCGACTTCGCCAGCATGTGAATTACGGACTCCAGTGTCTTACCCGTGTACACGACATCTGCGAGAATAAGCACCTTGTCCTTGCGCGTGATTAAGTCCCTGTCTAGGTAGAGTATTTCTATGTCCTTGGGCCCCTTCATCACGGTTATGCTGTAGTACTGTACTCCGGGGTAGCTTTTTCTCTTCACGAGGACTATTGGTGCCCCAAACTCCGTTGAAAGCATCGTTGCGATCGGGAGTACGGCTTCCGCCGTCGCCACGATCTTCGTTATCTGCTTGTCAACGAGGTCGAGCATTATCATAATGGACAGTAACCTCGCTATGTAGGGGTCTTTTAACACTCTGAGGAGGTCTATTATTGGGCTTTTCTCCCTTTCAACAAGGTCCTTTAGGAGGTACCCCAGATCTAGGGACAACGCGGTCTTGGCTAGTATCCTCACGGCGTGATCGAAGCCCGGTATTATAGACCCCTTCACGTACCTGCACAATACCGATTCCGGGAGACCGGTCAGCTCGTATAGGTCCCTGTACGAGAGTACGGGTTTTACTAGCCTCAAGACCTCCGAGGCCAGGAGCCTCATCTTAACCTTGTCGGCCTTGCTACGTCCGTAGGCCTTTACAAGCTTCTCGGCGAACAGCTCTACTTCCCGTTCACGGGGTCTTCTTATTATCAGTACCCTCCTACTCCAAGCCCGCAAAATTAGAGCACCATTCTAGTAGTTAATAAGGTGTTTTGAAGTCTTTATATTTAAGGCGATGAGCGGGGTTTTAAGTACTGAGACTACTGATGACAAACCCACGCGGCGAGCGGCTTGAGCTATGAGTGTCGTTTAGAACCAGCAATTAACAAATTTAAAATTAAGAACATCGAAGAAGCTGTTATCGAGGCCGCAGCCCTTGAACTGGAGTACGTGAAGGTCTGCGGAGCGTGCTACGAGTTTACGATATGTGTGTATATTCATATATCGCTAGAGCCCGGTAGCTGCTGGGCTGAACTGGTAGGCGTGTCTGTAACTGTCAGTTCTAGCACTGAGGTTGATGAGCGGGTGCACCTCCTATTTAAACACGCCTCCTTAATTGTAAGCAACACTAGTACGGGTACGAGTGTTTTTTACGTGATGAAAGAACATAGTCTCGGGGTATACTATTTGCTCTGCAGAGGCATTAGCGCTGAGTGGAGAGGTTACGAGCCCGTGGACTACGAAGAGATTAAAGAGCTTGCAGGGGAGTGATCTCCTTGCCCATAGTTTTCAGGGTGAAGAGGTGGCTTGAAGAGGAGGAGTTCCAGGAGCTGCTTAAAGTAGCCGATTACCTGGGCTACGAAGCAGGCTACAAGAAGTTCAAAGTCAACATCGAGAAGGCTTTGAGAAACGGATACCTAGTAGAGGACGTGAAGGGCTTGCTAGAGGAATACGCCGCGGAGATCGAGGGCTCTATGGGCGACGTTGAAAGGGCGCTCGAAGATTACTACCCGGTCTTCGAGTGGTCACCCACCAAGGGGGTTATACGAATACGCCTGTCGAGGCTCGTGTATAACGTAGTT
Organism: Desulfurococcaceae archaeon; assembly: GCA_038845865.1. NCBI lineage: Archaea > Thermoproteati > Thermoproteota > Thermoprotei > Desulfurococcales > Desulfurococcaceae > Desulfurococcaceae archaeon. Next base: position 116,563 of record JAWBQJ010000003.1, read on the forward strand.
AAAGAGCACTTGAAGAGGACCGGCTCTAAGCGCAGTGAGGTAATGGACGACAAGGTGGTAGTGGAGGTATTACCGTACTACGTGCAGGAAGTAGCGAACTACTTCAAGAATCTGGGCTTACGGTTTATTGATGTAAATAACATTTTACGCGAGAAGCATCTCGGGCTCGAGCCCGAGCTAAAGGGCGTGAAACTTAGGCCCTATCAGGAGGAAGCCTTAGATAAGTGGTTTGAAAACAAGTGCCGCGGAGTGATAGCCCTCCCCACGGGCTCCGGAAAAAGCCTCATCGCCATAGCCGCGATCGTGAGGTTACGCGCGAGGACGCTCATCGTCGCATACACCAAGGAGCAGGTATTCCAGTGGCGTGACTTCATACTGGAGTACACTACCTTGCCGGCAGGCATAATCGGCTTGTTTTACGGTGAGGAGAAGAGGTTGGCGCCAATCACCATTACCACCTATCAGAGCGGCTTCAGGAACATAAATGCTATTTCACCGCACTTCAGCATGATCGTGGTGGACGAGGTCCATCATCTGCCGGCCGAGAAGTTCAGGCACATAGCGCTTCACAGCCTCGCCACCTACAGAATGGGGCTTTCCGCTACCCCTACTCGTGAGGATGGCAAGCACGAGGAGTTATTCCCCCTACTGGGCGGGATAGTGTACTATAAATCGCCATCCGAGCTGGCGGAGAAGGGCTATCTGGCGCCATATGCCATTATAACGATTAAGGTTAAAATGAGCCCGCAGGAGCGCAAACTATACGAAGAGCTGCGGAGAAGGTACAGGGCCCTTGCAGGTGGAAAGAAGTTCCAGGAAATACTGGAAGAAGCCCGCCGCGGTAATCCTAAAGCTGCCGAGGCTCTCGGAGTACACAGCGAAATGAAAATGCTCTTAGCGAAGTCGATAGCAAAAATTGAGAAAGCAGTAGAGCTCGCGCTATCCGAGTACAAGAAGGGCAGTAAGGTCATAGTGTTCACGCAGTACGTCGACCAGGCTAAAGAGGTCGCGAAAAGGCTGGGCAGCCTACTACTGACCGGCGACACCCCCGAGGCCGAGAGAAAGAACGTCTTGGAGGTCTTCAGGAACTCTTCTCAGGGAATCCTGGTGGTCACAACGGTCGGAGACGAGGGGCTGGACATACCGGATGCGAACGTCGGCATAATAGTGTCCGGTACCGGTTCTAGGAGACAGTTCATTCAACGGTTGGGAAGGCTCCTAAGGCCCAAGGCCAGCGGAGTGCGCGCGGTGCTATACGAGATTGTATTGGAAAGGACCCCCGAGGAGTACTACGTCGAGAAGCACAAGCTAGCGGAGATGGGTGACTTCATATAGCAAGCGGTTGTAGCAGGCTAAGGGCTACTAGCTACCACGTCTATTAAAGCCTGTATTATGGGTGCGAAATCCTCCGGCCTGCTCGGACAGCAGAAATGAACGCTCCTTACACTGTTCTCTAGAGTTAGCCACACGAGTGGTTTAAACGCGTTTACATCGCTGCAAGCTACTAGCACCAACTTGTTTTCCTTAAGCGCGTTCGTAACGAGCTTCTCCACGCCTTCAACGTCGATCACGGCAATCCAGGGCCTTTGAGCGTACTTCAGCGCGAGGGTCTCTACTGTTACCGCGGTACAGGGAGGGCAATTGCCGTGTGGCCTCAACTCCATACGCTCTTCTCTTAAACCCGTACATTCCAGTAATGATTTTACCACGTGCGCGAGCAGTTCAGGTTTCACCCACGTGTATTCAGCCCACGCATCTTTCACTACGCGGAAGACCCGCCCCCTTCCGTGCAGGGGGGGCTCGGCCTCCATGTCTACGATAAGCGCGGGAAACCCCACTGCTATGGCCAGGTGCTCGCCACCGACGTCGACCTCGATGACCACTGGTTCGTGCGTGATCCCAACTCTATCCACGCCGAGGTCTACGAGTTCTTTAAGGGTGGTGTAAAGCTCTCCCGGCTCGAAGAGGTTTATTTCCTTGATGTAGGATCCTGAGGGGATGCGCGGCATGCGGATCTACGTGCATAGTGGTAGGTTGCGCGCCTATAAAAATCATTTTATTTTATTCGCAGACGTCACTTATAGGGCTGGACGCTATTCTTTTACTTTCAACTTTATTTCGATAATGCTAACTCTAGCCTCTCTGCCCTGTGGATTCGTCAGCGTTTGGCTACCAATCTTGATGTCGTCTACGTCGACCTTGCCCGGTAGGAACCTGTTCTTTATTATCTCGACGGTGTCCACCGCCTTGCTGATTGCCCTTCCTCTCGCCTTGATGTATACCTCTTTTACCCCCTGGTGCACTAGGGTTAGTACGGCGATTACGTAGTTCATTACAGGCTTCTTGCCTACTAATACTGTGTTTGCGCTTTGCGGCTGAGCCATTTCTTTATCCCCTTAGACTTATATCTCAAAATATCACTCACAGCTGTGAAATTTAAAAACTTTTCTCTACCGGGCAAGGCCGCTGAACACCCCCGTCCTCGCGTCCTCACGAATCTTTTAAGAGGGCCTTCCAAGCCCCTCCACGCTAACTGGGCACCTACCGGGACCTCTAACTGGCGGCATTGATGGGAGGCTAGCGAGAAACGTGGTATAGAGTGCGAACCATGCCCTCCGCTGAAAAAGCGTGAACGCTATTGGAGGATTAGGGTAGTAGAGAATCATCTCTACCCTCAGCTTAGTTGTGCCTCTACGGGTCTAGTGGTGCGTGGTTGCGGTGGAGTAGTTAAGGTGAAACATGTAAACGGTAATACATCCTCTTGCACCTTAAAAACCACGCGCCACTTTACATTTGATCAACGGGTGGATATGTGGACGCTGTCATTCCGCTGTACAAATCTGCGTGCCCGATCTGCGGAGGGGACGCCGCCTCAACCGACATAGAGCTTCGCGGATCCTGTGAAAACTGTGCCCACAGGTGCGATCCCACGTTAAACGCGCTCATGAGCTTCGTTACTAGTAACGAAGAAGAGCTCATATCCTTCTTCGAGAAGGTGACGGGGCTCAAGCCCTGGGGCGCGCAGAGGCACTGGTTGAAGCGCCTCACACGGGGCGAAAACACCGTCTTAATCGCCCCCACGGGTGTGGGCAAAACCACGTTACTCATGGTTTACGCGCTTCACTCCGTTGCTAGAGGAAAAAGAGTGCTCTACGTTACCCCCACGAAGTCCTTGTTGAACCAGACCTATGTAAAGGTGGAGGAATTCGCTAAGAGGGTGGGGCTAGACCCCTCCAAGATCCTGTGCTATAACTCTAACCAGTCCAGAAGAAGCCGCGAAATCGTCCTCAACCGCATCGAGAACTGCGACTTCGGGCTACTCGTAGTGACTAATAACTTCCTGCTAAAGAACCATGAAGCCCTGTTAAGATGCAAAGTAGATGTTGTAATAGTAGATGACGTGGATAGCCTCATAAAGAACGAGAGGGGCGTCTATAACCTCGTAAGGCTACTAGGCTACAGCGAGAGATCGGTAGAGCTGGCGAAGAGAAGATTAAACCTCCTCTGGAGGATTTTACTGGGCAGGGCATACGGTAAGAACGTAGACGAGCTAGTCAAGCAGTTCATCGAACTCGATAGGGAGCTCGAAGCAGAGCTCACATCCACCAGGTCCAGTCAGCTTGTTGTAGCCTCTGCCACGGGTAGGAGCCGTGGACTTGCAGGTAGACTGCTAAAAGACCTGTTAAAAGTGGACTTGTCTGGGATAACCGTGTATGGGCGCAACGTGACTGACAGCTATGTGCTCGTAAAAGACCCCGAGGAGCTCGCTAAACACGTACTAAGCGTCGTGAGCGCCCTTGGAAAGGGCTGCCTGCTGTACATCTCTCCACGCCACCCGCTCAGAGAGGCCTACGAGCGCGTCGTTGAGAGAATATTTGGCGAGCTCGAAAAGATGGGCTTGAAGGCATCACCTGCTACCTATAGGGCAATCGCCGACTTTACGAAGGGCTCGCTGGACGTCCTGGTGGGGTACTCCACGTACTACGGTACCAGCGTGAGGGGGCTGGACTCGCCAGTACACATAAGGTACGCCATTTTCCTCGGGACGCCGGTGTTTGCCGTTAGCTTGGAGAGCTTCCTTGCGAAGTTGAACATGCTCTCGAGGATCCTGATCGAGGTTTCAGGTAGGGGGGGTGACCCGGCCCTAAAGAAGCTCGCGGTAGAGGTTCGTAAGAAGTCACTTACATTATCACCGTCTGAGAGAAGGGTGCTTAGCCTGTGCTTAGCGGGTAAAATCCCCGAGAGCGCCGTTGAAAGCGTGCACAAGTTATCGGCGCAGTACCGGGAAATAAAGGAAGCCTATTCCAGGGCTTTAAGTGCTGTGAAGGAGGCGCTGGATAGGGAGCGCGTCATGGTTGTTGGAACAATGACGCTGGTTCGTTCAGGAGACAAGTACCTTGCCTTGATACCGGACACTATGACTTACATCCAGGCATCTGGCAGGACGAGCCGGCTGATGGGGAACAGGATGACCCGCGGCTTCTCACTGATAGTAGAGCACTACGACTTGAAAAACTTAGTCGCCGGGCTAGAAAGCAGGCTCAAAGCCTTTAGTAGAGACGTGGAGTTTAAGCCGCTGGATAACGTCTCCCTCTTCGAGGAAAAGAAGTACGTGGTGGCGAGCAGGGAGGGCTCCGAAGGCACTGAACTGGCATACCGCTCAGTCCTACTGGTAGTGGAATCGCCTACGAAAGCCAAGACCATTGCTAGGTTTTTTGGGAGGCCGTCTGCACGGAGGATCGGGGATGTCAACGTGTACTCCATTCCAGTTAAACTAGGCAGTGAGGTAGTCGAGTTCAACGTGGTCGCAACGCGGGGCCACGTATACGACTTAACCGTGAACAGTGAGTGCGGGTTTTACGGGGTCTTGGTGAAGCCCTCCACTATTGCGCCGATCTACACGACCATTAAGAAGTGTAGGCTTTGTGGAACGCAGTTTGTCGACTACGAGAAGTGCCCCAGGTGCGGTAGCCTCATGTACTCGGACTCCAAGCAAGTCATCGCTGTTCTCAGGAAACTCGCCACAGAGGTTGAAGAGGTTTACATTGCCACGGACCCCGACCTTGAAGGGGAGAAAATAGCGTACGACGTCTACGTAGCGCTCCGCCCCTTTAACAGGAGTATTTGGCGCATCGAGCTCCACGAAATTACGCTATCTGAGCTCTTAAAGGCTATCCAGAGTAGACGGTACATCGACAGAAAGCTCGTCGAGGCCGAGATATACAGGAGAGTGCTTGACAGGTTCCTGGGCTTTTCACTCAGTTACAAACTGCAAAGCACATATGGCCACAAGTACCTGGGTGCCGGCAGGGTTCAGACGCCCGTTTTAGGGCTAGTCATCGAAAGGTATAGAGAGCACGTCAACAAGAAGTGCAAGAAGGTGATAATCACAACCGATAGTCCCTTAAAGTACTCATTTTCAATTCACCTAGAGAGACACCAGGTGGACCTGGTTGAAGCGTTGAGATGTACATCCGAGTTGACGGTGATCAGGGAATCCGAGGAGGTGGTTGAGGTACATCCGAAGCCACCGTACACCACCGACGAGCTACTCGCGGATGCCGCGAAGTACGGTATTTCCGTCGATGTCGCAATGAGAACCGCTCAAGACCTCTTCGAGTCCGGCCTAATAACTTACCATCGAACTGACTGCACGTACGTTAGCTCAACTGGGATGAAGGTTGCTTCCGAGTACCTCTCTTCGCGGGGGCTTAAAGAGTACTTTAAGCCGAGTCACTGGGGCGCGCAGGGAACACACGAAGCCGTGCGGCCGGTTTATCCGCTAGACCCCGAGGGCCTGGTACAGGCGGTTGAGGAGGGCATCGTGCCCGCTGTCATCCCGTTAACAGGCCTTCACCTAAAGCTGTACGGCTTGGTATTCAGGAGGTTCATTGCAAGCCAGATGAAGCCGTTTAAGGCCATTAAAGCAGTGTACTCCATCACGCTAGGTGACAACGTCCTGGGCAGAGTGGAGGTCTATACTAGCATCCTGGAGGGTGGTTTCAACCTGGTTGAGCCCGTTAAAGTTTACAGCGAGCTGAAGGGGCTTGACAGGTTTAGCGTCAAGGTCCGCGACGTCAAGATCGTGGATTCTAGTATGGTGCCGCTATACAGTAGTGGTGACGTCGTGCTCTTGATGAAGAGGCTTTCTATTGGTAGGCCCAGCACATACTCCAAGATACTGTCGAGTATTAGGAGGCACGGCTACGTCGTGGAATCTAAGGTCAAGAAAAAGCTCATTCCCACTAAGCGAGGTATTGAGGTGTACGAGTTCCTCAGCAAGCACTATCCTGAGCTGGTTTCCGTAGAGGTGACGAGGAAGATGGAGGCCGTTGTGGACATGATCTCTAGAGGGGAGGTTACGGGGTACGAGGCAATACAGGGTGTTCTGCTCTCCCTAGCGGGGTTAGGCCTCATCGAGCCCGCGCTAGTACCTCCTCTTAATCTTAATGGCGATATAAGGCTTAACCTTGCCTTTGACAACATCGCTACCAATTGATACGTTAACGAGCTCAACGCTATCCTTCATCCGGTATAGGACCGCGTTGTACAGGTCCACTGCCTTACTAATGAACCTGCCATGCCCCTTCAGCACGACTACCTCTGCACTTTCCTGGAACAGTAGCGCGATCTCAATTAAGTACTCTTTAATGGGCTTCTTGGATACTACCAGAACCCTCTCAGCATCAGTACTCATGACTTAAATCCCCTTCTACTACATTTGAACCGTTGCGAAAATAAAAACACGACCCGGTAACAATTCCATTTAAAACCAATTGTTCTGGGGGATGGCTGCGACTGTACACGCCCTGTTCCGACATGAACGTCAAATGAACGCTCATTATAACCGGGGAGTTCGACCCCCCAGTTGCGGCTGGAACCACACCTCAAGGACTCCCCCCTATCCTTCAACTGGATTACCAAATTGGAGTGCAAAAGCAGTAGTCACGTTTACTGGATGGTGTTTGTATAATGAAGTTGAATACACAATAGACAGTAAACAAGCTGGATGCTAATACCCTTCATAAGTACCTAATCTCCCTACTATGACCAGGCAATGGTAGCCATGTAGTAGGCTACCTCGCAGTTGAAGGATAGGGGGGAGTGCTGAAAAGAGCACCGAGCTCGTTTTAACCAAGGGTTCGACCCCTCAATTGCGACTCCACAACCCCCTCCGTGCCCCCCGGGGAATTGCTTAAGAGACGCGTAAAACATACAATTAAATGGGGGCCGGGGACCCGCTCACGCCCAGATGCCCTAGTGAAGGGTGAGGAAACTCCGTGCACCCCGCGGCAGCGCGGCCCCGTAAGGGGCACGGGTAGCCCCCGTGGCAACGGCACAGAAACGGTACGGCCACTACGAGATGGCGATGACACCATCCAACCCCCGGTAACGGGGGTCGCAAATGGTAGAGGACCGTGGTGGAGGCGTTGAAACGGCCGGCCCGCGCGGTGTAAGGCCCGGGCCCGGGATGAGGTGCCGCGTGACCGGTATGGGCCGCTTAGACAGATGCGGGTAGACAGAACACGGGTTACGCCCCGGCCCCTCCGCCATTCTCGGAGTTTACCATATTGCATGGGTTTTCGTTACCCCAGCACTCAGCTATTACCTCCATTAATTCTTCGTTGCTACCGGCCTTCGAGTACTCTTCTAGTAGCTCCTTGTTTAGCTCGTGAAAGGTTGCCATCCACTTGTAGAGACCCAGTAGCTTCTCGTAGTACTCCAAGAAGCCCGTAAGGTATACTGCGGCTGCAACGGCTTCTACGCTTGAGAGCATGCAGAGCTTACCATAGTTTACCGGGTTACCCGGAAACAGTGGAGGGAGCTTAACGTGAAGGCCTCGGATGCCCTTGAATCTCCCTGCACTAAGCTTCTTCCAGCTAGCATCTACCACCACTATGCCGTGTTTAAGAATCCTTTCCTTAAGCCACGCGCCTAGGTACACCCTGCTAAACGGGTTTAACACTACAGGGGCCCCCCGAACACCCCTCTTGTTAATGGGCTCGGCGATCCCCATCTTTATCATCTTCAACGCCGTGTTCTTGCCCGGGTCATCTTCATAGTAGAGAATAGCGTACACGCGAATGCCCATGGTGTAGCCCTCGACGTGAAGCTTATTATCTTCTAGGTACTAATATTGGCGAGGGGGTGTAAATGCCTGAAAACAAGAAGGCCGCGATAATACTAATTCAAACTGAAATAGGTGCTGAAAGCAAGGTTCTCGAGGACCTGATGAAGATCCCGGAGGTTAAGGAAGCCTACATAGTTTACGGGACTTATGACGTCGTCGTAAAGATAGAAACCGACACCCTCGAGAGGATAAGGGAAATAGTAACGAACAGGATAAGGAAGCTTCCCGACATTAGGACGACCGTCACGATGATCGTCGTCGAGGAGAAGATAAAGTAGCAACAAGGAGCGTTTAGCTCAACTAAAGGAGCGGTCACCGAATTTTTCCACTTAAAACGATTATTTTCTCGCATCCTCAGGCTAAGCGGTTATCACGATCACGTCTTTTTCCGTTACTACGATAGTGTGCTCGAACTGTGTTACAATACCATTATTTCTCTCAACTAGAACGGGATATTCCACGAGGCACCGGGCCTTTCTAAGGCCGTTTATCATGTCCTGGACGCGCGCTGCCCCCTCCACTCCGCGAATGTACCACCTAGTGGTAAAGGGTAGCTCGCGCCGCTCCCTATAGATCATTTCATAGAAGTCCTTTACCTGCGCAGGTAATGGGCGCGAAGTAGGCTTCAGGGCGTAGATGGTGATGGAGTTAAGTTCCCTAACGAGCCCGGCACCATCTGTTGCGAAAGGCTCGACCGCGTAGACCCCTTCCCCGATTTTTTGCCTGTTGAGGTGGTCGTTGTAGTTAGGTATTACGAAGCCACTGTGTATCCTGTACCTCTCAATGCCGTGTCCGCTTAGGTTCTTAATTGGCTTAAACCCCGAGGACTTAATGACCTCTTCTACGATCCTGCCCACCTCGGAGGCCCTGACACCAGGACGCACTACCTCTATCGCCCTTTCCAGCGCCCTTCTAGGCGCATCCACCAGCCCCTCGTAAACCGGGTTAAACGCCAACGTCGCAGCGGTATCGGCTATGTACCCGTCAACGTGAACGCCCACGTCCACCTTAACAACGGAGTTCTCCGGGATGACGAGGTTGTTTCCGTACGGCGGCGTGTAGTGCGCGGCTACTGAATTTATCCCGACATTAACCGGGAAGGCGGGCGCCCCTCCAAGCTCCCTAATGTAGTTTTCTATGGAGTTGACTACGTCGAGAACCCTAACTCCGGGTCTCGTAATCTTGGTGGCGCGTTCCAGCGCCTTCTTGGCGATCTCGCCCGCTTTCAGCAGCTTCGAAATGGCTTCCTCGCCGAGCAACCCACCTTCCCTAGACAGTATTTAAATAACGAGGACTTTATTTAATAGTATTTTAGGTAGGTGGTGTAGTGCATGGGCGTGATAAGGTACCTTGGACACAGCTTTTTCGAGGTGACCTTGACGGGGCTTGACGGGCAGCAGAAGACCCTCCTAGTAGACCCCTGGGTTGAAAACCCCTTAAGCCCCGTCAAGCTTAGGGATTATGAGGGTAAAAAGGTAGATTACATCATCGTCACGCACGATCATGGGGACCACCTGGGTAACGCGGTAGAGCTCGCGAGAATTACGGGCGCCCCCATAGTCGGCGTATACGAAATAGCGGTATACGCCGAGGAGCGTGGCGTGAAGGGTATTGGAGGAAACATTGGAGGGGCGCTCAAAGTACCTGATCTAGGGATAGTTCTCACACCCGCCATGCACAGTAGCCAGCGAGGGGCGCCCGTGGGCATCGTGGTCATTGGTAGGGATCTAAGGCTATATCACGCAGGCGATACCGGCCTATTTGCCGAAATGGCGCTCATACGCGAGCTCTATGGCCCCGACGTAGCCTTGTTGCCGATCGGAGGGCACTTCACCATGGGCGTTCAGGAGGCGGTCAAGGCGGTGGAGATGATTAAACCCAAGGTAGTCATACCAATGCACTACAACACGTTTCCTCTCATTCAAGCAGACCCCTACGAGTTCAAGAAGCTCGTGGAGGAGAAAACTACTACCGTGGTTGTAGTGCTTAAACCTGGAGAGAGTTATAAATACCCGTAAAGCCCAGCAATACGTGTTAGGTTATGCTGATGGAGCTGGAAGAGAAGCTCAACCTAGCGGTGAGGAACGCAGTTGAAGTAGTAACCATGGAGGAGCTGGTAAAGCTCCTCTCAGAGGGGCGGAGCTTAAAGGGGTACATAGGCTTCGAGCCAAGTGGACTGGTACATGTGGGATGGCTCATCTGGATGTTCAAGGTAAAGGACCTCGTAGACGCGGGAGTGGACTTCTACGTTCTCGAGGCGACGTGGCACGCATACATAAACGATAAGCTCGGAGGAAACATGGAGCTCATTAGAAAGGCAGCCAGGTATACTAGAAAAGTCCTAGAAGCAGTGGGGGTTGATGTAGGCCGCGTACGCTTCGTAGACGCGGAGGACCTGGTGAGAAACAAGGAGTACTGGGAGTTATTAATAAGGGTGGCCAAGAGAACGAGCCTGGCCCGGGTGAAGAGGGCTTTGACGATCATGGGCAGGACAGCGAGTGAGGCGGAAACGGACTTCTCCAAGCTGATATACCCGTTGATGCAGGTCACTGACATATTTTACCTAGACCTCGACATAGCCCTCGGAGGCCTCGATCAGCGCAAGGCGCATATGTTGACGAGAGACCTCTCGGAGAAGCTGGGACTGAAGAAGCCCGTCGCGATCCACACACCAATAATCTCGGGGCTTCTAGGCCCCACCAAGAAGACCCCAGTCAAAGGCGCTGGAGAGGCCGACGAAGTCCTCGTCGAGGTTAAAATGAGCAAAAGCAAGCCGGAGACAGCCGTATTCGTGCACGACCCTCCCGCAGAAGTCGAATCCAAGATCATGAAGGCGTACTGCCCTGCCAGGGTCTTAGAGTACAACCCCGTAATTGAAATAAACAAGTACATTCTCTTCCAGCAACCCCGCTTCGTGCTGCACGTGAAAAGGCCGGCCGAGTACGGGGGGCCAATAGACATTCACAGCACGAATGAGCTAGAAGAGCTCTACGTACAGGGCAAATTACACCCGCTCGATTTGAAAGCGGCAACTGCTGAGGCCCTGGCGAGGTTTTTGGGTGAAATCCAGAGAAAGGTGTTCTCGTGTAAAGAAACGGTGAAGCTACTAGAAGAGCTCAAAGAGGCGAGGATAACTAGGTAGTTAACGGGTTTTAAACCCTCTATAGGGCTTTATTAGATAAAAGGGTGGGCCGGTAGCTCAGCCTGGAAGAGCGCCGCCCTTGCATGGTCTCTAAAACCAATACCGAGGTCGAGGAGAGGCGGAGGTCCCGGGTTCAAATCCCGGCCGGTCCACTAGTTAACACCTATAAAATATTCTTTGCCCAATATCTGCCTTTAGGTCGGTGTCCGGCGTGAATGGCGACTTTTCACTAATAGTGCAGATTTTATGGATCGTCATGTTCATACTGATCATCACGGGCTTAAACCAGAAAATACAGCTCAAGCTATGGATTTTCGAAATAAAGGTCAAGCTCAACGCCATTCACAGCCTGCTCGAAGAGGACAAGGTGAAAGTACGGAACATGCTCAGAAACCTGGGAGTTAAGGCGCCTGAGGCCCCGTTAAGCAGGGTTTTAGAGTTCTTTACGATAGAGCCGGTGGAGATAGAGCCTACGGACATAATAAAGAGGATGGACCACTTACTGCGTACAGCAGAGAGTAGCGTGAGAAGGATGCTGGAATCCGCGCTACCGGGCCTCGGCAGGTACGAGAGGAGCCTAGTGGAATCCTCCCTCTCCGTTGTCGCCGCCATAAACGTGATCTACAAGGTCGTAAAGCACTACCTTCTCCTGGGTGAAAAGGAGAACAACTTCATCCTTATAATGCAGCTACAGTACCTAATGCCGCAAATACTGAGAACGGTCCAGATATACCACGAAGCGCTAGATGCCTTCATGCAAGGAAGGCCTATAGGCGACGGGGCGGGGCCCCTAGTAGTGTATAATCTACTTGAGAAGAGCACGATCAGGTCGAGAAAGGTCATGGACGATACGAGCATAATTGAGGCGGTTTACAGGGGGCGGCGCCTGATAATAGTCAAGGCTGAAGGTCCGGGTAGTAATGTAGGCCACCCGGGCGCTGTAATAGATAAAATAGTTGACGAGCTCAAAGGGGGGGTGGACTTGATAGTTACAATAGATGCTGCCCTCAAGCTCGAAGGTGAGGAGTCGGGCTTCATAGCTGAAGGGGTGGGCGCGGCGATAGGGGATCCGGGCCCAGAGAAGATAGCAATTGAAAGAGCGGCATCAAGGTACAACATACCCCTAAGGGCCCTTGTAATTAAAATGGACTTGAAGGAGGCCATTACAACTATGAGGAAGGTGATATTCGAGGCGTGCGAGCGCGCGGTACTGTACCTCGAAAAAATAATCGAGGAGACGACCCCCAACAACGCGACGATCATCGTCGCGGGCATAGGCAACACGATGGGTATACCGGGCTGAGCGGGGGATGGGGCGATGCCAGAAGACTACACAAGCGTAATCGCCATCATACTGTTCCTGATAATTGTGCTCTACCTAGTGTACGAGTCTTATAGTCGAAGACCCCGTAAGACGGTGTACGTCGTCAGAGAGCTCTTAGTATGCGTAAAGTGCAACTACAGGGTGGAAAAGGACTTCGAACCGGGAGACTTCATAGGGCTAGTGAAAGGCAAGTGCCCCCAGTGCGGTGAGGACCTTAAGCTAAAAGGAATATACGCCGTAGAACGGGGCAAACTTTAAAAACCCATTTAGTGCTATTAAAAGCCTGGCGCCCGACCCGGCCACAGTGGCCGGGTAACACCCGGTCTCATTTCGAACCCGGAAGTTAAGCCGGCCACGTCAGGGCGGCCGTGAGGTCCGCGAGGCCTCGCAGCCGCCCTGAGCTGGGATCGGGCGCCACTTCCCGGCCATTCTGATGGTTTGTGAAATCCCATCGCGGGGCCGAGACAGGTCCACGCCTTAACGTGGCTTACGGGTGAAGTGTTTATAAGCCGTTTTTAAAGCATATGTATGGGAGTGTGCCGGTGAGCCCATGGTTAAGTTCTGCCCGAAATGTGGCTCTATACTTGTGCCGACTAAGAAAGATAACAAAGTCTACTTGAAGTGTAACCGGTGCGGGTTTGAAACGCTTGAGAAGGAGAAGAAGTATGAGATGACATACCAGGTTGAGTCAACTAAGAGGGTTGCGACGGCCGTTGCAAGTGAGGCTAAAGAAACGAAGCTCACGCCCGAAGAACGGGAGATGCTTAGCGAATACTATGAGATCTTTCTCGAGGAATTCGAGCGTGAATCGAGCGAGTCGGAGGAGTAGTTCACTGGGATCAGTTTTCTCGGCCTCCTCACAAATCAGTGCCGTCACCACACATCATCGTGTAATCTCTTCGCTTAAAAGCCTATTATCTTTAATCCCGATTGCCGCTACCTGGAGGTAGTGCTGGCGTACACGGGTAAAGGGTGCCCTCATTGGTCAGGGTCGCGGTAATCGATAGAGACTACTGTAAACCCAATAAATGCAACTCGGAGTGTATTAGGTTCTGCCCAGTTAACAGGAGTAGGAAGAAGAAGGCGGTGGAACTCTCGGAGGACAGAACCCGCGCAGTAATATACGAAGACGTGTGCGTGGGTTGCGGTATCTGCGTCAAGAAGTGCCCCTTCAGCGCCATCTCAATCGTTAACGTACCCGATGAGCTGGAAAAATTGCTCATGCATAGGTACGGAGAAAACATGTTTAAGCTATATGGCCTTCCAGCGCCCAGAGCCGGGGGGATCTTAGGCGTCATTGGGCAGAACGGTTCTGGCAAGACTACGAGCATAAAAATCCTATCGGGTCAGTTAAAGCCTAATCTAGGCAGGTTGAGTAATCCCCCTGAATGGGATGAAATAATAAAGGCTTTCCGTGGCACGGAGGTCCAGGCATATTTGAGTAAGCTAGCTAGTGGAGAGGTGAGGGCAGTCGTAAAGCCACAGTATATCGAAGCAGCGAGGCGCGCGTTAAAGGGTACTGTAGGGGAGCTACTGTCTAAAGCCGATGAAACGGGGTTGCTGAAGGACGTCGTAAACGCGATGGGTATCGAGAGGCTGCTCACGATGAAGGTGACTGAACTTAGCGGGGGTGAACTACAGAAATTCCTGATCTCCGCCGTGCTAGTGAAGAACGCCAACGCGTTCTTCTTCGATGAACCCTGTAGCTACTTAGACATCCGTGAAAGGTTACGAGTTGCAAGAACTATAAGGGAGTTTACCAAGCCCGAAAAGAACTACGTCGTGGTGGTCGAGCACGACCTAATGGTCCTGGACTACATTACGGACCACGTAGTAGTGATATACGGCGAACCAGGCGTGTTCGGGGTAGCCTCAAAACCCTACGGCACCCGAATGGGTATTAATACATATTTACGCGGGTACCTGCCAGCGGAAAACATGAGAATAAGGGACGGCGAGATAAGGTTCCGGGTAACGGTGAGGGGCGAAGTGAAGGATCAGCACCCCTACCCGCTCCTAGCCTGGGACAGGATGTTGTTCCAGTACCCCTCATCGAGCTTTAAACTACACGTAGAAGAAGGCGAAGTGCACGTCAGCGAGGTCCTAGGCGTTTGTGGACCGAACGGCATAGGCAAAACTACCTTCATAAGGCTACTGAGCGGTGACCTCGAACCTAGCACGGGCGGAGTAATTCTCTCAGCCAGTAGCGTGAGCATTAAACCTCAGGAGGTCTCCCCGAAAATATTCGGGGAGGAAACGGTCGCGGGCAACCTGAAGGCGGCATCCCCCCTCACAGTAGACCCCACTTCTTGGCTCTACATTGAGCTGGTTAAGAGGCTGAAGCTGAACAGGCTCCTGGATAGAAGGGTCGAAGATTTGAGTGGAGGCGAGTTACAGAAACTCGCGGTCGCGGTAACATTGGCGAAAGACGCGGACCTCTACTTCCTCGACGAGCCCTCAGCATACCTGGATGTAGAGGAGAGAATAGCTGTTGCCAAGACGATTAGGAGGATCGTCGAAGAGAGGCAGAAGGCCTCTATCGTAGTGGAGCACGACTTGTTGTTTCAAACCTACGTAAGCGACAAGGTAGTGGTTTTCTGGGGGGAACCCGCGGTAGAAGGGCGTTCGACTAAGCCCATGGAGCTTAGAGAGGGGTTGAACCTGCTACTGAGTTACCTTGACGTGACCGTGCGCAGAGACCCCGAAACTGGTAGACCCCGGATCAATAAACCGGGCTCCGTACTGGATAGGGAGCAGAAGCAGGTGAGGAGATACTTCCACGTTGATTAGTCTTCGAATAGGGTGCTTTAAAAACCTAACCCAAAGTTATGCAAGCCTATAAATTCCCGTTACGCGTTAACTGTAAATAAGGTGTCATGCCTCTATGAGCGAGCGCGTAACGCTCTCCATAATAAAAGCTGATGTAGGTAGCATTGCCGGTCACCACGTGGTTCACCCAGATCAGCTGGCGGCCGCTACCAGGGTCCTAGCCGAGGCGAAGCAAAAGGACGTTATAATAGACTTCTACGTGACGAACGTAGGCGACGATCTCCAGCTAATAATGACCCACACGAAGGGACCGGATAACCCGGATATACATGGACTCGCGTGGGAAGCATTCAAAGTCGCCGCCAAGGTCGCTCGTGAATTAAAGCTCTATGCGGCCGGCCAGGACCTCTTATCGGAGGCGTTTTCTGGCAACGTGCGGGGACTCGGACCTGGAGTCGCGGAGCTCGAAATGGAAGAAAGGCCCTCGGAGCCCGTAATAACGTTCCACGCCGACAAGACTGAACCCGGTGCGTTCAATCTACCGGTTTTCAGGATCTTCGCGGACCCCTTCAACACGGCCGGGCTAGTCATTGACCCTAAAATGCACGCTGGCTTCGTGTTTGAAGTATATGACGTCTATGAAGGTAAGAGCGTGCTAATAAAGGCCCCCGAAGAGATGTACGACATACTCGCGCTCATAGGCACGACGGGTAGGTACATTGTCAGAAGAGTTTACAGAAAAAGCGATAACCTATTAGCAGCTGTGGTAAGTGTAGAAAGGCTGAACCTGATCGCTGGGAGGTACGTCGGAAAAGACGACCCGGTGGCGATCATACGGGCGCAGCACGGCCTCCCAGCAGTTGGCGAGATCTTGGAGGCATTCGCGTTTCCCCACCTAGTAGCGGGGTGGATGAGGGGCAGTCACTACGGCCCCCTGATACCGGTCCCCCTCAAGTACGCCAAAGTGACGAGGTTTGACGGCCCGCCCAGAGTGATCGCGCTGGGCTGGAACATATCTCGAGGTAGGTTAATAGGGCCCGTAGACCTCTTCGACGATGTAGCTTTCGACGAAACCAGGAGGATCGCGCAGCTAGTAGCCGAGTACATGAGGCGACACGGGCCGTTCATGCCGCATAGGCTTGGACCCGAGGAAATGGAGTACACGACTCTGCCAGACGTGCTCGAGAAGCTTAAAGACAGGTTCGTAAAGGCCGAGGACGCGTACAAAGTAGTGAGAAAGGAGAGCGAAGCACCTTAATGTCAGCTTTTTAACTAGTAGCCTACACCTTGAGGGGCCTTTTCGTGTACCCGGTACTAGTAGTCAACTACAAGGCATACTACCCTCACAGCTTCGGCAAGCGCGCACTCGAAATAGCGAAGGCGGCGGTCACCGTTCAAAGGGAATACAGCGTAGACATCATTCTAGCACCCCCTTTCACCGAGCTCTACAGGGTATTAATGGAGGTCGCGGGGACCCGCATAAAGGTGTACGCGCAGCATGCGGACCCCATGGAACCGGGCGCCATAACGGGGTTTACTCCCTTGGAAGGGCTGAAGGAGCTGGGTGTGCACGGCGTCATAATAAATCACAGCGAGCACCGGTTAACCTTGGCCGGCATAAACTACTTGATTAGAAGGGCCCGTAACCTAAACCTAGAGGTACTGGCATGCGCAGATGTCCCGGAAACGGGGGCTGCAATAGCGGTATTGAGGCCGGACATGGTGGCCGTGGAGCCTCCGGAGCTTATTGGAACGGGAATAAGCGTTAGTAAGGCCAAGCCCGAGGTAATCACAAATAGCGTTAAATTGATTAGAGAAGTAAATAGCGAGGTAAAAATACTAACGGGAGCGGGCATCTCAACCGGCGAAGATGTCTACGTCGCAATTAAACTAGGGACAGTAGGAGTGCTGGTAGCCTCGGCAATTGTAAAAGCAAAAGACGTATACCAAGTAATGAGAGAAATGGCGGAGGCCGCGGTAAAGGCGCTCGAAGAAGCGAGCGAGTAGATCACCGTTGCCTGTTGAAACGAAGCCAGGAGACCGTGGACCCCTGTAAGCTCTTTCCTAGCGTAGAGGAGTGGGCTAGAATGGGGTAACTAGGGGTTTTCCACGTACTTTCTGTACTCTATGCATACTTAGGCTATTAGGCTACACTGACCGGCGACCCAGGGCCGGGTCCTGGCTTAAAAACCATAGTTGAAATCCCGAAAGGATATGGCTTTTTGACACAGGTAAAATATAAAAGGGGCTTAATCAATGTTAGCATTCGGTGGTGACACGTGTCAAAAAATGTAAGCAGTCGAGTAGAGCTAATTAAAAGCCTACTAAAGGAAATACATAGGGGGGCGAGCTTACTTGAACTGAGAGAGAAGTACAAAGATGAACTGGGTAAGATATCTCCTTTCGAAATACTTATGGCTGAACAGCAACTGGTTAAAGAGGGCGTTCAAATCCAGGAAATACTTGGTTTATGTGATCTACACGTAGAGCTGTTTCGCGAATCACTATTAAAAAGGGAGTTGAGGGGGCTGAAGAAGGGGCATCCCATAGACTTGCTGATGAGGGAGAACGAGTGGATATTGAAAAAAGCCGAAATACTGAATCTATACGCGCAGGCAGTGTTAAACGCCACTGACGAGGAGAGGGCTAGACAAGCACTAAAGGTGATTGAACAGACCCTATTAGAGCTGAAAGGGATCAGGATCCATTATAGGAAAGTGCAGATGCTGATCTTCCCCTACCTCGAGAGGATGGGCATTAACGCCATTCCACGAGTGATGTGGAGTCGCGAGGACGGCGTTCTCGTTAAGTTAAGATCACTGCTACTGGACATTCAGAGGGATGAACGCGGCGCGAGCATGGATAAGATGCGCGAACACGCTATGAGAGCCGTTGAAATCTCGCGTGAAATTAGCGAACTAGTTTTCAGGGAAAACAAGATACTGTACCCTGCTACCTATGCTTTATTACCGGAAGGTGCTTGGGCCGCTATACATGAAGGTGCCGGCAAGATTGGATACCTAGTTGAAGTAGTCGAGTCACAGTGGACGCCGGGAACAGAGCCCATTTACCCGTACGAGTGGACACCTCTCATTAACGGAGAGCAAGTAGAAAAGCTACCAGATGAGTTTAGGCGGGCCTTAAACCAGCCCCTTAATATGGACGATTACAGGATCAGGCGGGAAGGGGACATAGAGCTGGATACCGGGTTCTTGAGTAAAGAAGAGATCGGGGCCATCTTCAGGAACCTACCGCTTGAACTAACATATGCTGATGTAAACGATAGAGTGAGATTTTACACCGAGAGCGAGCTCTCAAGAGGCTTCGTGAGAACGAAGACCATACTAGGTAGAAGACTTCTTTACTGTCATCCACCGAGGCTCGAGAAGTACGTGATGATGAACGTTGAATCACTCAAACAAGGAAATCTAAAGTATAGGGAGTTCTGGACGGCAATGGGGGAGAGAATCCTAAGGGTTATAGTTGTACCCGTGAAGAACAGGAACGGCGAGCTGCTGGGAGTACTGGAAATAGTTGAGGACTTAACAGATGTGGTGAAAAAACCGGAGGAAATAAAGAAAAAGATCATGGTGTTGTAAGCCTTGAAAAGCGTTTTTGAACTCATTGCAAAACACGTTGAACCCTCTATAAAGAGAAGCCTCGTTGAGTCTTTAACCAGGCGCGGGCTGTCGAGGTCAAGTATTGCGAGGTGTTTAGGTATATCCGTTCCGCTCGTTACCAGGTACGTTAAGAAAGAAAGGGGATTGCATGATTTTACCAGTATCAAGGATGTTGCTTTAAGAATCGAAGAACTAGCTAACAAAGTAGTGGACAGCGGGATCTGCGGTAATGATCTTTACTACGAAATAGTAAAGCTCACTGTATACGTACTGGCTAGAAAATACGCTTGTGGAGTGCACTACTCACTAGATAAATCAATTAATCCCGCTAAGTGTGGTATTTGCCCAGGGTTATTTGAGAACCTGGTTAAAGCGTAGTGCTATTCCATAACCGAGAGTTCGTTGAACCTTTTGGCAGTTACTTAAAGAAACCCCTACTACCCGTTGTTATTTATGCAGCCTGTCCATTAATGTGCCTGGCTATTACGTCCTTTAGGGCGCTTTGACCTATAACCTCGGCCGCTTACCGCCGAGTAGCACACCTCACTGCTTTTAACTACCAGCTACAACACCCCAAAAAGACGGCCCCTTGATCTAGGCATGGGATACACGTACTTTTAGTTCTGCACTCCACTTTTAACCGGTAAAGCGCACTATCCCCGTTGAGATTTATTAGATTCTTACAGATTTGGTAACATGGATAAGGGCCGCCGTAGCTCAGCCTGGTGGAGCGCCGGCCTCGTATGGTTGCGTAATAGACCGAGGTCGAGAAAGCCGGTGGACGCGGGTTCAAATCCCGCCGGCGGCTTACATTATTATTTCAACTCTTATCTCATGAACGTTTAACCCCGGCTTAACGTAGGACTTCACTATTACTTCGCCCGGCCTCAAGTAACCCTTACTCCTCGCCTTCAAGTATAGTTCTTGAACCCCCTTTTCGTAGTCATCCGTCTCCGTTAATTGCATGGAGACATCTACGGGGTGTACATTGTAGTAAACAGTGTATTTCTCCAGTAGCCTCCTGTTCCAACTACCCACGTAGACGGGAACCCTGGGTCTGAGCCTGGATATTAAGGGGACAGTGCGCCCGGTTTTCGTGTACGCTATGATGGATCCCTCTAAGCTCTCCGCGAACGAAACCAGCCCGTGAACGTACTTTTCCAGTAGGCTTTGCGGCTTAATGTGCTTCCTCAACTGGTCGGTGAGCACGCCTGGCATGTTTTCAAACGCCGTATCCGCTACAATCCTAGCCCACTTAACCGCTTCTACCGGGTGCTTACCCACGGCCGTTTCATTGGTTAACAGAACGGCGTCGGCGAGGCTGTACACTACGTTATAGATGCCCACGACGTCGCTACGACTAGGCCTGCCGCTCTCGATCATCGATTCCAGGATGTCCGTGGCTATGATGACGGGCTTACCCAGTTCCGTTGCAAGCTTCGTTATTTGTTCTTGTAGAATAGGCACGGTCTCTATGGGGAAGTGGACTCCCAAGTCCCCGCGTGCAATTAATACAGCGTCGGAGACCTTTGAAACCCGCTCCGCGTTCTTCACACCGCTAGGCGTCTCTATCTTAGAGATTATACCCACATCGCTACAGCCGTACTGGTTTAGCAAGTCCTTAACGAGAAGTACGTCCTGCTCGTTGCGCACGTAGCTCAGTGCGATGTACGTGAACTTCTTCTCGCATATGTACTTGACTAGCGCGAGTTGCTTCTCGTCCAGGAAGGGTAGTGGTACCTCTTTACCCAGTACTACCACCTTCTTTCCGGGTATGAAAGTGCCCGGCGCGGTTACAATGCAGTTTGCGTAGTCTCCACCCGCCTCTATTACTCTTAACTCCACGTCGCCGTCTCCGTAAAGGATGGTATCTCCGGGTTCGAGTACTTCAAAAAGCTCTCTGCGTGAAACCGGCACTTCGGCCGTGCTCGCGCCGGGCCTGCTGGCACCCCTAAAGGTCACGATCTCGCCTTTTTGGACGTTAAAGGGCTTAAAATCACCGCTCCTGATTTGGGGTCCCGGTACATCCCCCATTAGGGATATTACTGCATCGAATTCGGAGGCCGCGCCTCTTACGTAGTCTATATAAGTATTCCACGTATCTGCATCCCCGAAGGACATGTTTATCCTGAAGCCGGACGCGCCATACCTGATCATGCCTTTTATTGCATCCATGTTAGCTGAGGAAGGCCCTATAGTCGCCAGTACTTTTATTCCTTTACTCAACCGGCCCTTTTGAAAGTACATGGGCTGGCCCCGAGAGCTAGATACTCGGAGCTAAGTTATATGTGTGCAGGGTAGCACCGGTCTTTGCACCTGCTCGCAACGGCCAGCGCTTTGATGGACACAGCGAACGCGAATGCTTAAATATTTAAAAACCGGCACAATATACGAGTTGGGGGATAAAGTTGAAGTGGATGCTAGAGGAGGAGTGGGAAGAAGAGTGGGAGGAAGAAGAGTGGGAAGAGGAGGAGTGGGAAGAGGAGTGGTGATCTTAGGTCAATGAGAGTGCAAGCCTAGTATTTTTTACGAGCGCTCTCAAAGACCTACTCTCCGCCCCCGTGACGTCGACCTCCTTACAGCCTTCCAGGTCTCCGGGCAGCGCGTCAACGCCAACCAGGTAGTAGTCTACCCCCTTCTCCAGCTCCGAGCTAAACAATTCTATTAGCTCGTCCAGTTGCTTCATCCCGGTAATTAGAAGAGCTAGTAGTAGGCCTTGATTTTTAATCCTTGAAACCCTACCTGCGTAGAACTTGTAGTGAAGCGCCCCCTGTACTAGTTGGAGAGGCGTCTCCACGAGCGTAACTGGAATTAGCGTGATAGGCTTTGCGGGGGAGGCCTTTCGTAATTGCAGTTCGCTGTTTAGATTTCCCGTCTCGTTCTTGCAGTAGTAAAGGTAGATGCTTAGGTGAAGGCCTCTCCACCCTATCTCCACGCGTAATTCGTCACGGTAATTCTCGTAACTAAGCACCACTCTCACTCGCAGTTTCGGGTTTCGTCACGATAACTTCCTTCCTCCTCGCTGAAACGGTGACTAAGTGTGTTATGTAGCCTGCTACCTGGTTTCTCAGTTTTTTCGAAGACGTGCTCACTAGCTTAGCGACTACTAGCTTGTTGCGGTTAAAGTCACGCGTAAACAGGTAGGGGTACTTTTCGAGTAGCTCTCTTGCAATCCTCTTAACGAGCTTTGTCCTGACCTTACCCATGTAGTACACCTAGTTCAATAACGTGCCACTAAATGCTCATTAGTAGAGAGGCTTATAAAACTGGGCTACCAGGGCCTAGACCGGTGGCGACGACCACTAAGGGGGAGCATGACCTCGCCCTGCGGAGCTGAGAGTTGTCTTGCAATGTTTCAGTAGCTCTCTTAGCCTTTCAACCT
The DNA here is from genome assembly GCA_038845865.1 of Desulfurococcaceae archaeon. Lineage (NCBI taxonomy): Archaea > Thermoproteati > Thermoproteota > Thermoprotei > Desulfurococcales > Desulfurococcaceae > Desulfurococcaceae archaeon. The sequence continues at coordinate 138,931 of JAWBQJ010000003.1, forward strand.
TCTTGGCCGTGCTCTCGTCTACACGTAGAATACTTGCAATCTCCTCGACACTGTAAGGGTGGTCTGTAAGCACTTCGTAGTAGAGTAGCTTCTCGTAGTATTCGGCGGGCAGGGACCAGTAGTGGACTCTGCCCTTCCTCACTGTGAGCACCACGTACACCCTATCGAGTAGTAGCACGTGAACCCCGCCCAGGTTGCAGTGATCGCGGTGAAGCTCCTCCATGGCCTTCATGTACTCGGTTTTCAAGAAGTATCTCCCACCCTTCTCCTCAATAACACTGTACTTTTTCAACCACCAAATGCTCCTCTTCAGGGCATCCATTACGAGTCCTGTCAGCTCTTTCAAGTCCTCCATAGCTAGGCCCGGGTTACTGTACAAGCTACTAGCTGTAATGAACAGCCACGGCCTGGCGGCGAACACGCTTTTGAGTACCCTACTACGAAACGGCAGGCGCTCTGCTTCTCCCGTCACGCCCAGTCCCTTCCCCCGCCTCCATACTAGGTGTGGGTTAGGTCAAAGAAGCTTATTAAAGAAGTAGACTTTACTGCTAAGGGGGGCCCGCCGTGGAGTTTAAAGTGAAAGACCTGTCCATGGCTAGTAGCGGCGAGTTGAAAATAGCCTGGGCTGAAAGGAACATGCCCGTTTTAATGCTCTTAAGGAGAAAGCACCGGGGAACACGGATATTCGATGGTGTTCGCGTAGGCGCGGTATTGCACGTAACTAAAGAAACGGCCGTTCTTGCCTTAGCGCTGAAGGAAGCTGGCGCGGAAATAGTGCTTGCGGCAAGTAATCCGCTTTCAACGCAAGATGACGTGGCTGCCGCCCTCGTGACGAGGGGTATAAGAGTCTACGCGTGGAAAGGCCAGGCGCCGGAAGAGTACTACTGGTGCCTAGGCAAAGTCGCGGAAAACAAGCCCGACATCGTGATAGATGACGGTGGCGACCTACACGCACTGCTACACGAGAGGTATATCAGCGTCGTGGAGCAGGTTGTTGGCGGAACAGAGGAAACGACAACGGGTGTAAACAGGCTACGCGCGCTAGAGGCAGGCAACCTGCTCAAATACCCTGTAATAGCTGTAAACGACTCGTACACGAAGTACCTCTTCGATAATAGGTACGGTACCGGTCAAAGCACCTTTGACGGCATACTCAGAGCGACGAACATGCTCGTAGCTGGAAAGGTGGTAGTTGTGGCTGGTTACGGCTGGGTTGGGAGAGGAGTAGCCACGAGGGCGCGGGGCCTGGGGGCTAGAAGGGTCATAGTAGTAGAGGTTGATCCCATCAAAGCGCTAGAAGCTGTGTACGATGGCTTCGAGGTCATGTCCATGAGTAAGGCAGCCGAGGCGGGGGATGTGTTCATAACGGCAACAGGCAACATAGCCGTGATCAGGAGAGAGCACTTCGAGAAAATGAAGGATGGAGCGGTATTGGCAAATGCAGGTCACTTTAATGTAGAGGTGTGGATCCCCGACCTCGAAGAGCTCGCAGTGGAGAAGAGGCAAATACTACCTCACGTAACCGAGTACAGGCTGAGAAACGACAAGAGATTATACCTGCTAGCAGAAGGCAGGCTCGTAAACCTGGTTGCGGCGGAAGGGCACCCCAGCGAAGTCATGGACATGAGCTTCGCCAATCAATTCCTCGCGGTCAAGTACATTCTCGAAAACAAAGGCAAGTTGCCGAGAGCGGTGCTGAAGCTGCCCAGAGAACTTGACGAGATGGTTGCCAGGCTTAAACTCGAATCTATGGGTATTGAAATAGATACTTTAACGCAGCAACAAATAGAATACCTCGCGTCGTGGAAGCACGGTACCTCCTAGAAGTAGTTTTTATGGGCCCGCGGGGATTTGAACCCCGGACCACCCGGTTATGAGCCGGGCGCTCTACCTGGCTGAGCTACGGGCCCACCAACTAGATAATAGGACCTGTTAAGGGTTTAAATTTTAGTGTGCGCGGTCGCACCGTGACTCGCCTTAACCGCTATTACGTACTTCGCAGCTGCATCTGCCGATATTGCCCCTTCCGCGGCCGACGTTATGATCTGCTCTAGTTTGTACTTGTAGGGGCCTCCCGCTGCATCTCCAGCGACGAATATTCCGGGTAAGTTAGTACTCCTATCTACGTTTACCTTGGCGCGCCCCTCCTCGTCTACCTCGATTCCTATCTTCTTGAAGAACTCCGTGGAGGGTTTTAAGCCTATTTCCACGAATACTCCGTCTACTCTCAGTAGCTTTTCCTCGCCCGTCTCGACGTTGACTACTTTAAGGCCTTCTACCCTCTCCAGGCCTACTATTTCTTTCACCACCGTACTGGTTAGAACCTCTATTTTGGGGTTGGACTTCGCCGCGTTGACGTACACTGAAAATGCGCGGAAAGAGCTTCTCCTGTGTATTAAGTAAACCTTTGACGCCGTGTTACTTAAGAAAAGCGCACTTACGAGCGCGGAATTCCCGCCTCCTACCACGGCTACTACTTTGTCCTTGAATAACGGGCCGTCACAGACGGCGCAGTAAGACACTCCTTTACCCGCAAGCCTATCCTCGCCAGGCACACCCAGTTTTCTCTTTTCACTGCCAGTAGCTAAGATAACTGCATATGCGCACAGGCTTTTCTGGCTATTCTTAAGTTCCACGCACCACAACTCCCCGTTCCCGCCCCTGCGCACATCTACGACCTCGTCTAGTACTATGGGCACGCCGTACTTCGCTACGTGCTTGGCGAACCGGTCTACTAGGTCGTTTCCCCTGATTTCAGGTATTCCCGGGTAATCGTCTATTAGCGGTGCCTCGGAAACCAAGCCGCCGACCGTTTTCGAAACGATCACGGAATCCAGCCCGTACCTCGCCAGGTATAGAGCAGCAGTTAAACCCGCGGGGCCGGCCCCCACCACTATGGCGTCATACCTGTCTTTGAGCGCCTCCAGCCTGAAAGCCATCGTAGCCGTTCTTAGCCTGAACACCGGGCTACACCTTCCCCGCTAAGTCAACGGAATGCTTCAAGTATTTAAATATCTCGTAAGCGATTATTCCGGTTAACGCCGTACACGGCATGCCGGTGGGGACTCCTTTTAACCATATCACCTCAAATCCCTCAAGCTCTTTACCACTGGGCTCCCGGTCTCCAGAGCCCATTACCAGCGCCACCCTCTTGTTGAGGGCCTCGCCTACTAGTTGCGAGAAATCGACTTCTTTACCGTCTTCGGTTAAGTAGTAAAATGCATCACACCTCAAGACGTAGCTTAGATCAGCAAGCTCGGGGAGCACTATTAACGGCTTGCCGAGCCTGTAAGCTACTTTGTGGGCTTCCGGTATCCCGATCTGCGCGGCTGCGCCGAACGGCTTGACAATAACCGGTACAGGACGGTTTACGGCGTATACGGTTTTGAGGAAGTCCAGTAGCTTCTGCACACTACTGGGGGAATAGAGAACTATGTACAGCTCTTTCACGGGTGTTCACCTTCATCGAGGTGCATTGCAACGAACTCCGCAACGCTCTTCGCGAGGGGCACGGGCACGGCTTCACCAACCATGTTATATTGTGAATCCCTTCCTCCAATAAAAATAAAGGTGTCTGGAAACCCCATTAACCTCGCCTGCTCCCTCACGGTTAAGAGCCTGTTTTCAAAGGGGTGGATGAACCTGGATGAGCCGAGAACCGGTGGGGCAGAGCTCCAGGGTTCTAGCTTCACTAGGTTTGGTAGTAAACGGCTAGCCCCCTGGTAATGCACCAGGGCCTTACCCGCTTTTAACCGGGACGCTCTTCTCAGCTTCCTCCAAGGCAACTCTGGCGGCGGCTCGTGATTTGGCACGTATGGTGTTCCAGGCGGTGGTAGCCCTCTCAGAGCCTCAGCTACCGTGATAGTGCGGCTCAGCGGCCTCGGGCTGATCGGCACGTTTGACACGAACACCCGCGTCCTCCGGCTGGGCGAACCATGCTCTTCCGCTCTGAGGACGTTGAAGTACACCCTACTATAACCTACTCTTCTAAACTCATACAGTAACGCGTCTCTAAGCCCGTTTTCCATAATTGCCGGTACATTTTCCATCACGAAAACCCTGGGCTTATAGAGCCCGACCACCTCTACGAAGTGAAGCGTTAGTTGGCCTTGCGGATCCGCGTAAAGCCGGTCAAGCGGGTTTTTCTCTCTGCGGGGATTAGCGCCTGTGAACGGCTCGCATGGAGGGCTCCCGATAACGACGTCCACCTCGTCCGGCCTAACTAGCTGTAGTAGTAGTTTTCTAGGAATCCCCTTCACGTCCTCGACTAGGACGAGGGTGTGAGGGAAGTTCGCCTTATAGGTTAGTGCGGCGAACTTGGAGTTATCGACCGCTAGTAGCGACTTAAACCTACTCGTTAAGTGAAATCCCAGGGAGAAGCCTCCTGCCCCGGCAAACAGGTCGATGAACCTGTAAACCTGTCTAGGCACTTTTAGTCCGCTCTATTCTGAGTATTAGAATGTCGAGTTTCTTGATAATTCCCTTAACCGTGCGAAGGGAGGTGGGGTTGTTCACTTCGACGAGTACTTCCCCATCGTGGGGGCACTGAAAGCCGTACGCGTACGCGTCGTCGAGTAGAAATCTCCGTCTGCACGACCTACACTCGTATATCACGTTCTCGCTTTCACCTTTCAACAGCACTTCTAGCTTTTCCCGGGCTCTTTTCAGCCTGTTGAGTACGAATGTCTTGAGTGCGGGCTTGTTAAGACGCCATATGTGTAGCACCTCGTTTTCGACCCTTACCTTGTCCGGTATTACTATCGCCTCGTCTGAAAGCTTTTGGAGTATTTTACGGGCTTCATTCGACCTGAACTCCAGGGTACCCGCTATCTTCTCTTCCGCGACGTAGTCGTTTTCCGCGAGGTGCTCTAGGAGCGCTCTCGCGTGCTCGCCGTACAGCTTTCCGATAATTACCTTGGCGATACTTAATAGATCTTCCTCCAGTGGGGGCTCGTTCTGCGCCAAAAAGCCATCTCCTGCATTACTATTCAACTGGGCATCACCGCCGTCGTCAGTAGTGAAACCACTTTCAGCCTCACTCATGGTAATACTTGTTTTAGGGTTTAATCAACTTAAAACCCACGTCGCCGGAAGATCCTCAAAGATCATTTTTATGTGTGTTTTAAAAAAGCTTATATAGAACCCCTTTACATTTCTAGCTTATGGTTAGTCACGGGGTATTAACATGACCACTGTAGAGCCTACGGGTATACCCGTGTTAATACTCAAAGAGGGCACGCAGAGAACGGCTGGTAGAGATGCGCTTAGAATAAGCATCATGGCCGCGCGCGCTGTAGCGGAAATGGTCAAGACAACCTACGGGCCTAAAGGAATGGATAAGATGCTAGTTGATGCATTAGGCGACGTGACCATAACCAACGACGGTGCGACGATACTGGACAAGGCTGAAATACAACACCCAGCTGCGAAGATGCTCGTTCACGTAGCTAAGAGCCAAGACGCGGAAGTGGGTGATGGTACTAAGAGGGCTGTCATAATTGCAGGCGAACTACTGAGGTACGCAGAGGACCTCCTCGGCAAAAACATACACCCAACCGTAATAGTATCCGGGTACAGGAAGGCAATGGAGGAGTCGTTAAGAGTCCTCGAGCAAATAGCGACACCGATAAACATAGAGGACGAGGAAGTGCTAAGGAAGGTGGCGAGAACCGCCCTTACGAGTAAAGCAGTGCACGATGCGAGGGAGTACTTTGCAAATATAGCTGTTAAGGCCGTCAAGCAGGTGGCAGAGCCACGGGGCGACAAGATCTACGTTGACATAGACAACGTGCAGATAATTAAAAAGTATGGAGGCTCCTTGATGGACACTCAACTGGTTTACGGGATTGTACTGGACAAGGAGGTGGTACACCCAGGCATGCCTAAGAGGGTTGAAAAAGCCAAGATCGCGCTACTCGACGCACCGCTAGAAATCGAGAAGCCGGAGATCGACGCCGAGATCAGGATTAGCGACCCCACCCAGATGAAGGCATTCCTACAGCAGGAAGAGGAGATCTTGAAGAAGTACGTTGACAAGATCGTAGAAGTGGGTGCCAACGTCGTTATTACGCAAAAAGGCATTGACGAGATCGCACAGCACTTCCTGGCCAAAAAAGGCATTCTAGCCGTGAGAAGGGTCAAGAGGAGTGACCTAGAAAAGCTGGAAAGGGCTACTGGTGGAAGGATTGTAAGCAACGTCGAGGACTTTAAGGCCGAGGACCTGGGATATGCGGAGCTTGTAGAGGAGAAGAAGGTCGGAGAAGACAAGATGGTATTTATAGAGGGGTGCAAGAACCCACGATCAGTTAGCATAGTGATCAGGGGAGGCCTGGAGAGGCTGGTAGACGAGGCTGAAAGGAGCTTTAGAGACGCGCTATCAGCGGTAGCTGACGCGCTCAAAGACGGCAAAATCGTTGCAGGTGGCGGGGCCATTGAAATGGAGCTGGCTAAGCACTTGAGAAGGTACGCTGTCAAGGTTGGAGGCAAAGAACAGCTGGCCATAGAAGCCTTCGCGAAGGCCTTAGAGGGGCTCGTGGTAACAATGCTCGAAAACGCGGGCCTCGACACCATCGAGATGATAATGAAGCTTAGAGCGGCTCACGAGCAAGAAGACGGGAAGTGGATAGGCATCAACCTATCAACGGGCGAGCTCGTCAACATGATGGAGCAGGGGGTGATCGAGCCGGTGAGCATTGTGGCAACGGCCATTAAGGGAGGCACGGAGGCGGCAACGATTATCCTGAGAATAGACGACATCATAGCGGCAAGTAAACTAGAAAAGAAGGAAGAAGCCGGTAAGAAGCCTGGAGAGGAAAAAGAGAAGAAGGAAGAGGAGTAGGGTTAACGTAAACCCGCTACTCGATTCTTATCAATACAGGTTTTTTAATTGAAGGTGAAGAGTACACCGCTTCTCCCGGGTCAATGTACGGAAGCGTGGATATTATTTGCTGATCCAGGTAGAGGGCTCTCTCAACGAGCTCCAAGTCATGCCTCGACTTAACCGAGTGTATTACCTTGGTGTTGGCGTTGGTCATGGCGTCTTCTACTAGTTGCTGAATTGACTGGGATACTACCACTAATCCCACGTTAAACTTCCTCACCTCCCTGAGCATCTCGCAAATGGGCTTTATGGCCTGGTTCCGTGACAGGTAGTTCTGGGCCTCCTCGATCACGATCATAACGGGCCTCCTCGTCGTGGTAACGTGGCTGACCAGCCTCTTCAAGAGGAAGGCTGAGTACAGTTTTCTAATACTCGTGTCGGTAATTCCGCTTAAGTCGACTACGCACGGCACGCCACCTTCAAGCACGCTAGACATGTCCTGGTGAGGTCCATGGAGTTTAAACAACGAGCCGTAGTTCTCCCTAGCCAGTAAACTGAGCTTTCGGTGTAGTGCGAGCTTGGATTCGCGTATCCAAGTAGACTCATCGGGGTAGTTCTCGAGGTAGTCGAGGAAGACGTCGATCGTTTTTAGCCTTGAAAGGTCGACTTTCTTGAGTACCTTTTCGAGCACGTACTCCTGGGGCGGCGTCAACTCGAATACGTTGGACACTACGGCCAGGTCGCCGGGATCGCCAGTAAATACCCGGAGAGGCATTTTATAGGGATCCACAACGGTGCAGCGCGGTATTAAAGCGGCGTACTCGCCATGCCAATCAAGGATTACCGTGCTTATTCCCAGCTGCTCCACGACCCGTTTAGCCATAACGGAAGCCGTGTAGGATTTCCCGGAGCCCGTAGTCCCGGCGATCAGTATGTGCCTGAAAATACTGCTCTTGAAAAGCTTAGCGGGGTACTCGGGAACGGTGTTGATGACCTTCCCTATGACTACGTACTCTAGTTCGTTAGTGGACTCTACCAGTACGTCTTGTACTGGGTACTTAACCTTACCCTCAAGGCCTATTGGCGGGACGTAGCCTATGGGCCTCCTTCTCATAAAAAACTCTTTAATTCGCTGATAATGGCGGTATACGTGCTTTTGGGTGAAACGTTTTCAACGTCTATTGACTTAAAGTCAGACTTTACTAGGGTTGTTATGAGCTGGACCTCGTTAAGCACCCTTTCCCTTTTACCCCTTATGACTATGAGGCCTTTAACATCCCCCCTACTAATCCTAGTTACGCTGAGATACTCCACGTCGCTGTTTAGCTGCGACCTTGTCCTTATGATCTCTCCAAGCCTCTTCAGCTCCGATTCCACGTCGTGTTCCCTTCCATTAATTAGCCTATAGAGCCTAAGAACGGCTTCGAACTCGGACATCGCGAGCCCCCTTAATACTTACGGGTTAAAAGGCGTTACTCGAGTAAAGCGTTAAAAGCCGCCTTAGAAGATGGGAGGAAGAGCGGGCTCAACGACTAAACGACACTCCTAGGTATACTTGCTCCATTACGTTCAGGTCTACTTTCTGCTTGCCTTTAATTACTGCCAGGAATCCGTGTAGTGATATCACTACGCGGTAGGCGTCTCCCAGTCGCGTGTTCGATACTACATAGCCTTGTGCACAGAAGTAGTGCTTTAAGCACTCGTCTTTACTACTCGTTATTTCCACCACGAACTTGGAGTCTTTCTTGGGCGCTTCGACCACGTCTTCGTGGAACTCCACTTCCACTTCAACATCGTTACAAGTACCCTTCAACCTGTACACTTTGGGTACTTTAATTGCCATTATATCGGAGACGCGGCATTCCAGCACCAAGAATCACACCTTAATTAAACTCTTGTTAAAATTATTGCTAGGGTATATAAAAGTGTAGGTGGTTAGAAGTGGCCGTGCCAGAGGCGTCAAGGAGGCTTGTACAGGAACTCGCAGCACTTTTAGATAAGAGAGTAAAAGTGGTGTTAAATAGCGGTAAACTGTACGAAGGCCTTTTAGCGGGCTTCGACCATCCTGGGCTGAACATCTTATTGAAAAATGCTGTCGACGACACGGGGAATAGGTACTCGAGAATAGTAATTAAAGGTGAAAGGGTGTCGGAGATCATAATCATGGAAGAGCCCCTCTTCGATCCCGATGAGTTCAAGGAATTTATACTGAGAGAAATGAAGCTACAAGAACACGCGGTAAGGGTGCTACACGATATCAGGGCAGTGGAGATACTGGGTAGGTATAGAGTGAGCGAGGAGGGGGTCATGGGGTCAGGCCCCATGGCGGAGACCCTGTACAGCCTTTACAGGAAGTACATTGACCAGCGTAAGAAGGCCCTGCAGGGTTAAGTGAACTTGTTTGAGGTTAAAACGAGGGACTTGGGAGGGCGCATAGGAAAGCTCGTAACCCGGCATGGCGTGCTCGAAACACCTTTTTTGTTCCCAGTGATCGATCCTCACAGGCAGGTGCCGGGACTGCCTAAGATCAGGGACATGGGCTTTAATGGGATAATCACAAATGCCTATCTGTTCTATAAGCGGAGTAGGGGTTTAATTAAACCCATACACGACGAGTTAGCGTGGACAGACGTCATAATGACGGATTCCGGGGGTTACCAGATACTGATATATGGCGACGTAGAGGCCGACAACAAGACCATCGTGATGTACGAAAAAAGCATAGGGTCGGACATAGCGGTAATACTGGACGTGCCGACTGGCAGTAAAATGAGTTTCGAGGAAGCGCAGAAGGCGGTCTGGGAAACGTATAGGCGTGGCATCGAAGCACTGCCGCTGATAATGGACGCCGATCAGCTGTGGGTATACCCCGTACAGGGGGCACCTTACAAAGAGCTGGTGGCGCGCTCTACAATACTTGCCAATAAACTCCCTTACGACATTTACGCAGTGGGCTCTCCAACAGTAATGCTCGAGAAGTACAAGTACTCGGAGCTCGTGAAGCTAGTGGTAACGGTTAGGGCACGCCTACCGCCGGGTAAGCCCTTACACGTATTCGGTGTAGGGCACCCTATGATAATACCGTTTCTCGTAGCCGTGGGAGGAGACCTCTTCGACTCGGCAAGCTACATACTTTACGCGCGCGGTGAGAGGTACATGACGGAGACGGGGACCAGGAACATTAGGGACCTAGTGTACTTCCCATGTAACTGCCCCGTGTGTTCCAAGTACACGCCGCAGGAAGTACTGGAAATGCCCCGTGAAGGGAGAGAAGAGGTCATAGCAACCCACAACCTGCACGTGCTAATCAAGGAGATTAAAACGGTCAAAGAGGCAATAAAAGAAGGTAGGCTGTGGGAGCTCCTAGAGTACAGGTCGCGGGCACACCCTGCACTATACGAGGCTTTCAATGTGATTAAGAAGTACGTTAAGCTACTCGAGAAGACGGACTCCACGACCAGCCCGAGCGGTAAGGCGCTACTACTGTTTAACGCGGATTCCTGTGTAAACCCTAGATTGAGGGTGAACGTGCGGAAAGCCCTATCGCGAGTAGGGGTTACGGGCAAAACAGTTATACTCATACCGGCTTACAGAAAACCCTATACTCTACAAGAAGAGTACAAGGCTATTGCAGGGCTTACTGGTACGCGAGCCGATGTAGAAGCTCTATTTATACACCCACTGCTAGGGGTATTTAAACCAAGCGTATCGTCAACGTATCCCTTTTACCAGCACGAATGCAGGATCACGAGAAGAACGGCTAACCCAGCTAAAATAGCGAAGCTGATCGACAAGGTGGTTGAGCTAGGTGCACGTAAGGTAGTAGTCGTACAAGCAGGCTGGTTTACCGAAGACTTGTTTAGAAAAACAACCAAGTACCTCTCGGAGGGGGTCTCTCGCGCTCCCTTATTTATATGTAAGTTAAACGAGATTTCCTCTCTGCTTCTTCAATAGCCTTCTCCATCTTTTCACGCTCTACTTCAACTGCCTCAATAATGGCGGCCTCCTCCATCAATTTCTGTACGCTTACCTTTACGCTCAAAACTCTGGACACTACTTCAACGGCAACGGCGCTCGCCTTGGGGTCGGGTCTATAGGGCTCCGTGAACGGCAGTATGATGACGCCTCTCAGCCCGTAAGCGTGCATGAACATCATTGTAAGTGCAAGCGGACCTATTATGTGCCTATCCTCTAGTATTTTTGCGTCGTTTAGTACTATGCTCGTATCATTTATCGGGATCCACCTATACTGCTCGCTGGGGTCTTCGCGGAGTTCTTGGCTTAATCCACCTATTAGTATGACTTCTCGCGCTTCAAGCTGCTTGGCGAACACAGCCAAGAACTCCGCGTAAGACGTTCTCTCGCGCTCTACTGGCGTACTGTTATGTACCACGACTACCACGTTGCTAGAGCCGGCCCTACCGGCGTACACTTCAAACGGGTACTGTAAGCCGAGATCTCTATTGTACGAGGTAACCTCGGGCATGAACCTCGTTCTTATAAACCCCACCTTTTCGAGCCTTAGCTCCCTAGCAAGGTGCCTGGTGGAGAGGTAACCTACGAGCCCGAAGCCCTGGAACCCCGTTATGAAAAACGACCCCTTTAGCTTACTTAAATCCGCGCCCTCTAGCTGGATGAGCTTTACCACTTCAAGGCACCCTCTCTCACTTTAACGGCCTCTCCCCTATTATAAAATACCATTTCCCATCCGGCTAGGCGGGAGCGGCCCACGGCTACGAGCCTGCCCTGCGGATCAACGGCTAAAACCTCGTCATCGGGCCGAATGTCGGGGTCTGCCATCAGTACGTGCTTGCAAAACAGCGAGCCCCCCCTCGACACGAACTCTACGTAGTCGCCCTTAACGTACACCCTTAATCGTGGGTGGGGTAAAATCCCGTTTAAAACCTCGCCTGCAGCTACGTAGAGGTTGAACCTGTAGTCTTTTGAGCGCAGTGCGAGGTACCTTTTACCGTTTAAAACTAGGAACCGTATTTTCCCGGTATTGGGACTAACAGCCACTTTTACCGTTTCAGGTATCAGTGATTCCCCGTTAACGTCAAACTGCAATTCCGCGATTTCCCGCAATTCCTCTAGTTCGCTCCTTGTAGGTCTTCTTATGATCAATGCGTACACGACCCGCCGGGATTCGCGGCCCTTTCAGTAACTAGACAAACAAGTACCTTTAAAAACCCCGCCAGTAGAACGCAACGGGCTAGGTAGCCGCGTGGTTGCCGATCCCGCCTCCACGCAGGTAACTCCGTTAAAGTATGTAAACAGGCCTCCTCTCTCCATACGTCTGGCTTTGCAGGCCTCTAAGCTCCTTTTTAACCTTGACCTTCTCAATGCCGCTGATCAGGTCGCTCAACGTAACGCGTCTCCTCCCCTCCCTGAGGGCACGGTAACCGGCTTCCGTAATGGCTAGCCTTATCTCGGCACCGCTAAACCCCTCACTGAGCTCGGCTAAGAGCTCGTAGTCTATGCTATCAGCTACTTTTAGCTTTCTCATGTGTATTTTGAAGATCTCGATGCGCCCCTTCCTGTCTGGTAGAGGTATCTCTATTATCCTGTCTAGCCTACCGGGCCTCAGAATGGCGGGGTCTAGTATGTCTATTCTGTTAGTAGCGGCGATTACCTTCACCCTGTCGAGGGGCTTGAACCCGTCGAGCTCTGCTAGTAACTGCATGAGCGTTCTTTGAACTTCCCTCTCCCCACTCGTCCCTATTTCCAGCCTTTTAGAGGCTATGGCGTCTATCTCGTCTATGAAAATTACTGCGGGGGCTTTTCTCCTAGCGAGCACGAAGAGCTCTCTCACTATTCTAGCTCCCTCCCCAATGTACTTCTGTACGAGCTCGCTAGCTACCAGCGATACGAACACCGCACTACTCTCGGCTGCAACGGCCCTTGCTAGTAGTGTTTTCCCGCATCCCGGTGGCCCGTAAAGTAGTACTCCTTTAGGGGGCTCTATGCCGAGCTCTTCGAAGAGCTCGGGGTGCTTTAATGGGAGTTCCACAACTTCGCGTATTTCCCTAATCTGCTCCTCAAGCCCTCCGATATCGCTGTAACGGACGCTCGGTTTTTCGATGACCTCCATTAACTGCACGTATGGGTCTGAGTACTCTGGAAGCACGTCGACTATTACCGAGCCCCGCTGGTTAAGGGCAACTCTCGCACCCGGTCTAAGCTTGGACTTATCAACAGTGTCCGCGACGTAGACGACTAGGCTGGGACCACTACTACTCTTAACGACAGCCTTGTTATCTGTTAGCATGTACTCTAGATAGGCCTCTATGAGCGGTGGAGAAAGCAGCTTTTCTATCTCCGACCGGTAGTACTCTAGTTTGAGTAAGAGCTTTTTCCGCTCTTCTTCCAGGTACTTGACCTTCGTTTCGAGGTACCTCACGTAGTCTTCGTCGTTCTCTATTAGGGCGCTCACGTTCTTGTCATCAACGTTCTCGGAACCCTTGAAATCACCACTCATGGTGAAAACCCACACATATAATAGCCTTCAGCTAATGTTTTAAGAAGTGAGAGGGGTTCATGGAGATGTCCTATTATTGCGAAATGTGCGGCAGAGAGCTAGACCGGAAAGAAGCCAAGAAGGCGGTAGTTGAAGGCTCCATTCTCATCCTCTGTCCCAGTTGCTACTCTAGGCTTTCAAAACAGCATGTAGTGAGGGAGGCCCCACCCTCCCTTGCCCGAAGGACCCCCACGAAGACTACAAATAAGCAGCGAGGTGGTGTAAAGAGCCCCGTAAGGCGGGTAGAGGAGTACGAAGTTGTCGAAGACTACGCCATCAGGGTTAAGGCTGCTAGGGAAAGGCAAGGCTGGCCCCAGGAAGTACTAGCTCAGAAGGCCGGTGAGAGCGTGAATACCATTAAGCGGATAGAGGCCGGAAAGCTCAAACCAAGTATTGAGCTCGCGCAGAGGCTTGAAAGGCTACTCGGCATTAAACTACTGGAGCCCGTGGTAGAAGAACCTGGTGTTTCTTCCTCCAAGCACAAGGAGGAGTTTTTAACTATAGGTGATATTCTAAGTACAGAGGAATCAAAGAAAAAGCAGCATAAGGGAGGTAATTGAAGGTCCTAGTAGCCATCCCCAAGAAGTACGCTCCCTTCCTCGAAGAGGAACTAGCACTCGTAAGGACCGTTTACAACGATATAGTGGATTACTTCGTCGTCGGGAACACTAATACGAAGGCCTACTTACCGCTGGACAAGACGAAGGAGTTAAAGGGCGTGGATTTCGACAAGCTCGTAGTAATGGACAAGCTCAAGCCATCCCAACTCGTAAACCTTGCACGGGAACTCAGGAAGGAGGTCGTCGACAGGATACTGATCATACTGGAGATCTTCGCCAACCACGCAGGTTCTAGAGAGGCCCTACTCCAAATAGAGCTGGCGAGGCTAAAGTACACGCTCCCGCTGGTAAAAGAGGCCATAAGGTACGCTAAGCTAGGTGAACTGCACGGTTTCCTGGGCGCTGGCAGGTACGGGTACGAGAAGTACTACCTGGTGCTCAAGCGGAAAGAAGCTAGAGTAAGGCGGGAGTTGGAGAAACTGCGCGAAGTGAGAAGTACGAGGAGAAAGGCTAGGAGAGAGGCTGGCTTGCCGCACGTCGCGATCGTCGGGTACACGTGTGCTGGCAAGACAAGCCTGTTCAACGCGTTAACGGGGCTTTCCAAGCCCGTAGGCCCTGAACCGTTTACGACCTTGACCCCCAAGGCTTACCGCGTGGAGTACAAAGGCCTAAGCTTCATAGTTACCGACACGGTAGGCTTCATAAGGGACATACCTCCCGAGGTCATAGAGTCCTTCTACGCCACGCTCGAAGAAGTGGTCGAGGCAGATATAGTAGTGGACGTGGTGGACGCGTCTAAGAGGCTCAGTGACGTGATCGCAGAGGTGGAAATCGGTAAAGAAATACTTAGGAGAATCGGCGCCTACAGTAAGCCAGTAATATACGCCCTCAACAAGGTAGACCGGGTAGGGTCCATAGGCTTGGTGCTAGCGGAGGTGTCGAAGCACGTAAGGGAGCAACAGGACGACGTGGTGGCCATCTCCTGCACTAAGAGGATAAACATAGACCTCCTACTCGATAAAATGTACCAAAAGCTGAAGAGCAGGGGGTTGCGACGCCGTGAGGCAGAAGATATACGTGCTTAGATATGGGCACAGGCCTGGACGAGACAAGAGGGTCACTACACACGTTGCACTGGTCGCTAGGGCTTTTGGCGCTCACGGCTTCTTACTTGCCGACGTGGTCGACGAGGTGGTCTACAGGGCTCTAGCAAAGGTTTTAGAGACGTGGGGGGGAAGCATGCACTTCGAGATGGGCGTTAGCTCGGTGGAGTACTGTAAAAGGTGGAAAGCAGACGGCGGGTTAATAGTGCACCTGACAATGTACGGTCTTCACGTAGATGACGTCTTAGAAGATATTAAGAGGGATCCCCGCGACGTGCTCGTAGTCGTGGGGGCTAGGAAAGTGCCCAGGTTCTTCTACGAAATTGCCGATTACAACGTCGCAATCGGCCACCAGCCACACTCCGAAATCGCAGCATTAGCTGTGTTCTTGGACAGACTCAACGAAGGCAGGGAGTTACACTTGGAGTTCACTAATGCTAAAATAAAGGTAATACCTTCACCTAGAGGAAAGCTCGTGAAAAGGCTTAAGTAAAGGGCAGCCCACTTAACCTCTAACCGTACTTAGCCAGTGCGGCGTTAGGAGTCCGAGGTAGCGGCCAGGCCTCATGCTATACAGCGATCCATATCTTTACATCAGTGACGCTCTTGCTCCTTACTTCATCCACCACTGCCTTTCCGCACCTCGATGTCCCGCTTTTTTCAAGCTCGACGCTCACACCGTTTGCCTGAGAATCGTATACTACTCTGAGAGCAGCGCCCGTAACGTTTCCACTCAAGTAAATGTACTTGGGCTTCTTCTCCTTAATCATGCCTTCAATTCTTTCGAGAACAGCGGGGCCGGGCAATTCCCGCGCCGACTCTACGAGTTGCGAGGACTTTATGATCATGTAGAGAGTTACGGGATCAACACATTCATCCATTATTCGGACTCCAACCTCCCTGACCACGGCCTCCGCAACTGGGGCTTTCGCAGCCGCCGGGGGGGCTGGAGGTTGCGGTGTGGGAGGTGGAGCAGGGGGCTTTTCCGCCACGCTCACGGGCGGTTTAGGTGGTGGAGGCGGTGTGGGGGGCTTCGGCGGCGCTTTTACCGGGATGCCTGCTCCAGTGTTTAATGCGCTCGCCAGTATTACGCTCTCCTCCGTTCTAGACTGCGGGAACGTTAGTAGGTCCGCTATGATGATCTTGCGGTCTAGGCTATACACTTCTACGACGCCGTCGATATCACTGATATACTTCATCGCCACTCCACAGCAATCGACACCATCGTAGATTATGGTTCTGGCGGCAGGGGTCTGCCTTATAGACCTGCACGCGACGATGTTACCGTCTATCATCGCTACTAGTATATATATACCCGCGGACATGTTCCTGTAAACTACGTACCCCGTGAACCTCTTTTCCACGTACTCGCTCAGAACGCGCCCCAAAGACCTTACCTTGGTCTCGACGGATTCTACGAGTGTGCCGCTAACCCAGGACATCCGCGATTCCCTAACTTTAAATTAGCAGTAGTACTTAAAATATAAACTCTACAGTCAGCACATCTCGCGGAGTTGAGTTACTTAATGGGTTTTTAAGTACATCTTAACTTAGTATTTAAAGGAGCGTGATATGGTGGGCTATTATGTCAATGACTGTAAGAGAGTTTCCGAGCATAGGTGAGTTCGCAAAGAGCCTGGATGACTCGATCGCCGAATACAGGAAGATGCTAGGTGACCTACTTAGAAAACTCGAGGAACTGAGGATTAAGAGCGAGCAGGAGAAGAAGCTGAAGAGCATCTTGACAAAGCTGGGGGTAACGGAGGCGACTCCGCCGAACGTACTAGAACTACGTAGCTTAAGAATAGTGGTAAACCCCTCACCTCACCAAGAACTCTCAGCCATGGAGGCCCTCGTAGAAGCTCTCAACAACAAGATTTCCACGCTAGCAGCTATCAGAAAGGACCTTGAGGCTCTGAGCGGGCTGGATGTGGGTTTAAGAATACTCGTTGTTTACATAGATGACGTACCTAGAACCGTTATGCTGAAATTTAGCTAACACCGTGTACGAGCGAAGCCTGTAATGGAAGAGGCGTAAGCGGTGAGAAAACAGCAAAGTTATCGTTTTTTGAATTTTCGCGCTTTCGACCTCGTTAAAACATCTCTTCCTCTACAAGCCTCCTCGCTATAATTGTTCTAACCCTCATTGCAATATACGTTCCAACGCCCACGCCTATCAAGACAGCGATCACGGGCACGTACCTCCATAGTATGGTCAGCACTGTGGGCCTCAGTGCGACAATCCTATTGATGTCTTTGTCCACGGCGAGAACGGGTATTTCTTCCCGGATGTACTGTCCGTGCTCTACTACTACCTTGTAGTTTCCGTAGGGAAGGTTCGTTTCAATGGTCCCACTAATGTCCGTTGTGAGTATGGTGATCAGATCGCCTATATCCAGGCTGTAAATGTATACGATCGCGTTACCCACGGGCTTTTCTTCCTCCACTACTACTACTCTTAAGCGGTACGACTTTCTATTAGCGTATATTGTTACCGAGGTATCGTTCGTCACGGTGATGGTTAGGGGTTTAGACGCATCATATGCCTTGTCCCATCCAGGTACGGGTACGAGCTTTAGAACGTATGAACCGTAGGGGATCTCAACGGTGATCCTTTCCCCGACGTTTTCCGCGATCTTGGTTTCATTCGCGTACAGTTCAAACCTCCCTACAACTCCAAACCTGTCAATAACGTTTACATTGAGCTTGTAGCTTACGCGCTGAACGGTTACAACGACACTTCGCGGCGAGTCTAAGAGTAGGGTCATAGTGTAGGGTATGTATATGGAGGTGTTGTGCGGGATAATCTTCAACGAGTACTCTCCATAGGGTAGTAGTAACTGGATGGGCAGGCCAGTGGATTCAACGGTCTTAGTTACGCTCTCCGGGCCTTCTACGACGAGGTCCACTGGTGAAATGAGTTCTCCGTACACGTCTGCGACCTTAATGATCATGTAGTACGCTGCCCTCGTGATCCGCACGTTCAGCTCCATGTTGTCGTTGACGATCACGGGCACTTCAGAGACCTGGTATACGCCTTCAAAGCCCTTAGAGGGTGAAACGGTGATGACATGTTCGCCCCAGAGCACTCCGAACACGTGTTCGCTTCTATTCGTAGCTTTCACGAGCTCCTTTCCATCAACATATATGTCCACGGGTGCGATTAGCTTTACGCCCGAGATCTCGTCTAGTATTCTCAGCTTTACTGTGAATTCCTTGTACAACATGTTAGCTACGAGCTTGCAGCAAGCTTGCGGTACCTCCACGGTCACGTTTCGATAACCTTGCACGCTCACCTTCATGGTATCGCTGAGCGTAAACGTCAGTGAGCCGTTGTAAACGTAAGGTACCGGGGAGTAGATGTTTACAGTGTACTCCACGCCGGGTATGATGTTCTTCAAAGTCGTGCTGTTACCTTGAAGCCTGTACTCGGCGGATCCTCCAGGGTAGTTGAGTACCACGAGCGTTCCACCGACCTCCTCGCCTCTGGGCATGTTGACGGCGAGCTCAACATCTTTAGCCATGAACCTGTCCATCGTTAGTACGAGGCCGTTCTTCACGGCTATATCGCTGTTCTTAACGACGATCATGCCGTGCTGATCGGCCAGTGATACGGCCTTAATGTTCGCCGAGACATCTCCGTGTATATACCCCGGCATTGACAAGTAGAGTGATGCTAGGTTTCTGTACACTGGTAGAGGGTATGGCTCCACCTTGAAGACCTGGATGCCGCTAGCCGAGATTGCTACGTAGGTGTAGCCCTCGACGCCGGGTATAGTCACTAAGTTGACTAGTGGTGAGCCCATGGTGTAGATGTTCCTAAGCCTGTAGCCGTTTTCCCCGGACACGTATATTCTCAGCCTTCCGTCCGATAAACCAATTATTACGTAGTTTCCATTACTGTACGTGCCGCTTGCGGTAATTCTCACGTTGGAGCCCACGTAGTCGTCTACTGCGTTAATTTTACTAATACCGGAAGGCAAGAGAGAGGTGGTAACTACGTTTAGAAGCCCTTCGGTGGTGTCCATGTACGTGACGCTAGCTTTAATGTCATCCCTACCCCGCATAAACGCTATATCGACCGCGGAGGGGGTTAGGTAAAAGTCTGCGGAACCCTTACGGGGGCACCCAAACGGCGCGTACGTCATATCAACGAGGTCTAGTTTAACCGCTAGGAAGGGGGGCATCCCGTAGATCTTCATCGCGGGCCTCCTATCTACGTTGCTCGTTGGAAGCACTGCGGTTGGGAGAGGTATCTCGCTGGGTACTTCTACGTACTGCTGGGGGTCGTAAACGAACGTGTAATTCCAGACAACGCTACCCTCCAAGTTACGTATGGTTAAGTTAATAGTCAGTTTTCTATCCTGCTCCACGGGTATTGGTACGCGTGCTACGCCCTTCTCGTCGGCGTTCACGCCGTATACTACTCGGGTTTCTTTCAAGTCGCCGTAGGCTAGTGAAACCTCCACGAGGGTGGCAGGTAGTGGTATGAGTTCTCCCGTGGTTTCGTTAAGGTACGTTACGTTGAATACGAGGCTGATTACCTGGGGTATGTGCGCTACTAGTACGTTTGAGGCGTCCCAGTAAAAGCCATCCGGCGCGTACACTACCAGGGGGGCAACATCTTGTACTTGTATGTTCTTCAAGCCTTCACACGTCGGCGTGGCCTTTCCGACCTTAGGGCCTATTCTAAGTATACCCTGGGCCTCCTCATCTAAAACGTAAACGTAGCAGTTTAGACACGGGTATCCACGGCTCCCCCCTTCAACGGTTAGTGCCACGATTTTCACGTTTCCAGCGGGGTCTTTAGCCAGGTATAGCTTATCTACGTAGAAGTCTGCTCCGAGAACCAGGTACAGGTGTTTCGTGATCCTGCCTCTATCGACTTTGAAGAGAAGCACCTCACCCTTGTCAGTCCCAACGGCCATTCTCGTAACGGGGTAACCGTCCTTCGCTACGTACGTTGGAATACCGGTTAACGGGTATAGGTCCTCTATTAAGGGATCTACGTGGGGGCTGACCATTCTAAGCACTGCAACGCCGTACACCTCCCCTATCAATCCTATGACAGCTACTCTAGACTCGTCTACTATGCTCACGTATTTCGGCACTATGCCCAAGTTAACTAAGTCTACTTTAAACCCGTAAACCCTGTCACCAGGCTCTATGAACGCAGCCGGCACTATTCCCTGCGGCAATGCTAGCGGTAAGGCTACGACTACTAGAAATAAGCCCAGCAAGCACGCCAAATACAGCCTACCGGTACTCATCACCAATCCCAGCGCCGTTCAGTAAAGCTTTATTGGCAGGCACCCTTATTATATTTTTACAATATTCTTAATAACGTTACATCGTAGCGGTTGATCGCGCCTTAATGGGGCTTAGGTTTATAATAAGCATTTAAAATATAATATATATGTGATAAAACGGGACCATCAAGCTCGTTAAAGAGGTTCAATGCCTTGAGCGAGAAGAGTAAGTGGTTTAGGTTTTTCGGCAAGTTACGAAGGGGAAGGGACAAGGCCGTTGAAGAGCGCGTAGAAGGGGAGGGGGAAGCTGAAAGGGAGGTCATTACCAAGGCCGTTGAAGAGCGCATGTTCACTCATAAGCTTTACAGCATGATACCCGGCTACCAGGTTATAGAGAGCTACCCCGTGTACGAGCCCTTCGCCTACATAAACATAGTGGAAGACCCCAACGGCAAGCTGATCTACGAAATACAAGAGATCTCCCTTACACCGGAAGAGGAGAAGATATACTCGGAGATCAGAGACCACCTGGTGTGGGAGCTCAAACCCGTAAAGAGCCTGGACGTGGACGTAGCCAACGAGATCAAGAAGAGCGCGAGGAGGATCATCAGGGAGTTCCAGATCAGGTTTACGAGAACTCCCAGCCTCTCGTGGAGCAAGATCATGTACTACGTGGAGAGGAACATCATAGGTTTCGCCATGCTAGACCCGGTTTTCCGTGACAGGTTCATAGAGGACATATCGTGCAATGGGCCCCGGAAACCGGTGTATGTTTGGCATAGGAAGTACGAGTCCGTACCAACAAACATAGAGTTTAAGTCGGAGGAGGAGCTAGACGAGTACATACTCAAACTAGCACACATGGCGGGTAAGCACATATCGGTGGCGTACCCCATATTAGACGCGATTCTACCGGGTGGGCACAGGCTTGCCGCAACGTTCAGAAAGGAGGTCTCCACCTCCGGGTCTACGTTCACTATTAGGAAGTTCAGCGAGTCTCCCATAACCATAGTGGACATGGTGCTGTTCAAGACGATATCGCCGGAAGTGGCCGCGTACTTCTGGCTGGCAATGGACTACAAGATGACTACGTTAATCCTCGGCACGACGGGCGCGGGGAAAACCTCGACGCTAAACGCCATGGCAACCCTCCTAAGGCCAACGTACAAGATCGTGACCATAGAAGACACCCCGGAGTTGAGGTTGCCCCACGAGAACTGGGTTCAATTGGTTTCGAGGCCCTCCTACATAGGTAGCGGTGTCGGCGAGGTATCGCTATTCCACCTGGTTAAGCTCTCACTAAGGTACAGGCCTGACGTCATAATTGTAGGCGAGGTTAGAGGCGAGGAAGCGTACGTCCTCTTCCAGGCAATAGCTACGGGGCACAGCGGCATAACGACTCTACACGCAGAGAACATTGACGCCGCCGTTAAGAGGCTCACTTCGCCGCCGATGAACATACCCCCATCCTACATACCCCTAGTCAACATGGCGCTGGTCATAAGAAGGGTGCAGGTGAGGGACGAGAGGGGTAGGATCAGGCCTGCCAGGAGAATAACCAACGTGTGGGAGGTGAGGGGCCATGAAGACTACGTCGAAATCGCCCGCTGGGACCCCGTGGAGGATAAGATGGTCATAGACCTCGATAAGAGCATCGTTCTCAGGAAGATACGGGAACTGTCAGGGCTACCCGAAGAGGGCGTCCTCGAAGAGGTGGAGAGGCGTAAAATGATTTTGAAGTGGCTAGCTGATAGGAAGCTGAGCGATTACAGCTCGGTGTCAACGCACGTTTACCTGTACTACATGAACCCGCAGAGCATCTTAGAGAAAATTGGGGTTGTACGTAGATGAAGAGGCTTATGAACCTCTTGAAGAAGCTGAGCGGGAGGAAAGAAGAGGCGAAGACGCGGGAACAATTAGCTGTAACGAGAATCACCAAACCCGTTGGGGTCAGGATCACCGTTAGAGATGTTTTCACGGCGTTCTCCCTATCCTTCTTCGAGCCCGCGGGTAGATGGCTTGCTAGAACATTTGAGCTGGAAAAGCAGTTCACCAGGGCCGGCATGAACATCCACCCGGTCAAATACGGTGCCGAGACGGTATCCCTGGTCATGATCGCGGCCGTTTTTTGCACCCTAGGCTTCATCACCATGCTACTAACAACGAGGTTAACGCTTGTAGAAACCATCGTGGGGGCCACCATCACGGTTACCGCCCCCATAATGGTTTTCGTACTCAGGCTCGCGCGGCCGTACACGGCCACCTTGCTGAGAAAGAGTGAAACCGAAAACGAGCTACCCTTCTTCATGTCTTACGTAGCCACGATGGTCAGGGGCGGGTACAGCCTTGAAAGGGTCATAGAGAGGGCTACGCAACTCAAAGTGTTTAAGGCCATTAGAGAGGAAGCTCGAAGGATCGTGACCAGGATCAAGATGATGGGGGAGGACCCCGCAACGGCCCTCGAAAAAGTGGCTCTACACCACCCAAGTACTAGGTTTAGAGACATCATGCTAGGCTACATCACGACCCTGAGAAGCGGTGGAGACGTAGTACACTACCTCGAAGTGAGGACGCGCGAGCTGGTTGAGTCCAGGATAGTGGAGATCAGGAACACCATCGGCAGGCTCATGTCCTTCCTAGAGGTTTACACCATATTCGGTGTCGTCGTATCCATAACTTTGTTCGTCTTCTTCGCCGTGTCAGCTGCGATAACGGCTGCACAGGTGGCTAGAACCCCTGAAGGACTTACAGTACTAAACGTCGACGTAACAACTCCAGCCATCTACAACTTCTTCTTCCTACCCCTACTAGGCTCAGCTATAACGCTCGCAGTCCACGTAAACCAGCCGAGGACCCCGGTACGCTACGGGGAGGTCTACTTGGTACTACTGGTGTGGTTACCCATATCCGTAGCTATATTCGTGCTAGTCCTGGCACTTACAAATGGCATAAGCATCTTCGCCGGGAAGGTGGGCATTAAAGAGGTTAAATCGCTGGTTTACGCGATATCGGCAACACTCATAGGCGCCTCCCTGCCACCGGCAATTAAGTACAGGCTCATGGCTAGGAGGCAGCGCGGCTTAGTGAGGTCTGTAGCGGACTTTCTCAGGGATGTCAGCGAGGTGAGGAAGACGGGGTTGAGCCCGGAGAAGTGCATAATACTGGTTTCGAGTAGAAGCTACAAGAACCTGACTCCAATAATAGAGAGGGCGGCCGCATCGCTGTCCCTGGGTTTAAACCTCGAAGAGGCGCTCAGGAAGGCCCTTAAGGGAGTCAAGGAGTGGTTTGTAATAGCCTCGTTGAGGTTTCTCACAGATTCCATACTTGTCGGTGGGGGCGCCCCCGACGTAATAGACACCTTAGCTAGGTTTACGCAGGTCTTAAGCGAACTCGAAGAGGAGACCAGGAGGAGGATGAGGTCGCAGGTAGTGCTACCGTATCTAGGCGCCGTCCTCCTGGCCTCCACCCCCATGATCATACTCTACATGCTGCTGTCGCTGGCGAGAATACCCATAGCGACCGTGACCCCGCTACTACTGGTGCTTTCGCTGGGGAGCCTGATAAACTCATACATCATGGGCCTGATCGCCGGGAAGGCGTCGCAGGCGACGATGGCCGCAGGCTTCCAGCACGCGATAGTGCTTACGCTGGTAACGGTGCTTACGCTGTCCGTGACGTTCACGTTTATTGGTGTGTAGCTTGCACAGACTCTTCGCCGTAATAGTGCTCCTGGGGGTGGCCATAGCCATCTCGGCGGCAGCGGTCACCTGGATCATAACAACCTACCGCTCCATGACTTGGAAACCCGAAGTACTGAGAATACTGGACATAGAGATGTACCTTAACGAAACGGATGGCTCCTGGTGGTTGAGAGTGGTGGCCGTGAATGAGGGTGAAGGGGTGGCGGAGATATACAGGGTGGAAGTGCACGGTATGGAGACAATAGAGCTGGATAGCCCGGAGACTATTGGGCCCGGAAACCAGCGGGAGGTTTACTTCAAGCTGAGCAGGGAGTACACGCACGGAACGATGTACACTGTAAGGCTTTACCTGAAGTCGGGGACGGTGTACCCCGTGCTTGAAAGGGTTATAAGGCCGTGAGTGGGCTAGACATAGTAGACATACTACTCGGGTAACGGTAACAGTACTAGAAGTACCCGTATGTAGCGTATTACGGTGGAATGTAGCACTATAGGTTTAAGCAATATAGGCAAAGTTTATAATAACCCCTAACAAGAGGATATAGTAAGAGAGGGAAAACTATGAGCAGGCGCTACAAGGGCATAGAACCGATCATAGCAGTAGTAATACTGGTAGCGGTGACGCTGGTAATAGCCATTGGAGTAATAGGCTGGATAATGGGGTGGTGGGGGACATTCGGAGCGACCGAGAGCATAAGGGTATACCCGGACAGTTACATCACGAATACTATGCTCTACCTGCACATCAAGAACGAAGGATCGGCCGCAGCAGTAATATACAAGATAGAGGTATCGGGGTTAGGAACAGCAAGTATTACTAATACCAATGGCACCCTTGGTGCGCCTAGCGGTGGAGAAGTAAAAGTAGATCCGGGCGCTGAGGGGTGGATAGAGTGCAGTTTAGGAACAGCAGCCGTTGCTGGCACCAGGTACCAGGTCACCATATACACTAGAGCAGGTAACGTCATTTCGGCGACTGTGCAGGCGAAGTAGATGGGCTGAGTGCCTCATTCCCTCAGAGCATTTTTACTTCCTTCCACCCCTTCTCACAGTCTTCGTGCATGTTTTCCTTCACTGTACTCCCCGCCTCTCTCAGGGGGGTCCCGTTTAGGAGGTTAACCTCCTGTCAGGTGTGCTCCGTGGCTAGAGATCCGGGTTTAAGGGTTAGTGCTCGTTGCTTGGTGGGCGCGCTGTCCGCCTTTAGGTATAATAAAACCCGCTGTACCATATATTTTCTTGGTGGCGTGTTTTGGAAGTTGTTTGGAGCAGGGTGATCAGCGTCAGCAACTACAGGGACGGCGTTTACAGCGTGTGCGCGTCTGGGGATAGGGTTTACGCGGTTGGCTTCGACGAGTACCACGGGCTGGGGAAGAAGAGGTTTAGAATAGAGTCCTTCAGCGTCAAGGACGGTAAGACGATCGCCGCGTGGACTGATGGGCGGAGCCTTCCACTGGCTTCTTTCTTCACGTGCGTTAGTTACGGGAACCGCGTATACGCCTTCGGCGCCACTGATAGGTTCTGGAGCATGCTAGTCTTTGACAGGATGCTCGAAGTCATTAGTAGAGTTGACGTGGATAACCCTCACGTAATACCGCTCTCCTCGATAATACTTGACAGGTACCCTAACCTCTACCTCTACGTGGCCGGGACGACCGTACCAGGAGAAGGCACCACGGCGATGTATGTAGCTAAGGTATCCGCAAGCGACCTCTCAATAGTAAGTAGCTTCACGGCGGACTCTGAAGGGTTGGGGGCAGGCGCTTACGCGGTGGCCTACAACAACACAACCAAGCAGGTCGTCGTAGGGGGCTACGCCAAGGCAGAGTCGGGCTTGGAGTGGCTCGTTACGTTTCACAACGAGGATTTGAAGCTGGATAAGGTAGTGAAACCGGGAATAAGGGGCTCCATATCGGGCCTAGCCGTAGACGCCAACGGCTTCATATACGCAGTAGACGGGAAGAGGGTCGTGAAGATGGACCCGGAAGGTAAGGTGGTCGCGTCCGTGGAGCTACCCCAAGCAATGAAGATCTACGCCTCCCAGGATAGGGCATCGCCCATAAGCGCTTACGTTGCCGTCGCGTCAGACAGCGAACTCTACCTGCTTTCAAGCGAGAACCTATCTCCAGTCAGCTCGGCGAGGCTAGCGGGGGAGCCGCAAATGCTGATCGCGTTTCCGGGGTCCATGGACGCCGTCTATGACAGTATTTACCTGGCCGTAACGCAAGTAGCGTCTAACGAGAAGTGGAACTGGGTGGTAATGGCGCTTACACCGAGGCCTACTAGGGCTAGGAGGTTTCCGAGAATATTCCCGGTAAGGTAGGAGCGGGTCGCGGCCTTAACGTAGAGGAACACTACGAGTAGTCTCTTCGAGGGGCGCCGCGACCCGGCACTACCGGATTCGCCTCGAGCCGCGCTTCAGCGGGGAAGGTATATAACGCGGTGAACGGCTTACTGGTTTAAGAGTGTAGAGGCTTCGAGGAGGTCCTGGCGAAAAGGCATGGGTATAACACTAAGGTACATACCCATACCCCCCAGGCCGGAGGGGGCCCCTTACTGGGAGCACGGGTATAACGCCACCGCGGAAACCACTAGTGCCACCATGGAACCTAACATCGTAACTAGCTATGAGCAGCTACTAGCGCATTCCAGGAACGTGTGGTTACTAGTATGCCTCGTCTTGGTGTCCGTAATGGGGGTTCTTCTAGCTTTAATGGTCCTTAGGTCAAGCCCTCTTGGAGGGGCGATCCAGTTAAGGGGCCTAGTCGACCACAGCGAGAGGTACTTCGAGAAAGCACTGTACCAGTACGCCGGTTTAAAGCGGGTGCTTAGAGACGTGTTCTTAAAGGTAAGGAAGAAGCTGAACGCCGGTAATAAAACACCCAGAGAGATGGCTGGCATGGACAGGAAGTTGGAGAAGTTCGCGGAAATGTACGAAGACGTCGTGTACGGGGATAAGGAGCGCGGTGAAGCCCTCTCAGTAGTTAACGCGGTTAAACGGGTGTTCGGCATTGAAGAGTAATATCATCGTAATAGCACTCCTCATCCTAATCGCGGTATCCCAGGCAACGGTAGCCGTGGAGGTCTTCACCGAGTACGACCCCCCATCCGTGAGCAACATGAAACCCGGGGGCTTGTCCCAGTTCTACACCGAGAACTTCGCGAAAGTAATAGTCGTCAAGGACGCTGTAGACGTGTACGGTAAGCACCCCTCCCGGCACGCGCTACTGATACCGGGGCTTGGAACGGCTATTGATGCCATAAGCTTCCAAAGAATCCTTAAGTGGGTTGAAGAAGGGGGCATCCTGGTCTTAATGGACGAGACAGATAAATCAGCGGGCTTGTTGCAGAGGCTTGGACTAGTCCCTTCAAGCACTACGGAGCTAGAAGTGGAGGATGCGAGGTGCGTGGTCAACGGGCTGGAAATCAACGTTACGTTTAACAAGTACGTTACGTTGCGCAAGGCGGCGGAAGGCGGGCTAATGGAGCCTGTTTGCACGATTAGGGGTGACGTGGTAGCGTGGAAGATCAACTACGGTGGGGGAGTCATCTACGTGCTGGGGGATTCGAGCCTAGTAATAAACGAGATGGTAGATTACCCCGACATAAAGAGCAGGAACGTAGAGTTCCTGAACGCCTTGACGTCGCACAGGAAGATCATAATATACGACACCTACACGGCGAAAAGGCAGGTTTTCCTCGAGAACGTGATGGGCGCCCTCTCACTACTAGTGCGCGCGGCGACGAGAGGGGCTGAACTGGTTAAAGAAGGGGACTTACTAATTAGGGTGGCCGTTTACGTCTCGTTGCCGGCGCTGGTAACGCTGATCCTGGCATCCTCGATCATACCGCTACCGCTGGTTACCACTGAGAGAAGGGCGGTGGATACCTATAAAGTCGTTAACGCCGTTAAGAAAGAGGTGGAAAAGTACTCTAAGAGGTAGGGCCTCGTGGAGGGCTTGAGCAAGCGGATCCCATCGTTGATTAGAACGATCGAGGAGAAGGTCAAGGGCAAGACGAAGGAAATAGAGCTAACAATAGCTACGCTGCTTTCCGAAGGCCACGCGTTGTTAGAGGGTGTTCCGGGCGTGGCGAAAACGCACATGGCTAAGACCGTGGCGCTGGCCCTAGGACTGGGCTTCAAGAGAGTACAAGCGACGCCCGACATGCTTCCCTCCGACATAATAGGCTCGGTGGTTTACGATGCCCGTAGAAACGAGTTCGTGTTTAGAAAAGGCCCAATCTTCACGAACGTCCTCTTCGTAGACGAGATCAACAGGCTGCCGCCGAAGACGCAGTCAGCACTGCTCGAGGCGATGCAGGAACTGCAAGTAACGGTTGAAGGGGTAACGTATAGCTTACCCAAGCCCTTCCTAGTAATCGCGACCATGAACCCCATAGAGATCGAAGGCACGTTTCCGCTCTCAGAAGCCCAGGTGGACAGGTTCCTGGCAAAGATCAGCATAGGCTACCCGCCGGTAGAAGACACCGTGGCGATACTTGACAACTACTACGAGATAACGGACTTATCCAACGTAAAGCCCGTCCTAAACGCCGAGGACATCTCCAGCCTGGTGGAGGCCGTTAAAAAGGTATACGTCGAAAGGAACATCCTGAAGTACATAGCCTACATCGTCGAAGCCACGCGGAAACACCCGTGGGTTAAACTCGGTGCGTCCCCGAGAGGCGCTATAGCTCTTTACAAGCTGTCTAAGTCCATAGCGTTCATGAGGGGCAGGGACTACGTTACGCCAGACGACCTGAAGTACGTCGCCAAGGCAGCGCTCTCTCACAGGATAATCCTCAAGCCGGAAGCCAAGATCTCGGGCATCGCGCCTGAAAGCGTAATAGACGACGTGTTGGAGAAGGTCGAAGTACCTTGAAGATCTCGAGGAGAGGGGTCTTAGCGGCGTCCCTGACCACGGTGATCTTCACCTACGCTCTATCCACCAGGTCCGTGCTAGCGCTCTCAATAGCGGTTCTACTGATAATGCTACTCTACCTAGACTACGTCACCGCGAGAAAGGCCCTAAGCGTAGCCAGGAAACTAACCGTCGAGAGGGTTATAAGGAGAAGCGTTGTGAACGAGCAGGAGAGGTTCACCATGCAATTAAGGGTCACCAACAGGCAGGGCGAAGCCATTCCGTGGATTGAAATACTCGACAAGGAACCGGACTTCACCAAGGCGATGAGCGTGAACAGGTTCGCGCTCGCGCTACCGAGTAGAGCCGAGGTAGACATGTACTACGACGTCAAGCCGCTGGCTCCAGGGCACCTGTCCTACGAGGAAGCACTGCTAAGGGTTTCGGGGTTTCAGGGCTTTTTCTACGATGAGTTAACGCTCGAAGTACCGGGGTCCGTGACCGTCTTGCCGTTAACGACTGACATGAAGGTTGAGTTCAGGTCGCTGGAGAAGCTCGCGGGAACGCACATTGCAGGCAAGTCGAAAACGGGCCTTTACGAGCTCTCCAACATGAGGGAGTACGTACCGGGCGACGACACGAGGAAAATACTCTGGAAACACTACGCTAAAACCGGTAAGCTCTACGTCAGGGAAGACTACGGTGAATCGGTGCTGAAAGCGCTGGTTATCCTGGACGTGGCGCCTTTTGACTGGTTAATTGGGAGCAGGCGTAACAGCCTAGCTCACATTAAGGCTAGGACTTTCGCCTCAATAGTTAACTACCTAGCTAGAGCTGGTTGCAACATAGACGTAGTCACGTGCGTTGAAGGCTTCACGGTGAGGACGGTGTACGGGGCTGGAGATCCCGTCGAGGTGATTAGCAAAACGCACTTCTTCATACCGGTGGGTAGCGGGTGCACCTCGTTCGAAGTCTACGCGAAGTGGTTCGAATACCTCTTCGTAAGCCCTGAGAGGTATGACCTGGTCCTCATGCTGACCTCGCCCATTTCACTACTGTACAATAGGCCGGAGGTGCTGAAGAGGATTTTCATTTCGACGGGGGGTAAGCTCACCATAGTTATCCCGGCATACGACTACGACGAGGTGTTAAAGAGCGGGAAGGAACAGGTGGTCTACGCTACCTACAAGCACGTCAGCGAGGCGGGAATAGGTGGGGTGATCTTTCTCGAAGAGCCGTTAAAAGTGGTAGAGGGCGAGTAGGCGTGTTCCTCGGGGTAGTGGCACTGCTAGTGGTGATCTCCTCGGTGGTGGTCGACTTGAAGTACTCCAAGGACATCACCCCCACCGTGTCGTTTGTGGTGGTTTTACTGGGTGCCGTAATTTACGACGATCTTCTGGTGATCGGCGGGGCCCTGCTCTTCGTCGTTCAGAGGTTCTTGGTGCTGTTCGCATCTGTAACGAGAACCTACCGGAATCCAATGATGTTCGTTGACCTGGTTAAGGAGCCCTTACTAGTGCTCCTACTAGTAATCATGGCGAGCTTCATCTCGATGAAAATGGTCCTCCCAGCAATGGATGAATGGTCGTCCTCGGTAGTGGTCATGGCCATGACGGCGCTCACCCTGGTTAACATCATCGACGCGAAGGCTGAGAGGATGTCCTTCATCGCGGACTTCATATCGCTGGACATAGATAGCCTGGTTGACAGGTTGGAGCTGGTGTCGGGCGTGTTGATGCTGATCATGAGCGTGGTCTCGCTCGTGTACTGGGGGGTAATGGGGCTACCCGTACTGCTAGGTTACGCGGTGTCGGTGGTAATCGCGGACAGGGTCTTCGACAAGACGGGTAGCGTGTTCTTGGAGTCGGTGTCAAAGCTAATACCAGTCTTCATAGTACTTATAATCAGGGCCTACACTATACTAGTCTAAGCGGGTGTAGAAGTTGATGCGGACTACAGCGCTTTTAATGGTGTCGCTATTTTCATCAATAGCATTCCTAGGCGCGAGCATCTACCTCTCGGCGCTAGGAGACTACATACCCGCGCTGTTCTCCTTCATTGCCGGGATAATACTACTAAGTTGCTTCCTCTCCCTCTTCAGGGAACTAAGGCTCAGAGAGCCCTCCAGCGGGTAGCAGACCACCTAGTGCACCACCAAGATAGAAGTGAACGCAAAGCCCCCACTACAACGCGGCCTCCCGTGATCGGGCCTCCCTATAAGGTCCTGCGAGCTCCTCCCGCCCAGCCCCTCAAGGCCGTGTACGCCGTGCTAGGATCTACCGTGGAGCTTAAACCACCGATCTCGAGCTTAACAGCGGTATAACGGTACCCCTGTGGGTAGTACGCGGTCTTGCCCGCACCTTGGACCCCTCTTCATGCTCCTTACTGCTTTCCGGTGAGTGCGGGTTTTTTTATACGTGCTTCCACATCACTTTGTATTGAGTAGCTGGTGATCTCCGTGAGGTCGACCTTGAACTTGGCTGGGAAGGCGTCTTCGCTGGTCACGGTAGCCTTACTAGTTCTATATCCCGCCGCGTTGCTGGGAGAGCTCTACATGGAGTCGTTCGTGGTAAGCGTGTATAGCGATGGTAGCGTCTCGCTAACTGCAAGGGCGAAGCTCGCACTTACAGGCGATTCCGGGAGCATCCTACGAGGACTAGTCTACGCGGAGTTTAACGGTTTCATAGACGTCAGTGACAAGGTAGTAATGGAGGGGCCCCTCGAGGCGGAACAGCCGATACCTGTAGCCATGGTGGCCGCGATAGCGGTCACTGCTGTAATCGCACTGGTCACCGTAGTGGTGTACTTAGTGCTCAGAGCCAGGAAGAAAGCGTAGTTTTCATCCCCATTAATAGCCTGCCCAGCGGGCCCTCCCATACTAGGCATGCTTAAAAACATGTCTTTATCCAGCGCTTCGAGGATATGCGGGTTTTATTTTCTAGCATTGCCTTGAACCCGTTCAGGACCAACCCAGACCAATGCGGGAAAACAGAGATGAGGCGGTGAAATCAACCAGTGCAAACCAACATAAGAGCTGAACCCCTCGCACCATTACCTCTTATTCCAGCGGGCTACTTATTTTCTTTACCGGTATACGCGTCGCCCTCCTCATTGAAACCCCTCCTCTGAGGGCGTGGATCCCGCCGTGCTCAGCCCCGTGAATAGGGGGCTTACAAAGGTTTATTAGCTAGTGGCGTTTAAGGAATACCGGTGTTAGCGTGGAGCCTTCTAGTGGAGTCTATGAGGTGGGTGATGAAGAGAAGCTGTGGGGCTTTATTGCATGGTTGATACCGCTGATA
Organism: Desulfurococcaceae archaeon; assembly: GCA_038845865.1. Classification (NCBI taxonomy): domain Archaea; kingdom Thermoproteati; phylum Thermoproteota; class Thermoprotei; order Desulfurococcales; family Desulfurococcaceae; species Desulfurococcaceae archaeon. The sequence goes on from JAWBQJ010000003.1 coordinate 171,039, forward strand.
GGGGGGGTTCTCGTACTCGTACTTAAACCGGGTTACAGGTACGCTAAGCACTGGGCTTACCTCTCAATATCGTTCTTCATACTGATCGTCGCGGTGCAGGTTGCATGCATGGTGTTTGCACTCATACCCTTCGTGGGCTGGGCTTTCTCAGTGCTGATAAACCTCGGAATGCTAGTGGTGTGGGTACTCGGAATAGTGAAATCGCTTGGAAAGACGTGGTGGAAGCCGCCGGTGATTTACGACTTAGCGAGGATGCTGGGCGCGTAATAAGGGGCTCACCCAGTGCTGGTAATGGCCCGTGGGCTCCTTTCCCGCCTAGATCGGCTTCGCGAACCCCCATTTTTCCAGAGCCCTCGCTAGCTCTCTATGAGTTTTCGAGTACTCCTCTAGCGGTACTCCCTTACTCAGCGCTTCAAGCGCTTGCCTAACCGCTAGTGCACCCGCTCTAGGCCCGTCGGGGTGCCCTATGACGCCTCCACCCACCTGCACCACTATGTCCTTACCCAGCGCCTCGACCACAGGCTGGAGTATGCCCGGGTGAAGCCCACCAGAGGATACCGGCATCGCCGGCTTTATGTGGTGCATTGGTTGCTCTAAGTGGAGCGCGTCGTCGGGGTCGGGGTTGAAGTGCGCTTCTCTTAGTATCCTTGCGCACCTAACCACGTCTAGTTTCTCGCCTTCCAGCTTGCCTACACCGGCAGTCCCCACGTGTAGCTGGTCCACCCCCACTACCCGGTACAGCTTAGCTAGTACGTGCATTGAAACCCCGTGGTACTTGTTCCTCGTAAAGGCCGCGTGCATAGCCCTGTGAGCGTGTATTGCGAGCTCGTGCTCCTCCGCGAGGTCCCTTACGTAGGTCAGGGCGCTCCAACCCGCGATCACCACGTCCACCATCACGTATGGGTTACCATAGTCTGCTACGAGTTTAAGCCTCTTCTCCATTTCGCGTACATCTGCAGTTATGTTAGCGAACCAGGCCTTCCTCTCACCCGTCTCCTTCTCGACCCTGTCGATGACCTTCATAATGGCCCTCGCCCTTGCCTCGAACCGGCAGAAGCTTGGGCTTGTGAGGTTCTCGTCGTCCTTCACGTAGTCCAGTCCCCCGGACAAGAGCTCGTAAGCCAGCTTCTCCAACTCCTCGGGCGTGTAACCTTCCTTGGGCTTCGGGACCGTGCCCACGATCGGCCTCTCGTACACCTTGAACACCTCCCTCACGCCCTTAACGCCTTTACTGGGCCCCTTAAAGTGCTCGAGAAACCTCCTCGGCAGGTACAGGTCTTCCAGCCTAACCGCGGCTGCCCTCTTCATGCCGAAGATGTTCCCGGCAACGCTCGCGAGGAGCCCCGGCATGTTGCCCTCCTCGAAGAGCTCCGCTGGGTAAGCTATTTTCACCGCGTACGAGCCATCCCCCAAGTCCAGTATCTCGTACACCTTGGAGCTAAGCCGTTTCACCCGCTCCACGTCGTACCAGGAGTAGAGGGTTGTCCAGGTACCCGTACTGCTCTCGGCACCGACCCCGCTGGCCGCTTCCTCTACGCTAAAACCGGGAGCCGGCATTAACCTGAACACGGCGATTACGTCGTTTTCGGGGTCGGGGACGTACCCGGGGAGGAGGTATTCCTGGTAAGGTTCAAAGGGGTATTTCCTCGCCACGAACAAGCACCCGCACTTAGTGGGAATATAGGATATAACCGTGTTTTAAAGATTTCTACCTAGAGGCCCTGTTCTCGGTGCTTGCGTGGTGACCCCCTTGCGCAGGGTAGAGGAGAGGGTGATTTACAGCCTTCCGGGAGTGTACGACTCGCTAGAACACACGGGGGACGTTTACCTGAAGGTACGGGGAAGTAATTTACTTGAACTATTCGAAAACAGCGGCATCGCCCTCTTCGACACCATGGTTGATACGAGGCGGGTGAACGGGGTCTTGGAGAGGGGCGTTGAAGCCGAGGGATTCGACCTCGAAAACCTCCTTTACAGGTGGCTTGAAGAGCTCTTAATACTGTACTACAGCGAGAAGCTCGTCTGCGGCAGGGTCGTTGCCAGTAGCTTCCAGGTGGAAAGGGTTGACGGCGAGCTATCGTACAGGGTGAGGGGTAAGGCTTACTGCGAGGAGTTCAACCCGGAAAAGCACGAAGCCCGTGTAGAGGTGAAGTCGCCTACTTACAGCTTAATGCGCGTACTGAAGAGCGAGGAGGGGTGGGTGGCCTACTTCGTGCTCGACATATAGTACCTGAGCATCTTCGCCCTGCAGAGATCGCAGTAATGTCCCGGCTTCTCGTCGACCTCGTACACGCTGTTACTAAACCTCATCACGCAGCTACCGGTGCAGTGCTCTAGCCCCAGGAGATGCCCGAGCTCGTGGAGCGTCTCCTTGACCAGCCTCTCGAAGTACAGGGTGTAATCCGCCTTCTCGCCGTAGAACTCCGGCCTTAGCCTCTTCGTGAAAACAACCGCTACTCCCTGACCCGGCAACGCCTCCCCGAAGACGAAGTTTAACCCGTGCTCGTAACCGTCGAGGTACCCCACCCCGATGACAAGGGTGCTTGATGTGGCCTTAACCACCTGGAATACCTCTTTGAGGTGCCTGACTACGCAGTTTGCATGGTACTGGGCACGGTCCCAGGAAAAGCACTTCATGGGCGGCTTAACAACGTCAGGCCACGCGATCACCTCCACGCCCACTAAACCGGCCTCCTTGAGGGCACCCTCCACCTCGGTAACCAGGTTGTCAATGAACTCTAGGACCCCCCGCGTCGTCAACGGAACTACTGCTACCTTGACCACCGCTCTCCCCCGCAACGCGCTCTTCCCTTGCCCCGTACTCGCCAACTGGGTGTTGTTTACCTGGAAGGTGTTTCAGTGCTCCGCGCTGGTAGTGCCGCCGCGGGGATTTGAACCCCGGACATCCCGGTCTTCAGCTTCGCCGGAGTACGCGGTGCGCGTGGAGATGGCTTCTAGCCCGGTACTCCGCGGGCGCTCTCCCGGGCTGAGCTACGGCGGCTCCTTGAGTTACTAGTTTTTGAAGGGGTTAAATAGCTTGTTCCGCGCCCTTAACGGTTCTTAAATAGCTGGCTAGCTATGATACCTACATGGCGGGTACTCCGCGGTGTTACGGAATGCTCGCGGCCGTTCTAGCTGGTGGTTTCGGTAAGAGGCTCCGCCCCTACACGGACGAGGTGCCTAAGCCCATGGTGCTCGTAGCCGGTAAGCCGCTACTAGAGCTGCAGATCATGTGGCTCAAGAAGCACGGGTTTAACGAAGTAGTGCTGCTGGTAGGGTACAGGAAGGAGAAGATCATAGAGTACTTCGGTAGTGGCAGTAGGTTCGGGGTTAAAATAACCTACGTTGTCGAGGACGAGCCCCTGGGAACCGGGGGCGCCGTGAAGAACGCGGAGCACATACTGTCCAAGGAGGACTTCTTCCTACTAATAAACGGCGATATAATAACGAACCTGAACCCCCTACTACTCGTAGAGAAGCTAGTGTCGGGTAGCTACCTCGGGGTCATCGCTACAATACCCCTTCCAAGCCCCTACGGGATACTGGAACTGGAAGAGGACCACGTGAAGGGGTTCGTTGAGAAGCCCTTAATAAAGGACTACTGGATTAACGCCGGGGTATACGCATTGAAGCCCGAGGCGTTGAAGTACTTTCCGGATAAGGGAGACCTGGAGAAAACGGCCTTCCCGGCGATGGCGAGGGATAACGCGCTGGGAGCGGTCAGGTTCACAAATGCCTTCTGGAAAGCAGTAGACACGTACAAAGACCTCGAAGAAGCGGCGAAGTACGCCGAGGAAATGCTCAAAGCACTATAACCCGTCAGCGTTTCCAGCGCACCTCATCGCGTAGCTCACGAGACCCTCTTCTCATCACTCCAGTAGATTTTTCCCCACAGAAGCTTATAAATCCACTACTCAATAACATTAACTAAGTGAAACGGCGGCGGTCGTCTAGCCTGGACTAGGACGCCGGCCCTCCAAGCCGGAGATCCCGGGTTCAAATCCCGGCCGCCGCACTTCCCGGACTCCTCAAAGGGCTTAGATGCACCTCGATTACCTTCAAACCCCGATCCGGCAACCTGCTGGAAAAGGATAACGTGCACTGTGTGGACTGCTACCGGGGTGATGCACTAAGTAGCATATAGGTCCTGGGAGGCTTATATGGCCGGTAGCTGTTCTGGTGTATTTAGCGACGTAATTAAATCTACTTGAAGATAAACCGTATTGACGTGGTTGAGAAATGGTTACGTGGCGAACACGCGGTTACGGGTATTTCTCGGAAGTGATGATTGTGAGTGAAGTAGCTGGAGGGGTATGGATGATCTCGTGGAAAGACCCATTTAACGAGCATTGAGGCCTTCCACTGATTAAACACCACGTAGTGTTCTAGTGGCTGGTGCATTGAAGAAGGGGTTAGAGCTCGCTACGGGAATACCGGTGAACACGTGATTGGCTGTTAAGGGACTTAATCATCGGAGAATAGAATGCCGTGAGGAGGGCATGATCAAGGGCTGTTCATGGTAAAGCTTATATTTCTTATCCGTAGTTTTAGTTTCGTGGTGATTTTTTGGTTTACTACGTGCCGCTCGCCGTGAGGCTGGCTGAACTATCTAGTAAGGGTCTCGAAGACTGGGTCGTGGAGTACGTTAAGTCCTTAATGGCTAAGGTCGTAGCTCCGAGCCTTGATCCGGCGGGTGGCACGGTTCAGAGCTACATTCGCAAGGCTGTTCGAACAGGTGCTTGGAGGAGCCTCAAGCCCGAGTCACGTGCACTCCTCCTCGCACTTCGTAGCTGGAAGAGGGGCGTGAAGTCACCAGTTCTTCGGTCGATACTCTCGAGGATATTCCTGGAAATAGAGCTACACACTACTAGAGGGAAGGCGATATTCTACGGGATACTGGAAGCCATGAGGAAAGCAAGAGAAGTACTCTCAGACCTCTCGGGGAACCTATCTAAGATAATCGCAATGGGAATACAGTACATGAACCTACCACTACTCTACAGAATACACGGATAACTAGCCAGCTACGCGCCAGGGACGTGTAAAATTACAGGACTATGCTTAATACGCTAGAAATACTCGGACTCACACTAGCACTAGCACACTTCACGACTCCACTAGCATATTATACATACGCTAAGCTTAAGTGGCTTAAAAAACCGTGGAACCTCGGTGTAGACGAGAACTATAAGCCCAAGGTAACAGTAATCATACCCACCTACAACGAGGCAAAGTTCATAGAGAAGAAGCTAGACAACGTCTACGAGCAGGATTATCTGAGGGAGCTGGTGGAAATAGTAGTGGTGGATTCTGCCAGTACTGATGGAACCCCAAGGCTGGTCGAGGAGTGGTTTAGAAGGCATAACGACGTCAAGCTCAGGCTAGTTATTGAAAACGAGAGAAGAGGTAAGGCATCCGCATTAAATAATGCTTTGAAACATGTGAACAGTGAAATAGCGGTGATAACCGATGTTGATGCGTTATGGCCTAGAGATGCTTTGACCAAGACGGTTAGGTGGTTGTCGGATCCCTCGGTTGGAGCTGTTTCATGCTTGAAGAAGCCTTTGGGCTCGGACCCGGTGAATATTGAAGCGGGTTACAGACGCTACTACAACGTTCTGAGAGTTGCTGAGAGCAAGGCCTACTCTACACCGATATTCCACGGGGAGTTAGCAGCCTTCAGAAGGAATCTACTGGAGAAGATAGGAGGGTTTCCCACGGAGATAGGAGCAGACGACAGCTACACAGCTACTAGGATAGCTCTCATGGGTTTCAGAGCAATAGTACCCGATGACATCTGGGTTGAGGAGATTGTTCCAAAGGAGAAGTACTTCTCGTGGAGAACTAGGAGAGCTCAGCACTTAGTACAGCACTTCGTGAAAACCCTCAGGAACATAAAGCAAGCACCCGGGGAATTCAAGTGGATTCTGCTCGTAGAATTCTTTCTACACGTGGTAAACCCGTTTCTGCTACTAGCATCGGTAGCTGTGTTGATCGCAGGCGCTCTAGCAGCTTCACTTCTAGCTACAGTTGCTTTAGCACTTGGAGTAGGATTGCTCATGGTGAAACCCTACAGAACATGGATTCTACTGCAGTTCTCCCTAGTAGCTGCTGCTCTTAGAAACCTGAAATCCAGGGAGATAGTCTGGAGTAAGCAGGTTAAGTAGGATTATGAGACTACTCTACGTAGCTCCCCGTTACTACCCTAGTGTTGGAGGTGTAGAGTACGTTGTTAAATCAGTAGCTGAGAGGCTTGCACTGAGAGGACACGAGGTTACAGTGCTCTGCGGTGAACCAGGCATTGGTGAACCCAGGGAGGAGTGGATTAACGGTGTTCGCGTGGTTAAATGGCCTGTATGGGCTCCAGGTGGTGCTTACCACTTCCCAAGAATGAGGAGTGCTCTCGAGCAATGGCTTCTCAACACAGCTAGAGAGAGCGATGTAGTGCACTTTCACAGTGTTCACAGCGTTTTAACAGTCTACTGCTTGAACGTTGTGAAAAGACTTGGTGTACGCAGGGTTTTAACGCCATATTATCATGGTACAGGGCATACCACGTTTAGGAGGATTCTATGGAAGCCATGGAGGCATTACGTAAGGTACGTTCTGCGCTTCGTAGATGTTGTTCACACGGTGTCTAAGCTTGAAGCACAGCTTGTTGAGAGGGACTTTAAGGTGAAGGCTACACCCATAGAGAATGGTGTTGATGAGTGGATTCTAGATTTGTCATGGTCTCCATCAAACTACATAATGTACAGTGGTCGAATTGAGAGATACAAGAATATACACAGATTAGCGAACATTGCTAGAATACTTAATAGAAGCTTTGGGCATGACCTTGAACTAAGGATCTTCGGGACAGGAACATACGTTCAACAACTAGTTAATTACGTGAAGAACCTAGGGTTAAAGAACTCAATTAATCCACCGCAACCTTTTGAGAAGTATGTTGAGAGCTTATCTAGGGCAACAATGTTTGGATTACTATCCGAGAAGGAGTCTTATCCTCAATCAGTAAA
>JAWBQJ010000004.1:0-77678 GCA_038845865.1 Desulfurococcaceae archaeon
AGGTACGTTGAACAGGCTGTAGCATCCTACATAATTGCGAAGGAGGTCTTGCCAGGTGTTCGCAGGTTGAGGATCGAGGTGGAAGGTGTCGGGAGAACGCTGGAATTGAACTGGGACCTCGTGAAAGAAGTAGAGGAAATTACGAAGAAAACCCAGGAGATAGTCTCAAAGGAAGCAAACCCGCCCAGGCCCTGGAATAGCACCAAGTGCAGGAGCTGCTGGTATGGGAAGTTCTGCCCCCACCAGTGAACACCTTGATCAAGCGGGGAAGATCCTAAACCCCGCGAAATAGCCTTAGAGACTAGGTCAAAACCAGTTGCTAGCCAGTGTTAAGCTCCATTGAGTAGATCGCAACCCACCCACTAGATCATCCCCAATCCAGGCAGGAACAAGGTAGATCCCGCCGAGTTGAACCGGTTGATCAGAACCCCATGATCACCATGAAAAATCCCGGGGAAAATCAACATCAAAATATATAAACCCGAAGACACAATAAACAATATTGAAGGCAACACATAAAAGATCAGAAATAGAATACAATAGAAAGAATTGAAAGGTACAAGCTCAGCAGAGAGTTCCCAGAGCTATCGAGACTAGAATACAATAGAAAGAATTGAAAGTCCAGCTGATCGGATTCAACCTCGTCTCTGTACGGAGCGGAATACAATAGAAAGAATTGAAAGGGACACGGGTGAAGCTCGAAAATGGCAGTCAGCTAGCATGAAGAATACAATAGAAAGAATTGAAAGTAATGTCTCTTGACGGCAACTCCATTAATTCCATCATTTCCCTGAATACAATAGAAAGAATTGAAAGCAATAGCTGAAAACACTTCGCGAACGCTATGCACACGCGGGATCTGGAATACAATAGAAAGAATTGAAAGCTGTACCTCGCCAGCTCAGGGTCCTGTGACGCGAGGACTCTATAGAATACAATAGAAAGAATTGAAAGGCGAGGAAGAGATAGCATTACGTACTGAGATAGCTGAGCTAGACAAGGGAATACAATAGAAAGAATTGAAAGTGCCGCTTGAAGACAGGAGCACGACGTGGCTGGTCAACAGGGGAATACAATAGAAAGAATTGAAAGGCTCACAAATTAACGTTCGCGTGTTGGGGGGCGGGGGGGCGGATGGAATACAATAGAAAGAATTGAAAGCTCCTCCCACTCCACTCTCTCTACTCTCAAGCGTATCTCCTCGGAATACAATAGAAAGAATTGAAAGACCTCCCTGCCCGCATGGTGCTTGAACAAGTGTTCTCTAGAATACAATAGAAAGAATTGAAAGTCCAGCCGCGAACATCACTGTTGACTACGCTCTGACTGTAAGAGAGAATACAGTAGAAATATTGAAAGATTGTCATGTAGGCGTTTTTAAAGAATACAGGGTAAAGAATTAAAAGGGCTTGTTGCTAGGTGAATGTAGTGCCTGTTGCTGAATATATTGATGTCCCCGCGTACGTGGTTCTGGTCGTACTCGGGGTCTTACTATGTTTCTGGGGTAGGCAGTTCGCGAGGGTTCTCTCATCTATAGCTTTTGCCGCCTTTTTGGGGTATACATCGTTCGTTTACAGTTTCAAGTTGTGGGGGAGTCTGGCTGTATCAATACCGCTAGCGTTCATCGCGGCGCTCATCGGTCTTTTCACGGGCTTTTTAATCTACAAACTGGCTCTATCCGTGGTTTTCTCGTACATTATTGCGAGTACTCTAATCCGAGGAGGTGGGGCCCTGTTCATAGTACTTGTCATAGTGCTCACGGTTATAGTGTACATGCTGGGCAATTACGTGGTATCTGCGTTATTCGCGCTTACCGGGGCAACCATGATCTACAGGGGGGTCGTGGCGCTAGGCTTAAACGAGGTGATGGCGCTAGTACTGTGCACTGTGGTGTTTATACTAGGGGTATACAACCAGGTTAGGGCCAAAACATAGCAGAAACTACTACAAATATCACGAACGGCGTTGTAGGAGGCTTCAGCTTTAGAGGATATATAGGTAAAAACGTTGTTTTAATTGGAGCGTGGTTGTGATGATGGCTTTTGGGCCTGAGCGGTGAAGACACGGTGGGTTTCTGAACCACTCACAGTCCCAGTATTGCCTTTATTAACGCCATCCTGATGTACATGCCGTTCTTCGCCTGCTCGAAGTACATTGCTTGTGGTAGCACGTCAACATCTGGCGTAAGCTCCCAGACCCTTGGTAAGGGGTGTAGTATTATGGGTATTTTCTTGAACTTTTTGAGGTACTCGTAGGTGACCGTGTAGCTGCCTTTAAGCCTTTCGTACTCCTCCGGCTTCATTCTCTCTTTCTGGAGCCTCGTAACGTAGAGGACATCTAGCTTCTCCATCACCTCTTCAGGCTTTTCGTGCAACTCGTACTTCGTTCTCCTCTGGTCAAGTACTTTAAGAATCTCTTCGCGCGGTTGCAGCTCCTTGGGCGATATGAAGTGTACTTCAACGTCTTGGAAGTTCGATAGCAAGTAGGAGAGGCTTGAAATGGTCCTTCCATACTTTAGGTCACCCATCATTCCAACCTTAATCCCCTCTACCCTGCCGAGAACCCTCCAAATAGTGTAGACGTCTAGTAGTGCTTGTGTGGGGTGCTCGTTGTAACCGTCCCCGGCGTTTATTACAGGTGCTCTACATATCTGGGCCGCCTTAGCCGCGAAGCCTGGTTCTCTGTGCCTAACCACTATTAGGTCCGGCCCGTAACCGTCAACTGTTCTCAGGGTGTCTTCCGGGCTTTCCCCCTTAGCCATGCTGGTCACCTCCTCGGGGCCCAGGTCTATTACTGTGCCTCCTAGCTTCGACATTGCAAACTGAAAGCTAAGTCTCGTCCTGGTGCTCGGCTCGAAGAACGCGGTAAACATCGTCCTACCCTGCGCAATAAATAGTTTCTCGCCGCGTTCGTACACTTTCCGGAGCTCTTCTGCGATGCTAACAAGTACTTCAACATCGCTTCTCGAGAATTGGAGCGCCGATATTATGTCCATACCTTTAAACACGCACGTACACCCGAAACCCCGCCACACGCGTGCTATACTTAATAGCCGGACTGCACTTAAATATTAGTGCATTACTGAGCACTACGCGGCCACTATGAGCGAGTAGGTGGCTTAGTGTGAGTAAGAAAAGAGCTAGAAAGCCACAGATGAGGAAGGCTTACCTCGCAATAATAGCTGGGATTGCCGTGCTCGCCATCACGCTAACGGCTTACCTAGTACTACACCAAGCACCTTCTGGTAGTGAATCCACGGGTGAGAAAGTGGACCTAGCCGAGCTCTACATTAGTGGTTCATGGACGTTTACCTGCATCAACGAGACGTGCGACATCATGATACGCGTAACTAATACCGGAAACGCTAGCGTAGAGCTGCGTGCACTATCCATACTCGCCGTGTTAGGGGGGAGCCCTGAAATGGTGGGCAGTATCGTAATAAACGAAACGCTAGAACCCGGAGAAACGAAGACTATACATAGGCAGCTAGCGGGTGTTACCGCGGAGAAGCTGAAAACGTTACTGGACTACATTTTCCAGGGCTACGTGATCGACTTATACGCGTATCTGGGAACCTCTATTGGTAGGGTACTGCTAGAATTGCATTACATACCTGCATAGCTTGCTCTACTGCAGTCACGTGAAAGCCCTTCTCCTAATAACGGGTTTAGTCCAGTTACCCCGCAATGCCCACGGCACTATGGCGAGCCCTCCCACGAAATTGCTAAAAGCCATTGATGTCCAAAGCCCCAAAGTACCTATCTCAAGTACGAATGCTAATAGGTATCCAAGCCCTATTCTAAGGCCCCAAAGCCTGATTACGCCTATTATGGTCGGGTACAGTGTGTGCCCCGAACCCCTACCGATAGACATTCCTATGAAAAACACCGCAAAGAAGGCCAGCGTCGGCGCGAAGTATTGAACAAATAGATCTGCTTCTCGCGCGATCTCGGGCACATCCGTAAAAAACCCTATGAACAGGCTCCTGAACACCAATATTACCGCGGAGCCGGTGAACGTGCAGGTACCGATGTATAGCATCGCCGTCTTGACCACTTTCCTCGCTCTTTCCTCTAAGTGAGCTCCGAGAGCCTGACCAACCATCGTTGCAACCGACGATGTAAAACCCCAGAGAGCCGCGTCTGCTAAATCCATTAGTACAAAGCCTATGGCTGCCGCGGCTGTCACGTAAGCTCCAAAAGAATTAATTAGCCTATTTTGAAGCATAAACGCCATGCTGTTACTCATCATCATTAAGGCCACGGGCGCTCCTATTTTAACACTCCTGATCAACCACTCCCTTTCAATATTGAGCGTAAGTCTAGTCTTCAAGAACGGGTACCTTTTAAACAGCGCTCTCAGAACGATCAAGAAGCCGGTGAACCTGGAGAGCACTGTTGCCCACGCCGCTCCTGCAACGCCCATTTCGGGTACGAGGACATCATCACCATACCTAACACCGAAGATGAATAGGGGATCTAGGACGATGTTTATCAGTGACGATACTATTCCCGCTCTAGATGGAGTTCTCGTGTCACCCATTGCTTGAAAGATCGTACTGTAGCACAGGTAAAGGCCTGACAAAAACAAGTCCAGCGAGATTATGCTTGAATATGTGACCACGTAATTGTATATTTCGGGCGGGGTCACCATGACGTGCCTGTATACGTAAGGCCCTAAGAGCACGAATACCGTTACCGTGATCGTGTTTAGCACTAGCGTCGTGGTTACGAAAAAGGAAACTATCTTCTTCGCGTAGTCGTAATCCCTGGCGCCAATGGCCTGGCTTATGAAGGCCATGTTCGCCGCTCCGAGACCCTGGACGAGCGCGTTTATGAACATGAAGAAAGGCCAGATCTGCCTTGGAGTGGCATACGCTACCTTACTGTACCTGCTTAGCCAGTATGCATCTGCAACATTGTAGGATACGTGGACTATTTGAACGATCATTAGGGGTAAGCCTAGCCATAAGAGCGTTCTACCAATAGGCCCATTTACCACTCTTTCGCGGTATTCTTCAATTACTCCTATACTGTGCGCCATTTCGTGTCACTATGCTAACTAAGTTAGTTACTAGCGCGCGTTCCAGGACTCTAATTAACCGGAGCAAGGGGTTTTTATTTTTACTCAGCTCACTCCAAGAACAGAGTTGAAAGCACTTCTATGCCGAAATATGCAACCACAAACACGATTACAGACGCTATTAACACTCCGAGTTCTATAGCGAAGACCGCCTTTCTCCTCTCCAATCCAAGCACATACGCCACTAAGCTACCGGTCCAAGCGCCAGTTGCCGGTAGCGGTACGCCTACAAATAGCGTTAGTGCAATATAGCTTTCTTTCCTAATGCTCAGCGCTCTTTTCCTACCCAGGTCTAATAACCAGCTGTAAAGCCGCCTTACAAAGCGGGGGGCGAGCCTGGACTTCATAAGAGCGTCTAACAGGTCTAGTAGCGTGTAGGCTATTAGCGGAACTAGCATGTTACAAAGTACAGAGATCACTACACCCAGGAAAGCTAATGGGGTACCGCCGGCAGATACCATGACGTAGGGTATTGCTCCGCGTACTTCGCTAATAGGTAATAGTGCAAGCAAGCATGCTACAACGAGGTGCGTGCTCATGGCCGAAAACCACCTTGTAACGTTATCGGGAGGTTGAGTTAAAAACCTGCATACTTCAGGAAGCTGTTTAAGAGCGATTGATGTTAAGCGCGGTAAGCGGCTACTCAAAGTGGTATAATGGAATGGGGGCGAAACTATCGCAACAACTACTTGTAGGGGTAGAGCACGTCAAAGCACACCTAGTCATAGGACTTAACCGGGCTTTTCACAGTGATGGTTTTCATAAAGCCTCTTTTAATAGTTAACTTTAACACCACGTTTTCGACACCGAGTAGTTGGGGCAACTGCTTAACCGAGTCTACGAGCTCTTCGAGCCCATTGCCATCTATGTGAGTAGTAATTACCTTTACGAGTACCGGGTAGCGGATTTTGCTCTCCAGCGTGCCCGGACCATCCATTTCAACGAGTACCATACATGCGCTCGTCCCCCGTTCTTCGTAGCACACTTCGGCTACGAGCCTTTCACGCGCTTCCCGAACCGGTATGCGAACCCACTCAACCTTAGTTGTGATAAGTCCTGGTTTAAAGTAAGCATCTGCCCTTACAAACCCCTCTTCGTAGTAGAGTTGTACCTGTGATGTTGCGTTGACGGTTTCCGTGTTAAGGCATGCTATTAAAGTGTCTTTAAATTCTCCACTAGTAATTCTCACGGCTGGTAGCACGGCGGTGAAGGTACCACCTCCTTTCAACACTAGAGGGGGTTTCTGACACAAGTCCCTTAGTACGAGGTCATGTGCTTCTACGAGCACCTTACCGCCGTGCCACCTAACGTTCCAATGCCCCGTATACAGGTACCCTCTACTCAGAGTTCCTGTAACGATAACTGTGCCTGCTTCGAAGGTTTGCTTCGTGGGGAATGAAACCACGTTCTTGTCGAGCCTCGTGCTCAGCTTCAATCTAGCTACAGCGGCTCTTCTACGCGCACCACCTCGAACTCTACGTGTAGCGGCAAGCACTAGTAATAGGATCGTCAGTATCTGGATCAACATTGTTATGACTCCGGGCACCCATTGTAATGGCAATTTAGCACCTATTTAACTAGTCTCCGGGGCTTCTTTACGCCTACCCTTAATGGAATTTTCGATGACGCTTTCTGATATCTCTATTATCTCTTCGAGGTCTTTCCCGGACAGGTCTTTGTACTTGCCTCTACGCAGATATACCGATACCAAAGCCTCCGATTTAAGTCCATACTCGGTTGCGAAATCGTCGAATGGCATTGACTTTTCGTATACGACCTTACCATCCTTGACGTCGACGACCTCTATTGTATCTTCTATTTCAGTACCCGCTGAGGGGAATACCTCGATCTTATCAACGAACACGTTCACGTCGCTCTCCAGGATTCCTTTACTTGAAAGCCTACTGGCCACCTCTTCCTTGATGCGCTCTTTAATAGCCTCTTGAACCCTTTCCCCGATCTCGCCAAACAGCACGTTGGCCGTTTCTAAATCATATGTAAATCTCTTCACAAGCTTCCACACAGGCTTTCTCTGGTAAAAGAGGCTTTCAAGGGCTATCCTGGCAAATGATTTATCCTCGCACTCGTACTCGTCTGGGCTTTTAACGAGTAGTTCCTGTAGCTTGGAGTAAAGGGAGTGGTCTGTTAGAGTAAAGTATTTTACTAGTCTCTCGGGTGACGTAAGCACCTCCTCTAGCACTCTTGCAATGTAGCTCTTAGTGCACTCCAGCAAAGACCCGATCGTCTCTATGAACGCGACGTTAACTGGGTGTAGGTAGACGTACTTGTACATTAACTTCCTCGCATCGAAAAGCCTCGAAACCTCGTCTAGGGCCTTCGAGGAAACAGCCAGCACTAGCTTATCGTCTTTCTCCAATATGAACGAGTTTCTGACGATCCAGTCATCGTTTATTTGTCCTATGGGAACGCCAGTAAAGTAGCTGTCTCTCTTCAAATAGTCCATTATGTCGCTCGTGTATATGTAATCCCTGATAACCATCCTCACTATTCTTTCGAAACCGCTACTGCCCGCGGGCTTGTAGAAGTCCTTAATGCTTATTCTGCCTTTCGAGGAGAGGTCTGTGAAGTTCCTCACGCCTTGAGGTGGTTTCATACCGGCGTCCAGCAGGTCAAGCAGATAGTCCACCTCCACGCCGAGGTATGCCTTGTTCCTGAGCGCGATCTTCTCAATGAGCTCCTTGATGAAATCCCTGTAAATGATGTACCCGACTACTTCGTGGTTTCCAACTCTATAGCCTAAAAACCTCCTTGTCCTGTAAACGTGCTTGTCGAAAGCGTGGCTAAAGGGACCGTGACCTATATCGTGAAGTAGCCCCAGTATCCGCGCGGCCAGTACTATCTCTTTGTACTTCTTACGCAGTTCCTCAACCGCCTTACTTGAGATAATCGAGGCGTAAACCGACCTCAGGAGGAAGGTTATGTACTTGTAGGAGGAATACATCACCCCTAGTGAGTGGGAGAAACGAGTATGGGTTGCACCGGGATACACAAAATGAGCTGCCTGCAACTGGTAGATGTACCGTAACCTTTGGAGAACCCAGGAATCCATTATAACGCCTTCTAGTTCTTTAATGTAATCAATGTACCCGTATATGGGATCCCTAACCTGCCCATTAAATGATGTAACGGTAAAATGCCCGTGTTCGCTCCACTTCTCCGAGACCATCGAATCACCTATGGATAAGAGATGCCCATTACGGTACACCCGACGCTCTAGATCATGTAGAGTTATGTACTCGATTCCTATAAAGCATACCAGTACGAAGTTTGAAATAGGGGTCTTCCAGGAAGAAGCCTTGTTTACATCTCGGACATACTACTAGTACGGGTCTTTCGCGTTCTTCCTTCTCGACCTCGGAGTCTACGAGGTAGAGCGTTACTTCATATATATACGAAAAGTCCTCTCTACTGCCCTCAAAGCCGCAGAAAGGGCACTTTAAAACCTTGCACTCACTCAAACCAGGCCACCTAAAAGCAGCTTCGAATCGGGACGGTAATATGTTATAGTAACTCACTGCTAACCTATTGATTAATTTTTCAAATAATAATATTCGCGTAAGCTAATATAAAGTAATACTTAAAAACCCCTCTCTTAATATTTGTAAACAGGGTGAGCGGGGTGCCAGGTACAATACCCCTTATAGGTGAAAGGTTCCCCGAAATAACCGTTGAAACAACTCACGGAGTGAAGAAGCTGCCAGAAGACTATAAGGGCAAGTGGCTAGTACTGTTCAGCCACCCCGCTGACTTCACACCCGTCTGTACTACCGAGTTCGTGGCATTCGCTAAGAGAGTAGAAGACTTCAAGAAGCTTAACGCCGAGCTACTAGGACACAGCGTGGACAGCGTCTACTCTCACATCAAGTGGGTTGAGTGGATTAAGGAGAAACTGGGCGTTGAGATACCTTTCCCCGTGATCGCGGACCCCAACGGCGAGGTGGCCAGGAAGCTGGGCTTCTTACACGCGCAAAGCGCTACCCACACCGTTAGAGCGGTCATCTTAGTAGACCCTGAAGGCGTTATAAGAGCGGTGCTGTACTACCCCCAGGAGGCCGGTAGGAACATAGACGAGATCCTGAGGTTACTAAAGGCACTACAAATAAACACTCAATATAGAAGAGCATTACCGGCTAACTGGCCGAATAACGAACTAGTAGGAGACGCCGTCATAGTGCCACCAGCGAGAACCGTCCAAGAAGCGCAGGAAAGGCCAAAGCGATTTAAGTGCTACGACTGGTGGCTTTGCTACGAAGAAGGAAAAATACCGCTGGAGGAAGTGGCTGAAGTTAGAAAATGGCTTGAAAGGGCCGCTAAACCCGTCCAATAAGCTACCTAGTTTTTCTTAACTTCTTTTTCCACCATATCCGTAAAGGTTAAAACATCTCCTTATCCTGTTCGTACTCTCTACCTACTTTGAGCGAGATGCTGGCCTTGGCGAGCTCGTAGCCGAGGTAAAAGCAGTGCTCGTAAAGCGATACCAGGTTCCTTCTAATAACCTCCGCGAATATTGCGTAGGGGTCTCTCCCCCTGATCTCTAAACTAGGCTTCAGGGCCCCGGGCTCATAGTGCTGCAACAGTATCTCACCCTTTTCGTGGTTTACGGCGATCTTGAAGTACCCCCTAGGGTCGTGCCTAAGCGGTAGCCTCTCTACGGCGTTAACGATTACTTCGGCGCGTGGTAAGGGGGTAACCGCTCTTCTTTTACTCTTAGCTACAAGCATGTTTGTCGACAGGTCCTTTGGGGGCCTCTTCAGCTCTCTGGCTAGTACTGCCATGTCTAGTGCCTTCCTCAGCTCTTTCACTGATCCGCGCGTCTTCGCGCTTTCCTCCGTGGTCAAGTATAGTTCAATTCCAAGCTCGACTCCTATAAATGCCAGTAATGCATTCAACCCAATGCTATCAACGTCAACAAGCTCTGTGACATTGCCCGTACCCATGAGCACCGGTGTGTTAGGCATTTCGCGCTTAGCCAGGGCATATGCTTCGAGGGATTCTACGAGGCCCTGTAGCGGCGGCATTAGGAGAGGATCTACTATGAGCTTCTCGAATCCCCTTTCTTCGAGGTGGGCAATGCGCTTTTTCAACAAATCTATGCGATCGCGTGGAGATCCCGTCGTTGCCGTTAGTACTAGCGGCTTCTCCCTTATAAGGCTCCTGTAATCTACTAATCTCTCAGCGCTTTCGACGGGCACTCCATTGATGAAATCGACGATCTCAGCTACCTTGATTACGAGATTAAAGTCTACCGAATCCACTCCTATGGGCTTCGCGAGGAGTTCACGCGCGTGCTTCACTATTCTAACCGATTCTTCCACGTCAAACCCGTATGGAAAGCCCAGGGACACAGCATCGGCGTGTTTGAAAGCCTCCTTGTAACGCTCTAAGTCATCTGGGCTTTTTGCGTATGCTTCGAGAATTACTAGTGGGTAATCCGAGGTGACCCTTAAGCTCCCGATCGTGAATACCCCGGTCCCCTGCGCTCTAGCCTTGACTTTGTTGAGTATTTCTTGCTCGCGCTTCTCGGTGTACTCCCTTAAAACCTCGTCAGCAGGTATTACAGGCGAGAACTTTACCCCCTCAAGCAGAGCCTTAACCATTAATGGTAGGTCATAGACGTAGCGAGGGCCCTTAATAACCGGTATGCCGAAAGAGCTTGAAACGCTTGACATGTCTCCATCAGCGTATCCGGGCACGATAATGATGTCAACCCCACCGAGCCTGCTCCTGTGCCGGGGTAACTCCCTTAAGAGGTAGTTCACATTAATCATCGCTGCGACGGGTATAGGGAGCTCTAAAACGTCCACCTCAACTCCGAGCTCCCTTCGCGTCTTCTCGGCTACCTCAACTACGTGTTTGTAAGCAAGCCTACCTGTTACTAATAGTAGCTTCACGCGGTAACACCAAGTAATTCTTTGACCTGCTCGGGACGCGAAAGAACCGTGACCCCGGTAATGCTCTGCAGCTTCTTCACGATCTCGAGATAAAATGGAGCAGGCTTAACGACTATTTCAACGTTGAATTTCACCGCGCCGTGCGGGCACGCAGCTAAGCACGCGTAGCATCTATTGCACTTGATGACGTTAACCGCTACCTTGTAATAAGGGTGCTCTCTTAATGCCCCCGTAGGACACGCGTTAGCGGCATAGCATAGATTGCACGGCCTACACCTCTCCCGGTCGATAACTAGGGGTACCGTGCTCTTAACCTCGTAGGCGTCTACTGGCAAAATGTAGAGTGGTGTTCTTGTTTTCAAAGCGTGCATTGCAAGCGTTGAAACCAAACTATCCGCCACTCCATTAACTATCTTGCTCACAGTATTCATCGTCGCCGGTGACACGATTACACAAGAGTACGTGCCCAGGTAAAGTCTACCCGTAGAGGGGAACCCGGGCGGCTCCGAGCTCTCATATATGATTCCCGTTGGGTAATCCCCTACGAGTGCGTTTTCGAGCTTTCCGCGAAGACCGTACATCTCTAGCACGGTCTCGCCTGCCTTAGAAACAAAGGCAGTAATCTTGATTCCACGAATTACGAGCTCCTCTATTACCTTAACACTCTCTTCGAGAAGTGCCCCGGCACCCGTTATGCCCCACGCTACCGCGTTATGCGTTTAAACCACCTCTTCTACCTCTTCTATGTAGCCCAGAGTGTACTTTAGCTCGGGAATGTACCTCAACCTCGCTACAACTCTGCATTTTCCGTACCTCACTACGATCCTGGCGTCGACGTGCATAGATTTCAGTGTTACGTAGCTATATGGCGAGGTATTTCGCGGAAGCTCGACGTTTATTTTCACATCCACTTCTTCTCTGAACGGTTGCGCCAGTAGAGACCTCTTAATAGCTTCCTCGAGTATTTTTAAATCCTCAGCGTTCCTGACTGGTATACCGGTGAACTGGTGTACGAGTGTGCCAATGGCTATTCCAGCCTCGAAGACTGCGCGATCCCTACTAGTAACCTTTGGAGAAAAGTACTTAGTGGCGGGGTCCTCCAATCACTTCACCTAAGGTCAGTACCTCCATACCTTTATCTCTAAGTAGTGAAATGAGCATCCTGGCGATGCCGAGCTTCACTGACTTGATCGCCGGGTTTCCGGCTACCTTTCCGGGGCAACTATGTGGTTTTTCGAAGTCAAACCCAACTAGTATAGCCCTTCTATACCCGGCACAGTAGAGTAGGAAAAGCGCCCGATCGCCGTCTGTAAAACCACCAAAATTGTATACTAAAGGCCTCGGCTCGACTTGTGTGGAGCCTATTAAAGGACCTTTAAAAGCCGTGATGTAGTCGAGCCTATCTATGTTATCCCCGTGAGCATGAACAACTAAGATTGAGCCCTTACTAGAGGACTCTACTAGGGAGCGCAGCTCCGCGTCCAGGTCCGTTGCCACGACGTCAGGTACCAACCCCGCATCCAGCAGTATTCCCGCCGCCCCGTCAGCGGCAACTAAGAGTAACTCGCGTCTATGGTAATGTGCCTTGACGTACTCTAGTTCGAGGTATGCGTTTTTCCCACAACCAACGACAACTGTAACCTCCCTACCAGCAATCTTCTCGAAGAGGTACTCAGCTTCCATGCCTTTACTCGTTTTCAGCAAAATACTACTCAGAAGATCAGCTGCTTCTTGGTCTTTTTCAAAGTTCAAACCCGGAAGCCTGCTACTGATGTACCTGTAAATTTTTACCCACTCGTTTCTGTCTATGAACCAGGCCAACAAATCACCACTCTTTAATTGAGCTATAGTAACCATTATCTAGTTTAGTAGTGAATGATATATAAGTTACTTAGCTAAATAAATTAATGGTGTGTACCATGTGTCATCACCATCACCACCACGAACACCACTGGAGGCACCCGGAATTCCCGAGAACGAGGTTTGGCTTTCCACTCCGGGGACTCCTCCATTTAATCATCTTAAAGGCCCTTGGAGAGAAGCCGATGAGGGGTATTGACGTACAAAAGTATATCAAAGAGAAATTCGATTTTGACATTCCAAGCGCCGCCGTGTACGTGATCTTGAAAGGCCTCGAGGAGAAGGGCCTCGTATACTCTAAGTGGGATAAAGATGCTGAAGGATCTCCAGTAAAACTATACTACGCAACGGGCGAAGGCAAGGACTACTTAAAGGATAAAATAGAGGCCATCAAGTCCCTTAAGAAGGTATTAGACTATCTAACAACGAGCACTTAAGCGAGTTTACAGCTCACATTCACCATACATTACTTTTTTATTTGAACCCGAAGCATTAGTTGTAAGTTCACGTTAACGTGCAGGTTCATCTGAAAAGCTTTTAAACCCAATTTAGCTACCTTAAGAATAATGCTGGCTATATAATTCTATATAGTTTATATAGGTGTAGCCGTTGCTAGCGGTGCTCATCGCCATAATCGCGGCGGGTTTTACGCTTTCATTATTAAATGGAGCTAATTGTGCGGGTAACGTAGTTGGCTTGGTTTCAGGCTTCAGGGGGAAGAGTGCCAAGATCGTCACTCTACTCAGCCCATTGTCCATATTTACCGGGGCTTTAATGGCGGGGAGCTTCGTGTCTCACACATTCATTGAAGGCATACTAGACTACACTACGGGTAGCCAGGGGCTTGTAGCTAAGACGGTCTTCTCCGTTTTCCTTTCAACTCTTACCTGGACCTTGATAGCACTAGTGCGCAAAGCACCTATTAGCGTGAGCCAGGTAGCTGTAGGTAGCATGCTGGGCTCAGCGTTTTCTCTATGTAGGCTATCATGCGTGAACTGGACGAACGTGGTTTTCATTGTGGTATCGTGGCTTCTAACTCCCTTAACCTCGATGTCCATTTCACTGGTGCTCTACAGGGTACACGTGCGCATGAAGGAGGATCGCGGTGACCTTTACGCGGTAATTGGGGCTTCGCTGTACCTCTTTGCCGTATTAGCGATTGTACAGTACCTCTTATACGCAAACGTCATCGAGAGGCTGCTGGCCACTGTAACCTCGTTGATAACGTCGTCAATCGCGTCTACTTCGCATGCCGTATACGTGTATTTGGGACGAAGGGGAAAAGGCGATTTCCGCGGCCGTGCGTATAGAATCGCTGTACTTACCATCTCTTTCATGGTCGCGTTTATTTACGGTGCGCACGATGTTGCAAACGTGGCCGGCCCACTCTCAGTAGTTCTCCTTAAAACCACGCGAGAGGGCACTAACGACGTTCACACCACTTTACCAGTAGCCTTGGCTATATCGGCTACAGGGCTCTCTCTAGGAGCTTTTCTGTGGGGTTATCGGGTAGCTGAAACCATTGGTGCCAAGATAACACCACTGACCATGGAGTCGGGTCTCCTAGCGCAACTGAGCACTTTCCTCACTGTAGCCGTACTAGTAGTTCTAGGCATACCCAGTTCCGTCACGCTCGCGGTGATAGGCTCGGTGACTGGTATAGGTTGTGCTCGAGGCTTGGAATACGTCGATTGGAAGACGTTTTTCAAAGTAATTGTAACGTGGATTCTCGGGGTGCCGGTCACGATTCTACTCTCAGCTATATCGCTTACGGTCTTGAAAACAGCTTCATGAGCAGGTGAACGAGGGGGACATCACCGAGAACAAGCAGTAGTAGCACGCCGAGAAATAGGTGGAATATGAATGGTATTCCCGGCGATACCCAAATGTAGGTTTCCTCGCTCAGTACGCCCTGGTCCACGAGCTTTCTGAGTACACTTGCCTGGTCTTCATCTATCCTCGCTAGGAGTCTATACCTGACTAGAACCTCTGTACCCGAAACAGTGAACTCCTGTACTGGAAAATGGTGTTTAAGCACACCATTAAGGTACTCGCGTAACTTAACAGGTCTACTCACGAATGGCAAAATGATCTTGTATTTAGTGCTCAGCGCGCTGAGCACGCCTCTATACTTAGCGAGGACCCTAACAGCATTTACGAGCATCAAGAACATGGATGTCAACGCAGCGTAGAATATCGCTACTAGTGAAGGCGGTAACATGCCTTCTAGAGGTAGAGTAAACCTGTAAATCGATGGGTAGAAAAGTGCTAGGCCAAGTGCGATTGCCACGTACACGTCACCATCACCCACGAGGCCGAGTTTATAGAGTGATGTGAAGAGGCCTGCAGACACTAGTAGGGAAAACGCAGCGTAAACCACGAGGAGAGTAAATGATCCACTACCCGTTATAAACGACACGATGAAAAGGGCCGTGGTAACTGCAAGATACGCGTGGACTATTCGAGCGCTCAGCTCTCTTGTTCTTAGATCCTCTATGCTGAGCACTCCCAGAGCCAGTAGCGTGGCGGCGACCCTAACCGCATCTACTAAGAGGCTCAAATTAAGCCACATGAACCGCACCTTCACTAACATACATCTCCAGGAGTATAAATAATGGTAATACTTGGAGCCTTGCTTTATCAGTATAGGATAATGCATGAACGTTCCGGGATTTACGTGGGCCCTTTCTCGAGCTTTCTCGTTAAGTGGAAAACCAGGAACAACGTACTAGAGGAAGGAGACAAGGTTAAGAAGTCCATCGAGGAACTAAGTAAGGGGCTTGACGAGGTCAAGAAAACCACTTTAGCGCTTGCCGAGAAAGTGGACAAGTTAAACAAGTCCCTGGCAGACCTTTCACGAGAGGTTGGTAAATTAAGTGACTCCTTCGGCTTCATAGTAGAAGACGTTGCCCGGAGCCTTTTACCGACATGGCTCCACGTAAACATGGGCATACTCGTCAAGAACCTTAGTAGAGCATTCTTTGACCTGGGTAACAAGGTGGTAGAGGTGGATTTCTACGGTGAGGGCGTTGACGTTAATGGAGATAGCGTAGTAGTTTTCGGAGAGGCCAAGGCCAGAATCCATGGAGAAGACGTTAAGGCATTTTACGACAAGGTACAGCAGGTCTTAAGGCAGAAAAGCCGCTCTAAGTACACGTTGCTAATGTATGGGCTTTATGTACACCCCTCAGCGGTACAAGAAGCACTTCAACGAGAAATAGTGGTAGTATCACCGTACACCGTTGTATCACGATACAGTGCGAACGGGACCTCACGCGCTCCGTAATACAATAGCATTTAATGACAAATGTATTACTCGAACAGTGTTATACAAAAGTGGGACCCACGTACTTCCCAAAATTACATGCAAGAAGATAATGATACAAAACAAATTCCTTAACTAGAAGACACGATACAAGTGTATAAAGGACGCCGGCCCAGCCCGGCTTAGAGAGTATTAGTATAGGCATGTCTATGCAGCGCGCGAGGTGGAGATCGGGGGTCAGCGCTCACCCGGGACACCGGGTGGGTGTTGATCTCTGATCTCGCTTCGTGCACTGTATAGACATGCTTATACTAACTCTCTCTAAGCGAGGGGTAAACGGCTGCTCCTCTCCCCAAATAACTAACTTTTATACTCTTTCTGCTTAGTTTGCTTGGTAGCCTAAAATGCCTCTCATTACCGGCTACGCGCTGTCCTGCGGTTTAAGCCTCAATACTTCTATGAAGTTATTTGGCCATGGTGCAAGCGTGTACTTTTCGAGCCATTCATTATCGAAGTTCACGCTTTTCACGGTTTCAATGATCTGCTTCACCAGCCCCTCGGGTAGCTTACCTTCTCTTACAGCAGGACACTCTAAGTCTAAGTAGATTATTCTTTCCCGTGTTTTGAAGTCTACGTAAACGAGTACCGGCCAAAGCCTGCAGTCTAATGGCCGTTTTTCGTATACAGTACAGTGGCCTTCTTTACTGAGGTAGGGGCACGGATTTCCCCCACGAGAACCAATGCACTTAACTACACCGCGCTCGGTTTCTATTTCGAATGCAACATCGCTGAAATCTTCTTCCTCCTCTGGTAAGAGGACTGCGTAGAAGCGTAAGCAGCAGTTCTCTTTACATTCGCTACATATTCTCTTAAAGTCCACGAAGTTGAACTTGTACGCGAGCCTACTCATACGGGTCCTCTTACATCTCCGCTTTCATAGTCCAGTGTGCGGGGTTTAAAAACAAGAACCGCTAGCTAAGCCATGATCGGATTGCTGGGACGAGCTACCGCGCGCCCTAGAACGCGGATTAAGCCCTCTCGCTGGTTTGCGAGTTGTTGCCACTTTGCTTCCCTTTCACTATACCCCTTTCGAGCCTCCACCAGGCTCAAGTATAAAGCACTCACCTAGACCTTGCTTCGCGACCCGCATGACACAAATCTCCAGGACAAGTGAGCGGAAAGAGGAATGGAGCCAACTAATGTAAACTACAAAGAGCCATGCGAAGCAAACCGCAATTCCGGCAAGCGGATCGGGCCAAGCGCCTTTGTTAGTAAGTAGAAGAGCGCTCGTCGGTTTGTCATGATCCACGCTATTTAAGCCTCCTACTATAATAATCTATTCTCGGCTAGCGGGTTGGCGAGATGCTCTCGTTAGTACTTTTCATGCTGGCGCTGATAATCGTACTGGTTGGCATGCTACTAATAGTGCTCTCCATTATAGGCAGGAGCGAGGAAATCGAGCGTGGTGAGAAGCGTGTAGAGGGTGGAGGAGTCATAATTGTGGGCCCACTACCAATCGTTATAGGTACAAGCCAGAGAGCAGCGCTTGCACTAATCATACTCGCACTGGTACTCTTCGTAGTAGTTGTTGCGACGTTCATACTACTAGCTAGGTGGACTCCATGAACCTCCTTAAACTAGGCGTAGTGCTCGTGTTCGTGGGCATGATCTTAGCCGTAATCGCGACGTTCCTACAAGCACTAGGAGGGATCTCGGTATCCGGTGGAGGGTGCATAGTAGTGGGCTTTATACCGGTATGTTTCGGTGTAGGCGAGCACGCCTTACCAGCAATAATGATAGTGCTCGTGCTAGCAATAGCACTAGTGGTCATTAGCCTGTTATTTATGACCTACGTGCATAGAAGAATTAAGGAAACAATCCCACATGGCGTAGCTACCTAGCATTTATTCTCAGTTACCTAAAAGCCGGTAGAGCCGCGGAAAGCCGCCCAAGAAGAGGCTCGTAAACTGTGAGGTTCAAAACGGGTCGAGTCACGCGCACAGCAGGGTTTACGAGTATAAAAGCCCTATTCACTGTACATGTTGATAGAGGCTCCGGCGAGAAGCCGCGTGTCACGCGGTCCTATGAACCGGAGCGGGTCCCCCGGTTCCCTGCATACTTCAATAATCACCCAGAGAGGAAACTGACCTCCTCCCCGCCCTTGAGGTAGTTCACCACGTAGGCTGGGGATAGCCGTGGAGGGCATGAGCAGAACACGTGGACATGGCCTGGTAGAACCTCGATAGCTATAGGTTCACAGCCGAGCTCAAGCAGTATCTGCTCCAACACTTCTCTAGCGTATTCAGCAACCCGCCTACAAGAACGTCTCTACGGCGTCAGCATCGTAACTCACCGGTGCGTTACTAATGTCAATACTAGGGAGGATCGCGTGTGGAACTAAAAGGGTTCCTCAAAGTTAAATTAAAATACGTTGAAGAAGTCCAGAAGCGAATAGCGGAGAAAGCAGTAGGGTGGTGTTAAAGGTGATGCTGGTTTTAGACTTACAAGCAAATTATGCGTTAAAATGAACATCGGTAATGCAGGAAAAACTACGGCAAAGGATAAGACATCACCTATGAAAGAAGACTATAAAACTCTGTTAATAATGCACCCTAAACGGTATTAATCTCAATCAAAGCCAGTATCTTTCCCTGATATCCCCCCTCTCGCGGACATCTCTACACGCTTTCAATCCTTATCTATCCTTCAAAGAATAACTCAGAGTCCTTTTCTTGATGTGTAAGCATGTATAGGTCTCTAGAGGTCTCCGTGGAGCTATGGCATGTATTTAATCTACTTTCTAAAGTAGTTTTCGTAGTGGCTAGCCGGGTAGGTGTTTACTTGGGCTTCAAGGTCTTCAGGGAGCTTGAAAGCGCGCTAAGGTACGACCGCGAGCTTGCAAGTGCTATCGTCAAGAAGATTGGCGAGTACTGGGAACTGTGTAGAAGGGCGGTGTGGGAGGAGAAGCTGAAAGTCATGGATTTTTGCGGCACTCACGAGTGGACCATAACACACTACGGTATCAGAGGCCTTGTACCGGAGGGCTTAGAGCTCGTTGCCGGTCCCGGGTGCCCGGTCTGCGTCACTCCATCGCACTACGTAGAGGAGCTCTTAAAGTTGGCACTTGACGGCTTAGTAATATATGCTTATGGCGACGTCTACAGGCTCAGGGCCCACAAGGACGTTAGAGGAGCGCGCTCGCTGAGCGATGCCCGCGCGCTAGGTGCCGATGTGAGAGTGGTCCCGGACATCCTAACGGCTATTAGAGACGCGGTGAAACATGGAAAGCCTTCAGTATTCGCCGGTATAGGTTTTGAGACGGTGGCACCTGGCTACGCGCAAGCCATTTTAAAAGCCCACTTACCCGGGAACTTAAAGCTACTAAGCCTCGTCAAGTTAACACCACCAGCAATGTTCTACTCGCTTGAAGTGTCGAGGGAGAAGCCAATCGAGCCGCCCATCATGGGGGTAATAGCCCCGGGGCACGTCTCGACGATTACTGGTGCTAAGGCCTGGGAGCCGGTTGCAGAGAACTACGAAATACCCGTGGTTGTCTCGGGTTTCGAGCCCGTGGACGTGCTTATCTCCATACTGGAGATCCTAAAGCAGCTCGTGCGGGGAGAGCACAAGGTGACGATCGAGTATGTGAGGGCTGTCACGTGGCACGGGGACCTGAGCGCGCAGAACAGTATTATGCGTGTTTTCGAGGTGATCGATGATGCTTGGAGAGGTATAGGTTTTCTACCGAAAAGTGGCTTAAGGCTCAGAGAGCGCTACAAAAAACACGACGCGTTTTACGAGTATGGAATATCCGAGCTCAAAGCAGGTGGTGAGAATGACATGCCAGCGGGGTGTAGGTGTGCTGAAATAGTGCTAGGCAAGGCCTATCCCTCCCAGTGCCCGCTATTCCTCAAGACATGTACCCCTCAGAAACCCGTAGGGCCCTGCATGGTTTCAAGCGAAGGTACATGCGCTATATGGGCTAAATACGGTTCAAGGGAATTATTAGTAAGGTTAGCGCACGAACTAAAGTAAGAGGAGGTCCGGGGCTTGCGACCGTGTGCATAGGTACACCTGCTATTATTCTAGACGTAGACTACGGTAACATGACGGCTACAGTTGATTACGGGGACGGCGTTCCAAGGTCGGTTTTAATAGGCATATCCGAGGAAAAGGTCAAGCGAGGCGATATAGTAGTAGTTCACGCAGGCGTTGTGGTGTCAAGAATGAGCGAAGATGAGATATTGGAGCAGATCAGGTTCTTCAAGGAAGCACTCGGAGAAGAGTTTGTAAGCATCGCCTCCACATACATCTCGCTCTTGGAGAAGTCCCGTGTAATTAAAGGGAACGAGGTGTAGGTTGTGGAGCGCGTTACGTTAGCTCACGGTGCAGGAGGAGCTGAAATGTTAGAACTACTGGAG
This sequence comes from Desulfurococcaceae archaeon, assembly GCA_038845865.1. Taxonomy (NCBI): domain Archaea; kingdom Thermoproteati; phylum Thermoproteota; class Thermoprotei; order Desulfurococcales; family Desulfurococcaceae; species Desulfurococcaceae archaeon. The sequence continues at coordinate 20,541 of JAWBQJ010000004.1, forward strand.
AGGCTTTTCTTTAAACGAGTTGAAAGTAGATTGAAGCGCGTCGAGGGTGGTATAGGCATAGATGTCGCAGATGATGCGGCTGCTGTACCCCTGCAAGATGGCAGCTACCTAGTGGTCTCGACAGACTCTTACACGGTGAACCCGCTTTTCTTCCCCGGGGGTAATATAGGTACGTTAGCTGCGGCCGGTTCCATTAACGACGTATTAATGCTCGGTGGTAGGCCCTTAGCCATGCTGGACTCCGTGGTCGTCGAAGAAGGGTTCTCTCTGAGAGATCTGGAAACCATAGTTAACTCCATGCTCGAAGTCCTGAAAGCTGAGGGCATCGCGTTGATCGGCGGTGACTTCAAGGTTATGCCTCGAGGACAGGTAGACAAGCTCATCATTACCACGACGGCCCTGGGTATAGCCGAGAAGCCCATTGTTGATAGGCCCGTGCCAGGGGATAGGATTTTCGTGAGCGACTTCGTGGGCGATCACGGTGCCGTTATACTGTTAGCACAGACCGGCCTGGCGGATAGCGTGGAGGAGTTATCTAAAGGGCTATTAAAGAGCGATGTTAAACCATTAACAAAGCTCATGCTTCCCTTGATATCAAAATATAGGGACTGCATCACGGCTGCGAGAGACCCCACACGGGGAGGGCTCGCAGGCGTGTTAAATGAGTGGGCTGAAAGAAACGGCGTGCTAATAGTTATTAGGGAAGAAGACATCCCCGTAAAGGAACCTGTAAGGAGGTATGCTGAAGCGCTCGGAGTAGACCCGCTGTACCTCGCTAGTGAGGGGGTGGCAGTACTTTCCCTGAGGCCAGAGTGCGCGGAGGAGGTTGTTAAATATGCTAGGGGCTTGGGATTCGTAAATGCCAGGATCATAGGTGACGTCAGGGAAACGGACATGTTTAGAGGTTACGTAGCAGCGGAAACCAGTATTGGTGGTTTAAGGCTGGTGGAGCCTCCGCGCGGAGAGCTAGTACCGAGAATATGTTGAGTGTCTGCGTTGCCCAGGAAGCTGGTCTTAAAAAACGTGGCGATTTCGAGAAAAGGCTTCGCGGGAGTTCAGCTCGAGTACAGGGGGACAACATACTGCATAGACCCGGGTAGCCCCGAGGGCTGCGAATACGTTTTCTGTACTCATTTTCATAAAAGGCACTGTAACGAAGACTCCGTCAAGGTGTCCTACGGGAGGCTCATTTCACCGAGTGCTGGCATGCTCGTAAAACCCGGTAGCGTGCTCCAACTCCATGATCTAGTTATAGAGGCCGTTGAAGCCTACAACGTACCTGGGCTCTACAGTAACAACCCCCCACACCCTAGGGGGCTAGGCGTCGGCTACTTACTCGTATTTCCAGGTAATCTCGTAGTTTACTATACGGGTGATACTAACCTCGTGGAAGAGGTCATCGGGGTCTCGAGGAGGCCTACCGTGCTGGTTCTACCCATAGGCGGGCACTGTGTCATGACACCGGAGGAGGCTTTAGAAGCCGTCATGAGCCTTAGGCCCCAAATTACCATACCAGTGCATTTTGATGGTATAGAGCAGTACTACAAGTTCAGGGACATGGCACAGCCGTATACGCAGGTGGTTCTACTGAGATGACGGTACGTCCCTTAGAAAAACTCTTAGAAAACCTGGTTTCACGCGAAAGAGTAGTACCGCCCTCCATGAAGTGGAAGGCCGTTATACTCGAGGAATACCGGGAAGTATACGAAGAGAGCTTAAAGAACTACACTGCGTTCTGGGAGCGGGAGGCAAGACGGCTCAAGTGGACTACTCCCTGGTTCAGCGTCGTTGAAGGTGCCCCGCCACGCGTGAGGTGGTTCGCAGGAGGTGGTCTTAGTGCATACTACAATGTAGTGGGTAAGCACGTAGATACCTGGATCTGGAGTAAACCAGCAGTGATTTGGGAAGGCGAAGAAGGCGACGCGAAAGTGTTACTGTACAGTGAACTAGACGAGCTCGCTGGGAAAATCGCTTCCGGCTTGATGGCTCTCGGCGTGAAACCAGGGGATTGGATTACCCTGTACGTACCTCCACTGGTGGAGTCCATTGCGGTGATGCTCGCTGCCATAAGAATAGGCGCAGTATTCGAACCCGTATTCACCGGGTTTGGTTACTGGGAACTCGCGAGGAGAATCCATCGGAGAAAACCCAAGGTGGTATTCGTGGCTGACGGCTTCTATAGACGCGGTAAACAGGTGGACACGCTCGAGACAGCCCGGAGGTCGTTCGAGTATGCTAACTATAAAGCAACGTTAGTGGTCCTCGAGAGGTTGGGAGCCCGTTCTCTTAGAGAGAACGAGCTTTCATTCGATGATTTGACCGGATTAACGCGCAAGAAAGTAGATGACTACGTGGCCGAGAGCACGCACCCTCTCTTCGGACTACACAGCGGTTATCTCGAGGACTTTAAACCAATAACCCATCCAACAGGCGGATTCCTGGTCCAAGTATATGCTACCAGCAGGTGGATTGGACTTAGACCCCACGACACCTACTTCTGCACTGTATGGCCCGGCTGGATCACGAGCGTGAGTTACGGTTTTCTCGGACCCTTAATGTTGGGTTCCACCTTGCTACTATACGACGGTAGCTTTGACCACCCCTCACACGAACGGGTATGGAGCCTCGTGGAGGACTATGCCATTACCTTGCTACTAACAACTAGTAGTTTACTCAGAATTCTGAGTAAGAGAGGAGAGGCGGTGTTGCGCTATAACATGGATACGCTGAGGGCGGTCATGGTCACCGCCGAACCGCTGGAACCGGAAACGTGGTGGTGGGTTTACAGAGCCGTTGGCACTGGTAGAAGCCCCCTAATAACTTCCGTACCCGAGAAACTTACTGGGAGAATACCGGTGATAAGCCTCTACATCGTGAGCGAAATAGGGACCTTCGTGGCGGGTAATCTCGTGAATTACACATTCCCACCAATAGCGCCGGGTTCTGTAGGCCTCCCAATACCCGGCTTCTACGTCGATGTTGTAAACGATGCAGGTATCAGCGTCAAGGAAATGATCGGCAGGGTCATTTTGAGGAGGCCGTGGCCTTCAATGCCCGTAGAATACTCCGAAGAGTATGCTAAGAAATGGGTTAACGGCTACTACGAGGTGGGGGATTACGGCTACATTTCACGAGATGGCTACCTCTACGTACTCGGTAGAAATGATGGCGTTGCGAAAAGCAGTGGCTTCAGGTTAAGCCCTGGAGCCGTGTCCAAGGCGTTGAAAGAGCACTTAAATATAGAGTCAACGGTGGTCAGGTGCCGCGACCCCGAGAGGCTGGAGCAGCTGGCATTGATCTACGCCGGTGCGGTGAGCAGCCAGGTCGTAAGAAACGCGATCAGGCTTCTTTTAGGCCCCATAACGGAACCCCATTTAATCGTCAACGCGAATACCGAAGTGGTTAAGCGAATACCTCTCGGCTTACTGGTGGAGGAGTGTTCGGAAAAGGGGCTCGGTCCCTACATTAATTGATGTTCTCCTGCACGGCTTCGGACCTGCATCAACGACCCTGTAAGTAAGCGAGGACCCTGCCCTTAAGGGTGTGGAGAGAGTTAGCACGGTGTTTTATAAGCTGCGATTTTAGAATAGTTTATTGAAGTGATCCGCGTGGTACTGGAGGGCGTTGCCGAGCTACCGCTACATGAAGGTAGGGTTCCCGCATACTTGTTGAGGAGAATGAAGACCTTAGGGTCTCTAATAGCCAGGTATATTGTTGAAGCACGTGGTCCCCGCGAACTGCTGATCAGGCTCTCAGATCCCTTCTGGTTCCAAGCATTTAACAACGTTATAGGTATGGACTGGGATAGTAGCGGTTCAACAACGGTCGTTCTCTACGTTTTGAAGTCGGCATTTCCAGCTAGTAGTTTAAGGGATGAGGGCATAACCGTTCTCGGCGGTAAGGGTAGAGACGCTGTGAACGTAGATAAGGAAATAAGGTTGGTTTCAGACGTTGTAGACGCGGAGAGGCTCATACTAGCAAGTAAGCTAGCCGCAAAAGTAGACTCCGTGGCGTTGCAAGACGGTTACGCACTTTACATTCACGGGCTTCTAGCCTCGGGCGATGGAGACTTACTGGTTATACAGCAAGGTATGAACCTGAGCACGAGAACGGCGAGGAGATATCACCTACGCGGAGAGGGACTTAGGCTACTGGCTGCTGAGGAAGACCCTCACACGGGTGTAGCGTGCAATAGGCTATCTCCAGCTTTAAATCTAGTGGATGCTAGGTCTAGTAGTTCGAGGAGGGCAGTACTAGATATCGTGACATCAACACCCCCAAATACCCTCATTGAAGAGGTTTACCAGGTTAATAGGTCGTTAAAGAGGCTGCCGCCGATAACGATTTACGTTACGGGCTCTAGGTCTGCCGAGGCAAGTGCGGGAGGCATTGTCGAGAAGGCCTCTAAGTGCCCGTCATTCTACAGGCCTGTAACAGACGTTAAGAGGGTGGCCCGTATCGCGGAGAAGATCAAGGAGCACGCACCGAGAGAGTTTAAAGAACTTCTACTGATCGAAGGCGTGGGGCCCGAGACGGTGAGAGCGCTGGTGTTAGTAGCCGACCTGATATACGGCTATGAGCCTTCATTCAAAGACCCCACAACGCACCCGCTAGACCCGTTTCTCTACGCCTACGCCCACGGCGGAAAGGACGGTGTACCTTACAGGATCAAGGCCGGGCAGGTCGATAAGACTATAGAGTTCTTCGCCGAAGTAGTAGACGGCTTACGTGCTGGTAACCGCGAGAAGGAAGTACTGTTACGTAATTTATCAAGGTTTGCAGCGCGAATTAAGCGAACGATCGACGCGTGAGGTCATAGCGCCTTCTTCACCACTTCTTCGATCAGTTGGCGAGTAACCGGGAACGGTATATTCGCGCTGAATCTCTCGACGATTGTCTGCTCGATGAAATTTAACACCCGCTCTAAATCTGACTCTACTATGCCGTAATCTCCCAGCCTTTTGTTAAACCCATGGGCTTCCTGGAATTTCCTCACAGTCTCCATGGCCTTCTCGGCGTCGTCACTAATAGGCTTAATCTCGGGGTTTAGGTGTTGGAGCAACCTAGCAGATGCTTTGGGGACCGCTTTATGGGTATGGTAGACTATTAGTGGACCGAGTATAGCCAAGCCAGCACCGTGAGGTAGCTCCGGTTTTAAACCGCTGAATCCGTGTTCCATTGCGTGAACTAAGTGCGATCCGCCTGCCATATCAATACACATACCTGCGAGCATTGAAGCGTACATGAGCATCGTCCTAGCTTCTAGGTCGCCAGGGCTTGTTAGAGCCTTTTCCAGGTACTTCGTAACAAGGCCTACTACCTCCTCTGCGAGGGTTTGCACTAGCAGATTTGTTCTCTTGGAGGTAGCCGATTCGTATGCGTGGTAGAACGCATCTAGTGACGTGTATAACGTCTGTTCTTTACTTAAAGTAATGGTATACACAGGATCATCGAAACTCGCGTCAGGGTATCTGGCTATGAAGCCCCTCTTTTCAATGGTGCCATCTATCGTCAGTACGGCAAATCTGTTCACCTCGGAGCCGGTGCCGTGAGTTAGGTTAACTACTACTAGCTTAACTCCACGGGAACACGGCCTCCTACCTAGTACGAGGTCACTCGCCTTGAACCCCGTACTTATTAGCATGGATACCGCTTTTGAAACATCTATCACGCTTCCGCCTCCAATGGCTATTACCGCGTCTACGGCTACCTCCTCTGCAACCTTGACTGCTTCGTCGACGACGCTCGTGTAGGGGTTAGGTGTGACTTTACCGTAAACCACGTATTCCGATTTCTGTTTTTCAAGCATTTCTATAACATCGCTGAGTGCACCGGATGTCCTCGCTGCACTCTTAGATGTAATTATTAGAACTCTGCGGCAACCCTGTAGGCGCCCTGAAAGATTATCTCGGAGACTTTTGGGGCCGAAGTAAACTTCTACATCGCCGTACTTGAACTTGAAGTTTACATTCCACACTGTGACGCCCCCTTAGTTCTTATCTATTACCACGAATCCGTTCACGTGTATTAAACCGTATAGTCTCGAAGAAGCCTCTATGAAGCCGAAGAACGGTAAGAGAAGTAGCAAGTAGGGCTTCTTCGACTTATAGACGCCATACGTGTACGTGCTCATATAATAAATTCCACTAGGTACCGCGAAGAGCAAGTAGCCCATGTACGACATCAATGGTAACAGTATGATTAAGAGTAGGAAGCCGGCGCTGAAGGTGAAGCTCCTGAGGATCACTACTATCTTCATGTATAGTGGGCACCGCTTAATGCCGCTGACTATTCCCTTAAACCACCTGCCTCTTTGTAGGATCAAGTCCGCTACGCTATTGGGGCTTCTAATAGACACTCTGGTAGCCGATTGCCACGTCTTATAACCGCGTTTAACCAGTTCAGATGCGAATTCGAAATCCTCTGTAAGTGTTTTCCGGGTAAACCCCACCTCTCTGAGCACGCTTCCCTTTACTATTAGAAGGTCACCGTGTAACCCTAAAAGAGGCTTACCCAGCAGGCCTGTAAAGAACCTGTATATCAGGATGTCATCCATAAACCTGATCCAGTCCATGACATACGCGACATTGCTTCTACCAGGACGCGGTACGAGGACCCCGTTCGCGGCAACGCAACCTTCACTCTCATAAACTGGAATTTCATATAGAAACGAGTCATCTAGTACGAGGTTATCATCATCTATGAGTACGTACCATTTGTTATCATCCACGCAGCAGTCTACGAAATACTGAAGTGCCCGTCCCTTACCAATGAGGTCTCGCCTATAACCGGATGGTACTTCTACCAGCTTGACCCCCTTGGTTTTCCTGAGTAAACTAGAAAGCGGTGCGCCTTCATCTACTACAACCACTACTCTGCCGTACTTCTCCACGTGGTACTTGACCACTTCGAGAAGGCTGTTTTTAACCCTGTGATCCGCTTTGGATACAACGATTATTTCAACGTTTTCAGCCTTCTTATCACCCCGTCTCGGTTTGTACACAGCATAGCCGATCACGCCAAGGGTTACAAGGATGGAATACGTGATTACCCCTACCAGTGCGACGTTCACTAGCTCGTCTACTATTACGTTTTCATTCAATACTCACACCGTCATTACTAGATATGCTCCTTCTCTCTTTAATAAAATTAGCACGTATAGCACGAGTTCTACTTACCTAGGAGCCTGTTGTAGATCTCCCTGAAGAGCTCTTCGCCCGCGAATACTATTTCAATGGTGTCACTGTACTTTTTAACCACCACTCCTTCTAGAGGGTTGTGAGGCGGATCTGGTAGTTCATGCAAGGGCTTGTCTTTTCCGACGTATATCCACTTAAGCTTACCTGCAGGATCCCTTTCTAGCCTATACCAGTACCTACCGTAGTAGTAGTACTTGATGACTGCCCCGTCTTGTAGCCTACGCGTAGATATGTGAACGGGTTTTAAGTAGAAACCGGTGTGCTTTATCTTATTGTTGTACTCGTAGAAAACAGGAAGGAGTTCTCCAATAATTAGGTTCAGTTTTACGAGTATACTCTTAGATTCCCTTATCGTTACCTTACCTCTCCTCGTACTACTAGTGAACATGTTGAGGTCAGCCCATGGGAGTCTAATCATCTCCTCATATACCACTATCTTCTTCATCCCTAAGTATTTAAATGTATAGCGGTTCCTCTAAATTACAAGCTCGTACCCCTGTATAGTCGGGCTTTACAGCAAAGCATTCGAACCCCATTCCACGAAGAGCGCTCTCTATCATATTAACCCTTTCAACATCGGCCACGCCTACCACTACTCCCCCCCTTCCAGCACCACTCACCTTTCCCCCATATGCGCCATTCCTCACCAGCTCGTAGACGGCCTTGTCGCAGATTTCAGCTGAAGCGCCCATAGCCCAGAGCAACCCGTGGTTTACAAGCATTAACTCGCCAAGCGACTTCATGTCACCTGCTCTGAGAAATTCGATTGCCATTTCAACGACTTCTTCGGCTGCATCGTATATGAGCTTTCCCGCACTACCTAGGCGCTCGTATCTCTCCAAGACCTCCCGTACAACCTGGCCTGTTGACCTCTCAACGCGAGTATTGATCACCAGGATCGCCACGTTTGCTGGTAGTTTTAAATCAAGTTTCCTAAACACTCCCTGCCTGTAATGTAATAGGCCGCCATGAGTGGCCAGCGTGGTGTCAACCCCGCTAGGCTGGTAGTGTACCACTTTTTCGGCTTCGTGCGCGATTTCCCGCACATCTTCACGTGTAAAGTTTACCCCAATGTAGGATAGTAGGGCGTGTGCTAGCGCAACGGCTACCGAGGCTGAAGACCCCATCCCAGCTGCTATTGGTATTTGAGAGTCTATTTCGACATCAACTGATGGCACGTCACCATACCTATCCTTTATACTTTTGAGCAGTGTGCCGATCAACTTCCAGTGCCTCGAGCCTTCTTTTATGAGCCCCAGTTGTTTTGAATAGACCCTACCTGTGCCGGGCTTAACGCACACGTTCGCGTACATCGTAATGGCAAGCCCGAGCGCGGGTTTTCCCTTCACGACGAAGTGCTCTCCGAATAGTAGTACTTTACCCGGCGCAATACTGCATTTCTTCAAGTTTGTAACCCCGTTCCCTACTATTTTAGTAGGGCGTGTGCTTTTGTATATTAATGCCGAGACGGGGTAGACACCGTGAATAGCCGTGAAAAAAAGGTGAGGTTTACACCTCCATTTACTCTAATAAACAGGGCTAGGGAAAAGCTCAGTGCGTATAAGTACAGGATACTAGTAATGAGCGGTAAAGGAGGCGTTGGAAAGTCATTCGTGTCCTCGATGCTAGCTCTCGGCTTAGCATTAAAGAACAGGAAGGTTGCATTACTAGACGCGGATATACACGGCTCATCAATACCGATTCTATTGGGCCTGCAGGGTAAAAGGCACTACGCGAATGAAGAAGGCGAAATACTTCCCGTGGAAGGCCCCTGGGGACTTAAAGTCGTAGCTGTAAACTTAATGCTCGACTCGCCGGATACCCCCCTAGCGTGGAGGGGGCCTCTCATAGCTAAGGCCATAATCGAGTTAGCTGCGAAAGCGGTATGGGGTACCGGGGATTACCTCATCGTGGACATGCCGCCCGGTACCGGTGACGCGCCGTTAACGGCGGTTCAAGTACTTTCGCCAATAACTGGGATGGTACTAGTAACATCACCTAATACGTTGAGCGAAACGATCGTGGCTAAGGCGGCAAACTTCGCAGTATCTACCGGTATAAGGTTGCTCGGTATAGTTGAAAACATGAGCTATTTCAAATGCCCTCACTGCGGCAAGGTGACTAGCATCATGGGCACCATGGTTGGAGAACGCCTTGCCGCCAAGTATGGAACTGCTTTACTGGGTAAAATACCCCTAGACCCGGGAGTGAACGAGGCAGTTGATAAGGGAATGCCCTACCTGCTAACTAACGCTAATGATGGGGTTTCAAAGGCAATTATGGAAATCGTTAATAGGGTAATAAGCATTGTTGAGAATAGTGGTAACTAGGATACTCCCCGATTCAAGAGAGGGACGTGATGGCAGGTGTATACCTTGAATACTGAAGAGGAGGTTGGTAAAAAGCCCAACTGGGTTCTCCTTAAAGAAGCCGCCGAATCGCTATATAGGAGCGGTAAAGTATACTTTACGAGAAAGGAGCTTGTAGCTGAGGTCAAAAAAAGAGATCACGCCAGGTCCGAGGAGAGCCTCGACTTCGAGATAGACCTAGTCACCGTTAACAGTAATAGTAGAGATAAGTACAGAGACCCCGAAAAGCTGTTTCTATACAGAATAGAGCGGGGTAAGTACACACTATACAATCCCGAGGAGCACGGCGAGCTCGAAAAGTACATAGGCACTCAAAGGCTAATAGCAACGAGGAAGAGGCTCGTCGAAGAAGTCGTTAAGCTGCTAGAAGAAAGGGGGTTTGACGTATCGCCTAGCAGGTCTAATAAACCACTTGAACCAGACATGGTTGCCGAGAAAAGTGAAAACGAAGAAGCCATTGGCGTCTGGATAATAGACCCTTCAGCCCCCCTATCAACGCAGTACAGGTACATAGCCTACATCATTGGGTCTTGTATGCTTAACAGGGAGTACTCTGAATACCTCGTCCTAGTGCCCGGCGAGCTCTACAAGAGAATACCACAAGAAGTAGTGAACGTGCTTGACAAGCTCAACGTCAAGTTAGCCATTATAAGGGAAGAACGCAAATACACTATACAGATCTAAGTCACCGGTTCCAGCCGCTTCCTAAGAGCTTCTCGCGCTTCTTCAATTATTGCTTTTACTTCGCTACTGCCAGGAGGAGAGTAGCTTAAACCGGCCCCATGGCCAGCGATAGATATCTCTGAGAGCTCTCTCACGCTCTCTTCAAGCTCGAGGAATAGTATACTCAGGTCCGGTAACTTTGTCTCGGGCAGGTTTACTAAGTCCCTGACTAGGTCTCTCAGCTCCGTTGCAATCAGGTTAAATTCCCTGAGCACTATTGCGTGCTGTAAAGCGAGGTCCACCTTGTCTACTATGAGTAGCAGTATAGCGAGCTTCCTCGAGAGGTCCCGGAGCTTAGCTACCTCCTCCGCGTATCTCTTAGCCAAGTAGCCCTCGCCGCGTGATTCAAGATCGGTGAGCCTCTTAGTGAGATCGCCTGCCCTTTCATCAATCCTACTCTGCAGTTTGCTAATTCTGTCCTTGATCAGCCTTACGGAGTAGAGTACTTCGAAGCTTTTTCTCAACGGATCTCTTTTCCTAAACACGTACAACCCCGTACTGGTAATACCGTGTTCAATGACTTAAAAACCGCTACCTTAATGCCTAAGGTACTGGAGATCTACCAAGCCGTTCTCCATTCCAAGGTTTTTGTTGGTTTCCTTGGGATGGTTCATCACGGTTTCCCTGAGCCCTCTCCCCCACGAACAGTTCCCTAGGCCTGTAGAGGTGCCGGAAGCAATGAGCGGTTTGCACCTCATTAAGCTTTCAGCGAGGTTTGAGGATTTAGGGTATGTACGTGAACTTGTATATTATTATCACACTGTACAGTATCCCGATTCGTCGGTCCGGTGTATACAGTTCGAGCGGTTTCCCCGTATTGGGGTCGATGAAGGGCTCTGCGATTACAGCGTGAGGTTGGAGTATTGTATCGTTTATTAAAGGCCTCTCAGTAATATTTGAGATGTCCATGATCGGTACTTCCCTACTCACGTTTATTCCCACTCTATTTCTTACCTCGTTTCTAACGGTTACTGATGCTGCCTGCTCAGAGCCTGAAAACCAGTAGAATATTCCCTTCTTCCCCCTTGTCTCGGCCCAGTAAAGCATTCCGTCAACTACTAACCTATATATTAACGGCGTTCTTTCAGGCTGGCTTAAAGGCGGGCAGAGGATGATGAGCTCGAGTGCTGTTCGCCCACTATAGGGGTCTTGGGCATACGCCGTGTACGCGTACATGTATTCCGCCGAGTCTATGTAGTTCACATTTATACCCTTTCTGCGAAGTTCGTCAACAACAGAATTACCTATCCTAAACATCCACATGCTCTTCGGCCAGTCCACTAAGCCGGGGATTCGTATATCCAGTACACCGGGCTGACCGAAATCTACGATGGGCCATATAGCTACTGTATCGTTCTGCTCGGAGACAAGCACGCCCTCTATGATCATGAGGTACGTCTCGTTTGGTTTTACGTTAAATAGCTTGGCGAGGTGTGCTGCCTGATCCGTTGTATTGGACCACATCAGTAGCCCGATAATGCCGATCTGCGTGTTGTTAAGCGTTGATCCATCCGCAACCGATATCCTGCCACCGGGAACGCTTATACCGTAACCGTAATCCCACCACGCTATGACTACGGAGTTTTCGGGAAGAGATCTCAACAGGTCAACCGTTTTGTACCAGCTGTCGCTGTATAAGTAGGCCAGGCCCGATACCCCTGCCCTAAAGGTATAGACCATTGCAGAGTTACCTTCGTACTCCGCCTTCGCGGTGTACGCGAAGTTAGTAAATATGGCCACTAGTAGGATCAGCGTAATTATCCTCGTAGCTGTGCCGACTTCCGTGGTGGTTCTTCGAGCAGCTCTAGTACCCCTTCTTCTCGCCGTGAGCCATATTACGTATGGAAACGCTTTGTTAGCTACTAAAGCAACGATTGCAGCTATGATGATGACGCCGAAGTAGGCTGCAGCGCCGATCATGTATACTGCGTTTAAGTACGAATAAAATGACACGCCGAATGCCACTCCCACGTATACTTTCTCAGGGGTACCCTTGTAGAGCAGGTATACTATACCTACGATACCGGCGGAGAGTAGGTACAGTATCCCCAACACGATCGCGAGCTCGGGTGACGCTTCAGCTAGCGGTATAAAGTAAGTACCCCACGAGTGTAGCATGTTCCTAATCGTACCTAAGCTTGTAAGCGGGGATTGGTGCTCAGCGATGCTTTCGACCAGTGGTTCTGCCCCTATAAACCTCAATCCGAGAGCCCATGCAAGCCTGCCGCCAATAGGCAGTATGCCCATGGCCGTGAATACCACGCCGGCAATAAGTAGCCCTCCCACTAGTAGAATGTACCTACCAGTATTTAGTACGGGCTTCCTGAAGCCCATTTTCCTGTACTCCATCCCGGCATAGTAGAATATTACTGGTAGCATCGATGCTCCCACCAGTAACCAGCTGAGTCCGCGCGGTGAGAAGGGGTATATGCCGAGGGTCCTCGCGTTGGCGGGCGATGGCGTAACAAACAGCATCGTGAGCAGTATTAAGAGAATATTACAGGTTATGAAGCTCCTTGAAAGGTACTTTCTAACCAGTATAGGCGACAAGACGAAGTATAGGACGACCGTACCTAGCAGAAATACGTAACCGCCCCAGAGCCAACCAACCATTGCGAGGAATAGTGCAGCTAGAACCGTATACTTAAACCAGCCTTTACCCGTACTGTACACGGTCTTCAGACACCTCGCGTAGAAGTATACGAACAAAAACACGAATACCGCCGCAACGCCTTCTTTCTCCACGTAACCTATTACGGATCGTTCTACTGCCGCTGGTAAGACAGCGTAAAATAGCGCCGCTAATACGCCCACTAAGCGGCTACCTGACGCCTCCGTTGCTGCGAGGTACGCCGCGACAGTAGCTATCGCGGCGAAGATTACTGGTTGCAGTGCCGCCCACTGGTGTAAGTCCAGGCTGAAGTGTTTAACAATGTGATATGTCATACCAGTCCATATTGGTAGAAACGGGTAGCTTGTGTATATGAAGTCCCTGCCCCACGGGTACCAGAAGATGTGGGTATCGGGGTTTTCCCGTGTCAGAGTGTACCAGGCTAGGGGGCCGTGCTCATGTACGTAAGCTGCCTGCCAGTACTCGATGTAGCTGTCGAACTCGAAGAACTCGTACTCGTTTAGCTTGAATGGGGCAACCCTTATGACGACTCCAAGCATGACGGCTACTAGTATTAGTGCGCCGATCACTAATTTAAGTCTAAGGGGTTGCGATGATAACCCACTAATTACTGCAAGTAGCTTGCTGTCTACCCTTCTTATAGCGTACTTCACGTTCATGAACGCCAACACCGCTGAATACGCTTGAGAGATAGATATGAACGTATCGGGTTAAATAAACGATAGTGGGCTGGGAACGAAGACGTCATTACGGTATCGTGAGGGCTAGTAGCGCTTTCTGAGCGTGCTTTCTATTTTCAGCCTGGTCCCAGACAACGCTCCATTTACCGTCTATTACCTCGTCTACGACCTCTTCTCCGCGCTTTGCTGGAAGGCAGTGCATGAATATGGCGTCCGGCTTCGCCTTCTTCATCAGGTCTACTGTAACCCTATATGGTGTTAAGTCGCGAATACGTCTTTCCCGTTCCCTTTCCTGGCCCATGCTAACCCAAACATCCGTGTAGACTACGTCTGCATTTTCTACTGCCTTGTAGGGATCTCTTTCAATCTCGTAACCTCCTGTGGCGTTCTCGTTGAAGAGCTTGATCACGCTCGGGTGGGGGTCGTAACCTGGTGGTGATGATATCACTATTCTACCTCCGAGTATTCCTACAGCGAGCATTAAGCTGTGCAACACGTTGTCTCCTCCATCACCGATGAACACGATCTTAAGCTTTTCAAAGCCTCTACCCTTTTTCTCCATGATCGTGAAAACATCGCTGAGTGCCTGGCACGGGTGATGCAGGTCACTAAGTCCATTTATGACTGGTACACGGCTATACTGCGCCAGCTTCTCAAGCTTCCAGTGCTCGTATACACGAGCCATTATTCCATCAACGTAGCGTGAAAGCACTCTAGCCGTGTCCTCGATCGTTTCACCTCTAGCTAGTTGCAGTTCACTGGCACTCAAGTAGATGGCATCGCCGCCCAGCTCTTTCATTGCTGTTTCGAAGCTAACCCTGGTTCTAGTGCTAGGCTTCTCGAATATCATTGCTAAGTGTCTACCAACCAGCACCGGTATTACGCGTTCACCGGCGAGAAACCTCTGCTTGAGCTGAAACGCCGTTTCAACGATGAAAAACACCTCCTCTCTATTGAATTCCGTGAGAGTTAGGCAGTGCCTTCCCTTGAGGCTCGTAACCAACATACCACCCCGTGTAACTATGGAAAGCCTCTATAAAAACGGTGCCAGATTACAGCCCCAGCGCCATACTGATATTACTCTCAGTTATCACCGACTCGAGGAAATCTCTCGCGCTTATACTGGGATACCTGTACTTTGGTAGCTGAATTGGTTCCTCGACGAAGCCCATGTCCCTCATGGTGTCAAGTATGTACTTCTTACCGCGCTCGTCCGGTAACCGTGAGTGGTATATCGTGGAGAGGCTTTCTAAGATCATCCCCGCGACGTGAGCCTCTCCTTTCTCGGCATGTATGTGTGGGCTTAGAGACTCCACCTGGTATATTTCAATGTTCTCGGGCAGTGCTGGACAACGTCCCTTCTCCAAGTCAACGTAGCACTTTTCGAGTATGCTTATGAGCTCTTGCGTCTCTACCGAGAAGCCACTACCGTACTCTATTTCCCTCGCGAACTCCATGCTCATTGCGTGTTCCCCGCTGTTAGACGTCTTGATGATATCCGTTTCAACCCTTCTCTTATATGAAAGAACCCTATTGAACACCGTGTTAACCACCGCGGATACCCTGCCGAACCTCCTAAAGTAGAAGTCCTCTGCTGTAGACCACGCCTTATGACCCCATGAAATCCTCGCCATCCTATACTTCGACTCGCTTGACCCGAGCACAGTATAGAATATTAGCGCGTACTCGAGGGCGACGCTTGGAACGTAATTGTCGGCGTCTAGGAACGCTACATTGCGTGCTTTAAGCCCGTCGGCCAGGACCGTTCCTATTAAAATTCCCTCTCCTTTCCCGTTTCTAACCAAGGACTCTTCATCCAGTATTTCGGGTAACACGTCTCTGAGCTTCTCTGCTACTACTTTATCTTTCTGGTGGACGACCAGCACCGTCCTACCCGTTGTTTTATACACTATCTTGGCTATATCCACTTCAATCTTGTACATGTTAAGGGGGTGCATGCTAGAGTTAGAGATAATGATTACCGGTGACTGGCAGGGTATGGCTTTAAGAACCCCTTCCAGCGATAAGGGCTCTTCGTCCCTAACCGGGATCACGAACACCGTGGAGTACGCGACGTCTTCCAGGTCCCTAAAGCCCGATAAGCCGAGAACGCCGGGTTTGCTTTCAAAGCCATATGCAAATAACGAGTGTATTTTCACGAGCTCGTATATTTTTACGGCACCGAAAATCTCGAACCTTGCTGGGTAATTTATGTACATTAAAAACACCCAGATCGGCAGGAGCACCTCTTAAGTACCTAAATGTTTTATAGCTTACCGAATTATAAATTTATTAGTAAAGTGGTGTTCCCGTTGGAGAAGTTAATAGTGGAGGTGCTACTGCTAGCATTAAAAGCTATTGGCACCGCGTGTGCTGTGTGGATCGTTGGCTGGCTCGTGGGACAGGTCGTCAAGTACATGGTTACAAAACTCCTTGGTAAAATAGGGCTTGATGAGTGGATGAGGAGACTGAGCGTTGGCAGGGCAATTAGGAGAACGGGCTACTCCGCGCACGAATTCATGGGTATTCTAGCTGCGTGGCTTATGTATGCAATCTTCGGAGTGCTCGGAATTTACGCGTCCGGTTACGTAGCCGGGTGGGAGGACCTCACGTTGTACGCTTACACAGCTCTCGTGGTTTACATTGGTGGTTTTATCAAGCTTCTGCTTATCGTTATAGCAGGATTCATTCTAGCTGATGTCTTCGTCGGTTACATCTATAGAAGCACCGAACTACGCTCTGAAATGCAGATGCTGTACCCGCTCGCAGAATACTTAAGGATAGTGCTTTACATAGCGATAGTGGTATTCGGGGTTGAACAGAGCGGCCTTGGAGTCGGCGTGTTACCCCAGCTTCTCCAACCAATTATATGGGGGGTAACAGCAATAGTGGTGCTATTCATGGTTTACTTAATAGTCCAGAGCACCAAGGCGCCGAGACAACCTGTATAGCGTGAACCGCTGTGAAAGGGCGCAAAGTCGGGGTATACATTCCGCCAGATCTCGAGAAGCCCCTCGAAGCCTACATGAAAGAGCGCGGAGTCAGGAACATCAGTCGAGTAGTTCAAGAAGCCCTAAGGCTCTATTTATCGGAGGTTTTCAGGGAAAAGTGCACTCTCGCGGGCTTCATAAATGTTCTCTACAACCACGAAGTGGGAGGAATCGATACCGCGTTAACCGATCTACAGCACGATTACATGGACGTGGTGGTGGTGTCTAACCACGTGCATGTGAGTGAAGAGCAATGCCTTCTATCCATAGCTGTCAAGGGCGATAGTTCGAGGATCCTAGAGTTCGTTTCTAGGTTACACTCTCTACATGGAGTTCTCTTAGTTAAGCCCATGCTACTGTGTACTGAGACGTGAAGGGTAGGGCTACCTGGAAAGCCTTGAAATAGATTCTACGAAATCCGCGAACACGTTAATTAGGAACTCCACCTCGCCTTTTCCATGTATTAGTGATGGTAGGAAGTGAGCTAGTCTTTCACTTGCATATATTGCCCCTCTAACTCTGCTGTACAGGTTAAACGCCCGTTCAACGAGTTTACTCCACCTGTACTCGTAAACTTCTCGCGCGTTTCTAGGTCTTTTCCTGGTAAAGTGTATACTACTGAGGCTCCCATCACCCGTACTCCAGCACTCTACTCCGTGCTCTAAGCATACACTTTCCACTTTTTTCCTGAAGAAGCCCCACAGGCTGTTAGAGGCTTCGTATATTCCCCTGTTCTCGGCGAGGTGCTTAACCAACGCGTACCCGGCCTTAACCACGATGGGGTTTGCCACGAAGGTGCCTCCATGGAATACCCTGGTTTCCGTTTCCCGGTATTTTATGTGGTCTAGTAACTCCATAATCTCCTCTCGCGCGCCGAAAGCGCCTATTGCTCCAGCGCCTCCCCCAATGGCCTTACCGTACACGACCACGTCTGCTTTAACATTGTAATACTCCTGTGCACCACCAAGTGCAAGTCTGAAGCCAGTTATAACCTCGTCAAATACTAACAGCACGTCGTGCTCATCTACAATACGTCTAACTTCTTTCAAGTAGCCTTTTTCAGGCTCGATGCACCCAGCTGCACCCATTACGGGCTCCAAGAAAACTGCTGCTACGTCATGTGATTTTAGAGTCTTTTCAAGCGATTCAACATCATTGAAGGGCACTACGAGCGTGTACTTGTATACGTCTTCGAGTAGACCCGCCGATTCCGGTTGTCTATACGGATAAGTAACGCCTACGTGGAGCACGTCCACTCCACCATGCCATCCACCTTCCATTTTGACTATATACTTTTTCTTGGTATATGCCCTAGCTAACCTTACAGCGTACATGTTAGCCTCAGAACCGCTATTAGTGAACCTTAGCATTTCAACCCCTGGAAGGACCCTTCTAAGTAGCTCCAAGTACTCGAGTACATAGGGGTGTTCGAAGCCTAGGTGGGTTCCGATGTCGAGAGCTTCCTTGACGGCTCCTAGCACGACATCTGACAAATGTCCGAGCACGTGGGCTCCGTGGCCCATCCAGTAGTCGATATACTCGTTGCCGTCTACGTCCCACACCCTTGTACCTTTCGCCTTAACTATGTATGGTGGGTACGGGGAAAAGTACCGTATAGAGTACGTTACTCCGCCTGGCGTTAGCTTTGCTGCCTTACTGTACAGTTCTCTACTCTTCTTCGTTTTACTGAAGTAGTCTAGTTCAACCTTTTTAACCCATTCTTCTAGCTTCTCGTCGAGTGTGCTCATCGGCTTCACACCGAGAAGCGGATCTTAAATGGTAAGAGTTCTGTCATAAGCCTCAGACCGGGTGGTAAGTAAGGGGCCTTCTCCGCTACGTTGAGAACGACGGTAACCGTTCCGAGATCTCCCGGGGTACCAGTACTTCTCCACGTTGTGGTGTAATCCTTACCTTCAATTACTATTTCTTCATACTCTGGTGCACCAGCATACGCGTGAAACTCCAACCTGATGACCTCTCTGTCTTTAATGTAGCCTACTCCATACCCAGTTATACCCTTATTGAAGCCCCTCTCCACGCGGATACCGGCAGATTCTATGGTTTCCTCTGCGGGAACGGGGCTTTGCCGCTCTTCAACCCGCGTAAGCTCCAAGTCCCCTGCGTAGGCTATCAAGTAGACTGACTCGGCATAGCCGACGTGGCCCGTAATCTCCCCTTTCAGTAACTTTTGCCTTACTAGTTCGGGGTCTTCACCTAGACCTATTTTCTTCCTAAATGGTTCCCTCCGCTTAGCCGCGTCGAGACTCCTAACAGCCCTTATCCTCTTAACCGAGGTGACCGCGGATGACAGCGTTACCACTAAGGTGTCTAGGAGGAACCCCGGATTTATGCCTGTACCGATGACCACTACACCGTACATTCTAGCAAGCTCGTCCAGCTTCTTGGCCAGGACGGGATACCGGTAATAGGGGTATGCAAGGGTCTCTGATGTTGAAACGACATTAACTCCTCTCTCAATGATGCTGACTACCTGGTCGAATACCCTGTCAAGGTATGAACCGGTAGCGTGGACGACTACATCGGCGTTTTCCAGCCCCGCAAGAGAGCTGGAGACGTTAACTCCGAGCCTACCAATTCCGGCGACCTCGCCGGCGTCCTTACCGACTACCTTCTCGTCAATATCTACCACGGAGACTACTTCATGTCCGCGCTCAACGGCCAGTTTAAGTACTAGTCTACCGATAGCCCCGAAACCACATATTCCAAGCCTCAAATGCTTCACCGGGTAGTAGTAATCTCCGCGGGAGTATAAATAAAAACTTGGCGCATTAAAGCTGCGTGCTTACATCACTCTTCGCTGTGTACTATCTTCTCGTATAGGCGTACAATGGTGAACAGCACCGCAAACCCTACTAGCAATATTACCAGTGGTCTGAACACCAACTCGCCCCTTACTTGGAGCTCGCCGGCTCTGTGCACTACCTCGACGCGGCCGGCCTCCATGGTGCCAAATACCAACTCAAGCACTATTAGTAGGCCTAGAAGGGATGAGAGCGCATCGAATACTATGCCTATTTGGGGCTTAACGTTGGATGACGTGGTGTTTAGGGCTACGAAAACACCGAAAATAACGGCAACCTCCAAAGGCTTTACCGGCGTCACGGGAACCTTCAAGTAGTCTGTAAGTATGAGAAGTGGAATTCTGAAGTATACGAGGTACTCTACAAATCCCCGTATAACCCCTAGGATAACGTTTAAAACTATTTTCTTAAGCACCCGATCACCTGTACTCCAACACCACTCTGTAGAGCCCCCCGATCTTAAATTCCACCTTCACGATGCCCACTTCGAGATCACCACGGGAAAGCACCACTTCCTTTACTACTTTACCCGCCTTGACCTCCTCGATGCCGATCTCCCGATCGCTGAGCTGGATCTTGAGGTCTTTTAACGGCACTTCCGAGCAGTAGTTGACTTCCAGGACCGCTTTAATGGTATCTTCGCTCACCTGCCCTAGAGGCCTTATTTCGAGCCCAATGCACTCCGGGTTTTCGAGTACGTCGTGTATAAAGAGCACAAATGGAGCTACGAACAACACCAGCACGGATACTAGTGCAATTACCAGTGCGTACTTTAAGGTGGCAAACACCTTAACTACCCTGTTTGCTAGGTGGGGACTCTACCTTAAACGACTGGATACCATACCTTAACAGTACGCTACCAGCCCACACAATTACTCCGAGGAAGCCCAGTCTCACCGCTATTTCCACGAGGGCATTTATAAGCCGTGTAATGGACTCCTCTAGTGACCCGTAAATCGAGGGTAGTGTGTAGTTGTAAAACGAGTAGTATGCAGTTATGACAGCCAGTATTACTATGATCGTGCCGGCCGCTACGAGCGCTATGCCTATGTACCTGTGTACGGGCTTATCAGGCGACAAGGCGACCTCCGACTAGTACGTACTAGACATGAGTTAATATACCTTGCACCGCCATTACGAGGGGGCTAAGAGACCAGGTCCAAGAACTTTTTAACGGCGTCAGGAGCGGTCTTGCCCAGAAGCCTGATCATCGCTTCTTTGCCGACGTCTCCCACGTCATATATAGCGTCTGGTGTTTTCGTGGCCTTGCTAAATGCTTCTCTAACTATCCAGGGTATGCTCGCACCTTCAACCCTCCTAATTTCCTCCGGTTCCAGCCTTCTATCTACGAACACGACTACATAGCCCTTCGCGATCGCCTTTTCTACGAGTTCCTTACTGTACTTAACGTTAACGGCCGCCCTTATTTCGGGGTCGTACTTCATTACTTCGAGGACCAGCCTAGCTACGTGACTCGATGCACCGAACTCTACCGGCCCTACAGCTACTAGTTTCTTACCCGCTTTGACTATTCTACCAACCACTCCTGCTACATCGTCTACGCTACTAGCATATTTACTATCAATGGCCTCCACCACGTTCAACCCGACTTCTGGCACGTGTTGGAGAACCGTGCCGGAATTCTTAAGGAGAAGTTCAACTGCTTCTTTAACCTCATTGAGAACCCTGTACTTCTCCGCTGGTATTTCAAGCCATGCCACCGGGTTTACCGGGCAGTGCCCTCTCCCGACTCTTACCCCGTAGCGTATCGCGTGGGTAATAAAGTCTTTCGCCTTGGCCACAGACTCCACGACATTAAGGCCCTTAGCCAAGTACGCCGTTATTGCCGCGGAGTAGCTGCACCCACCTCCGTGATGGCAACCCTCAACCCTCTCGGACTCGAAACGGTAATACCTTCCACGGTAGTAGAGGACATCTACTACCTTACCCCCTTCTAAGTGGCCTCCCTTAACCACGACTGCTTCGGGACCGTACTTCTCCGCCACGATCTTAGCCGCTCTTTCCATGTCCTCCACAGAGCGCACCTTCATGCCACTGAGCACTTCAGCCTCGGGTATGTTCGGGGTGACAACCCTTGCTAGCGGTAGTATTTCCTTTACGAGAGCTTCCACGGCTTCTTCCTTGAGCAGTCTCGCACCTGACTTAGCGACCATTACGGGGTCCACTACGAGCGGTATGCTGTACTCGCGCACGGCTCTCGCCACGTGATTTATTATGTCGCTGTTACTGAGCATCCCCGTCTTCGCAGCGTGTACGCCTATGTCCTCAACCACCACTCTTATCTGCTCGTAGACAAACCACCCTGGAAGGTCGTGTATTGCAGTTACTTCGCGCGTGTTCTGCGCCGTTAAACTAGTAATTGCCGTGGTCCCGTAAACTCCGAGCGCGCTGAAGGTCTTGAGGTCTGCTTGTATACCGGCGCCTCCACCCGAATCACTGCCCGCAATAGTCATTGCAACGGGCATCCTACGCGTAGGCGCCACCTGCCAAGAATTATATCGCCTGGAACTAAATATCCTATTTTGTGGTAAAATTGATTACTTGTAAAGAGCTCGTGGAGCTCTTAAACGTGGCACGAAACATAGGGATTGAATTTAGGGAATTTCTCGGTGTTAGCCTGCTACTGAAGGAAGGCTACGGTAGAGTCGCCATAGCCAAGAGACTCAAATTCCGGGAGAGGCTAGTGAGGGGGGTTATTGAGGGCTTGAAGAAAAACGGCATTGAGGAGCTCGTGGTTAGGACTATTGGAATGCTTAGTAGAGCGCTCATCAACGCACCCTGGTTAGGCTGTAAACCAGTTGTTTATGGCAACATCGACGAAGAGCTACTTGGCCGCGTGTTAACCCATATCGTATCCATGAGAGACTACATCGTAATAAACTCCGGAAATCCCGACAAAGTCGAGGTCATAGGGGTTTTGAGGTCCAGTGTACTGGAGTACCCTGGACTTCCACAAGAACTACTACAGCCGTACGTTAAAGTAGCAAGGCTTGTAGGGGCCGCCAACGGCATCCTCGTTTGCTGGAAGGACTACGTTGATTACTTCGATGACGCGGTTTTCCTGGCATCACTCACCAACATGTGCTTTAAGAGCACTATACAGCGGTAGTAGTACTACGCGGTCACCGAGCTCCACCCTAGTAAACCCAATACCGTAAGCTTTTTCTAGGAAGGTGGCGTTATTTATCAAGTCCTCGTATGGGCCCGAGTAAAGTAGTTTCCCGTGCGAAAGCACTATGAAGTAGTCGCAAGTATGGAACGCGAAGATCGGGTCATGCGTGGATAGTACTACCGTGGACCCCTCCGAGAGCTTCTTCAAGTAGAGGGAAAGCCACGGCTTCAAAGCAACGTCAAGGTGGCTATCAGGCTCGTCAAGTAGCAAAATCCGCGGCCTCCTCACCAGCGCGGACGCCAGCACTACTCTTTGGAGCTCGCCGGAGCTGAGCTCGCCGATTCTTCTCGTGAGCAAGTGCTCGATGCCGAGCGATCGTGAGACTTCGTAGATGCCCTCAAGGTCTTCTTCGCTGTCAGCTAAACCACGGGAAATGGGGTACCTGGATGTTAAAAGCACATCTATTACCCTAACACCCAGGAGCTCATTCACACTCACGTGCGACGTATAAGCCAAGATCCTCCTCAAGGCTTTGCCCAGCTCGCTGATATCCCTACCTTCTATGAAGATCGCGCCGTCGTATTCTACTAGCCTAGCTATTGCTTTAAGTAACGTTGTCTTCCCAGCCGCGTTGGGACCTACGATGCACGTGGTTGTTCTCTGCGGAATCTCCACGGAAACGTCGCTAATGGCCTCGATGCGGGAAGGTCTATACGTTACTCTGAGCGCTTTCGTTGAAATCACAGCTTACCCCTTTTAAACCTCTTAACGATAAGGAGCAGGAAGAAGGGTGCCCCGAAAACCGATACGATAGCGCCCGCCGGTACCTCGCCCATAACCGGCGTCGTAACGGCTCTGGAAAACGCGTCGGCCACGTACAGTATGGACGCGCCAATAGTAGCTGCCATGGGTACGACCACCCGGTTATCGCTTGTTCTGAGTAGGAGCCTGGAGATGTGGGGAGCAACGATACCGGTAAACCCTATAAGGCCAAATAATGAAACAAGTACGCTCGCCGAGGTCCCCGAGGTAATGGATGCTACTAATCTAGTAAGCTTGGGGTTTACGCCTAGCTGAGCTGCGTACTCGTCACCGAGTAGTAAGGCATTGAGCCTCCTAGATAGCACGAAGTGAGTGGCATATGTGAGTATAAATGCTGCGGCGACATAGACGAGCTTATCCCGCGTGGCAAGGATGAAGCTACCAACAAGCATTAAACTAGCATAGGGATACCTCGTTAGAGCATAGTACGATAACAGCGCCGAGAGGCCCGAGAAAAGGCTCGTAATGCCTATGCCCGAGAGCACGTATGCCACATCGCTACCGGAAATCCTTTCAGCCACGATTACCGTGAGCGCGAGCGCGAATAGCCCGCCCATGGCAGCCGATAATGCCACTATTAACGGCCTGTACTCGTACAGTATTACTGTAAGGTATAGCGCGAATAAAGCTCCACTGCCCACACCCAGAATGTAATGGTCGATTAATGGATTTCTAAGCGTTGACTGCAGGAAGCAACCAGCTATTGCGAGAGCGCTACCCGCCATTAACGTGTAGAGTGTCCTGTAGAACCTGTATTCTGCGAGGTAGCCCCCAACGCCCTGGCCGGTGTTTACTACGTGTGTGAGCGCGCAAGTACAGGTGATCATTATTAGAGGGAGCGCAGAAAAAAAGAACAGTGCTTTGCGGTTAACGAGCAAGCTCTTACCTCTTCTTCCTTAAACCAACGTAATACCCTATTACTCCACTAACCAGGGCTACTAACGGCGCCGCCACGTATAGCTCTAAGGGTGCACTAGTTACTAGTGGGGCTTGTTGAGGGGTTCTCGGGGTTGTCGTGGTCCTATTTGCTAGTCCTTGAACTAGTGCATGATATATTACTTGGGGTGCATACGCGAGTAGCGGTCCCGGCCTCATTAGTACATCTACCTCAGTTGTGTTCAGTAGCACTAGGGGCTTGCCCAGCTGAGGTAGCCCCGACTGTTCTACCGCTTCCTGCGACGCGTAAGGACAGGCCACTATCACTATGTCGGGGTTCCACTCGGTAATCGCCTCGATGCCTACAACGCTCCAGCCAATTGTTACCGCCGCGTTCACTAGCCCGAGCCTCGCGAGCAGGTCATCTATAAATGTTGCCTTACCAGCAACCCATATTCCCTGCCAGAAGTCTATTACTATGAGTACCTTTACGCCTTCATAACCCTTGAGCAGCTCCTTTCCGCTCTGTAGTGTAGACTCTATCGACCTGATGAGGTTTTCGGCTTCACCGGTCTTGTTGAAGATCAAGCCAACGGTGTATATGTCGTTGTATACGTCGTTAATGCTCCTGGCCGATCCGAGGTACACGACCGTTAAGTTGTACGCTTCAAACGCTTCAAGTAGTTGCCTGTGAGCCCCCCTATCAGCCAGTATGAGGTCTGGATTTAACTCTAGGATTTTTTCAACACTTATGGTGCTCCACCAGTAACCGCCGACTTCAACTACGCCGCGCGACTTCAATCTTTCCCCAATATCCATGTACCAGCTACTAAGGGAGAAGCTATCGGCCCCTACAACGCTACTTTCCACGCCTAGCGATGCCAGTATTTCCGTTATAGATGGTGCTAGCGAAACCACTCTACGAGGATAGGCCGTTAACGTAACGCTACGCCCTAAGGCATCGATTACCTGCTGCTCGGCAAGTGCCGGTAAACCACTTAGAACTACGAAAATCGCCATGAAGAGGCACATTTGCTTGGACAAGTTGTCCAACGTATCACCGGGTGTGAGTATTACCGAGCTGGGTTTATAAACTTATACCCCGGGGCTGGAGCTACGCGAGACGCGACTTCTTGATACTACTTGACGTCAAAGGAGAGTACAAGGGTACCCTTATCGAAGAGCAATAGTGCCTGGTATGTTTTACCGGTGGTGAAGTATGCGCGGGGAATGTCTACTACCACGTGCGCGGTGGCCCCTGAAAGCAGTACCTTGCCGTTTACTAAACCATATATAGTCGCGCTCTGCACTACTTCACCGTGACTATTTATCACCGCCGTTGAAGAAGAGTTTACTACTAGGGTTTCCCCTTCAGCATAGATACGCATTTGTACCAGCTCCACGGGTTCTCCCCGTTCATTACTAACAGTTATCACTAACCTCATCCACTGGGTGGAGTTGTAGGCTACACTATAGACTTCAACACCACCGTTAAGTACTGGCACCTTCCTCAGCTCGCTGATCACGTGTAAATATAGGAAAAGCGATGCTGATACCACGACGAGAAACGCAACACTCGCTATGGTAACGAGCACTGGGTATTCAAGTCCCACCACGACCACTCTTCATCATTTAAATCTCCACCTACTAGACTTATATACGTGCTCGTAGCCCGGGCAAACCCACGTCATGGCAGTTCACCGCGTAGCTTCTCCCTTGACATGATCGATACCAAGAAGGTAGCGGTCGCTCCTGACCATTTAAGATCAGTAGTGAGTTGTCTGGTGACTTTCATTTTTTACTTGAACGCGCCTTGTGCTTACTACTAACTTCTCATCGCGCTTGATCCGCTACACTGCGAACTCTACCGTAGCTTTGAAGCTGTTTTAGTTAGAGCGAAGAAAAAATAGGGCTTCTACTTAGGCCACACAATGCTCGCCGTAAACGAGTACGTGCCGAGATCCGTGAGGATCGCGCCGTCGACTGCCAGGGTGCCGGGAGGTATAGGCCTATTGACTGAGTTCACCTCTACAAGGATGTCTACTGAGCTTCCCGCCACTACTTTCGAGGAATTGTTGCTGTTAAAGTAGGGTGTTACGACCTGTTTAATCGTGACGTCTGCGTTGCCTACGTTCTTGACGGACAGCACGAGCGCGCCTTTTACACAATTACCGCCATCATCTAGTTCCTCGCATATGAATGTCGGCATACCCAGTACTTGTAATACGCCTGCCCTGCCCGCTTGTGGCGCGAACCACCAAAACCACGCAAGTAACACCAGTCCAGCGGCTATGATGCCAATGGTAACTATTATTGCTAGCACAGGTGCGCTTAGGTCTCCTCTCATCCTCCCCATCCATACCACCCATTTTCATATTTATATTTAGGTCTTTATAAATATTTACAACATTTACAACATATACTAAGGCGCTTGAACGGGTCCTCGAGCCCGCGAAATACCCTCCTGAAAGAGTCCCAGTAGCATCTTGCCGCGATTATTTAAATGTCCTGGCAGGCCACCCATTAGCCAAAACTCTAACGAGGGAAGGTAATACCAAGACTTATATACTGTAAAGGCATTAAGATACTTGTGTAAACGGGCTTACCGGTGATGCCTGTGATTCCGTCAACACCTCATAATGTAATGTACTCACCATGATATCGGTGTTCACATGAATGTCGGGGACTTATCTACCCTAAAGTCCCACTTACAGGAATTCCTGGTAAAGAAGGTTCCCGGCATGTTGAGCTTCCTAAACATGCTTTGTACGCTGATACACAGGGTAGACTGCATAACCCTCTTCTTAACGTCTCCCAGTAAGCTCTACTTAGTTATACTAACCCATTACCGCGGAGACACCGTTACAGCTGATTACACATTCACGTTAATGTTCTTAAACCCACTAGTCGCTTACTTAAAGGCACCTGAACTAGCACAACAACTACTAGAGTACGTAAAGACGGGCAGAGATAACGAGTTCATTGAAATCGTGATGAAAGTCTTGGTTAAAGGGGTGTCAGCTTGACTCACACTAACCGGTTCTCGGCAGATACCACCACTTTAAACCCTCCTATAACAGTTATTAAGGAGCCCCTGTTTTTTGAGGGGTGAGTAAGTGGGTTAAAGGTAAAAGGTAATTAGTTTATGTATTACTCATTGGTAGCGATATCTAGAAGGTGCAGGGTGTTCGGCACGTGAGTAGCCACTTTGAAGAAAAGACGTTTACTACCGGGATAGAGAGCTTAGATAGGCTTATCGGTGCTATACGCGCACCCTACACTATTCTCGTAGCCGGGCATCCAGGCGCGGGGAAGACCACTCTCGCGTCAACTATATGCTACCACAATGCCCTCAAGGGGAGGAAGTGTCTGTACGTAACGTTTTACGAGGACAAGGACAAGCTTTATAGTTACATGAAGAAGCTTGGAATGCCGCTTTCGGAGGTTGAATCCAAGGGGTTAATGAGGTTTCTCAAGCTCCCCGCCATCCACGACGTTGACAGCGTAGTAGATGTGCTAAACAAGAACGTCATAGAAGGCTTTGACTTAATAGTAATAGACTCGATAACCGTGCTCCTAGAAGCCGTGAAGGACCACACGGAAAAGAGGGCCTGGCTACTAAACTACTTTTACCAGCTACCTATACTAGTTAACGGGCTACTAGTACTCGTATCCGAACTACCATTCGGAGAGGAAAGGCTGGGGCTGGGCTCAATAGAGTTCGTCGTTGACGCGATACTAATACTAAAGCACAGAGTGGAAGACCGCTTGTTGTTGAGGTTGCTAGAAATAAGGAAAGCCCGCGGTGCGCCAATACACGTAGCTGAAGTACCATTTACAATAGCTGAAGGTAGGGGTCTACTAGTATACACGCAACCAGTGCTAGAGGAGCTACCCCCCGAAAGGGAAGCAATCGAGCTGACGTGTAGTGCGTTGAGGAGCCGAGTTGGACACGTCCACAAAGACTTCTTCATAAACATATTCTACCCGCCCGAGACCGTTTACGGTGAAAGGGCCTTGATAATGCTACTAGCTCAAGCAATTAAGTACAACCTAAAAATACTCGTTGTAAGCTACATTTCATCACCAGAACTATTGAGGGAGCTACTTCTATGGATTCTCGAAGAGCGCGGACTCAGCCGCGATGTCGTAGAGAAGGTTATCGATAGGTACCTAGTTTTCAGGGGAATAAACCCGTTTGCCTACAACGTGCACGAACTCGTAATGAAAGAACTAGCGCTGGTGGAGGAGGTTAAACCGGATATAGTGGTGTTTCACGGCGTGCAGGTAGTGGAAGTCCCCATCTACCACTTTAAGGAACTGTACAAGCAGGTACTTTACCTCAAGTCAAGAGGTATAGGCATTGTTAGGGTGGGTAGCTGTATAAACGACGTAGTCTGCGACAGCGTAGCATCTATAGCCGATTTAACGCTCAAAGTGAAACGAGAATACAGGGAAAAACACGTAGACACCAGAGTGATAGTGCTCAGGAGATTTCACCCACCATCAATAATAACTGGTGAGGAGGACTTAGAGTGCTTCGAGGAGAACATTAACACGATAGTACAAGAGGTCTCCAAGCAGGCTTAGAACGGTGTAATAGTTAACAGGTACTTGGATACCGTGTAGAGGACTAGCATCGACACCAACGCTCTATAGCAGTACACCACCGACCCGCCTCGGACCTTACCTACGAATAGTGAAGTGAAGAGCAGGGATAGGAGGGACAGCGTGCTGAGCAGGCCGTATATCCTTGGATCATAAGCAAACACTATCGTGGAGGCCCCCAGAGGCCCCGCTACCCGGATTAAACCGGCTATGTACTCGTAGACCTTGTCAATGAACGCTAAGAACCCGCCAATTACTGCCGAGAGCCCCACCATCAATACTTCGAGCGTCCTGGCTAGGCTCTTTACCCTCGAGAAAAGCACGTTAAGCCTTTCATAGCTAGAAGAAAAGGCCCGCATCATGTCAGGGGTAGATCCGAGCCTCAGCATTACAACCAGGGTCTCTATGAACGATGCGTGGTACGTGCTCGGGGCTCTGGATATTATGGCTTTTTTAAGGGGCTCAGACAGGTATCCAGCCAGTATGCTCCTAGTAAGCCTTACTACCCCCTTGCTGTACTTTCTCGAAGACCTCTCTAAGACCAGTGCAATGTTTTCACCGGTAGTTGCCGCCAAGGATACGGCATCAGACGCCATTCTAACGAATGCGTCGTACAGGCCTACACGTCTTAGAGCCCTTTCCGCGACTATGAGGGGAGGAGTTAGTAAACCCAGCACTATGAGTGAAAGCGTGTACTCACTTAGCTGAGGGAGTTGCACCGGTGCCTCAGCCACGTGAGAAAACATTGCGTAGATCAGCAGTGCGAATGAGGCGCCTAGGGAAACCGCCGAAACGGCTAAGAGTGTGCCGGGCGGCCTCATAACCAGGCTTGAGGGGTAGAAACTGGTGATGAGGGCGTAGAGCAGGAAGAAGAGGAAGCACTGCATACTGAGCGTCAAGCCGAGTACAGCCAGCAAGTTACCGCCTATTACGGGTACCAAGGCTGCTACTATCACCGGGATGAAGAGGTACGCGAAAAGCGCCGAGCCCACTATTATAGTAAACTTCTCGGAAAGGCCGGCCACCTTGGACTCGAACCACGAGTATACGCTGTCAAAAACCCTTTCCACCACGTTCCTCACATCGCTCATGGATATGGCCGCGAGCACGACTCTCCTAAAGAGCTCCCTGATTTTCTCGGAGGGGTGATTGGTGCAGACCATGTCCATTGCCGATAAGAAGGATACGGATGTTAAGGTAGCCACCTTCCTCGCGAACCTGACCTCTCTTGCGGATGCTGGTAGCGCAGTACTACCCTCTATAACAGTGAACATGTCGTATAGCGGTAGCTTCAACGACGCCATTACCCGAAAGAGTATGAGCAGGTACGGTAGTTCCACTTCAATATCGGTTTTCCTCTGAGAAGCCCATAAACCAACTAAGATTCTAGGCATGAAGTAGAGGAAGAGAGAGGTCGTGGTAGCGATTAACGCCAATATGATGAACTCCACTCTAGGGTGGGAGACGAGCGTGCACGTTACAGCGTGGCTTGTGAACAGCAGGGTAAGTGCTATCGAGAGCTGGAAGAAAAACCTAGAAGCCCTTAAACCGCGCGAGCTAAGCCCCTTACCAGTTCTTAGCAGGTTCTCGACCATTAGCCTGCGGTTTTGTTCTTCGAACTTCTCAAATATGGATGAACCGGCTAGGAGTGCTAGGAGCGCAGGTGCTGGAGACGCATAGACAGCTATGTGGTATAGTCCGGTGGTGCTAACTAGTACAAGGTAGATTACGAGCACCGGTACGGTTGCGATCATGCTAAGCATAAGGGGGCTATCTACGCCTTTGGACGTGGCAACTACCACCCGCATCTCCCACGTGAATTGCTAGTTTAAGTGGTAAGCGGTGCTACCACACCTCCACAATGCTTACGCATGCTACCAGCTAATAACCATGTTTATCGAGCTGGTTGGGGGCATATTCCTCACGCGTGAGTGTACGAGCGGAGCTTCCCCTCCAGCCTTCTGTACAGGATTTCTGGTAGTTCCTTGTATGTGGGTGTTTCAAGCGTGGGATCCCTTTCCAGCGCCTCTCTATAGGTCTCTTTAATGGTTTCCACCATTGCCTGGTACTCTCTTTCAAGGACCTCTTTTGGTACCCTGTGAGCAAGGACTATTCTATCGATGAACCTAAATGCTCTTATTGGGTTCTCTATTTGCGTGTTCATGACGATCTTGTCGGTTTTCGGATCATAAATGAACAGGGGCACCGTGATGTTCTCTTCCACGATATGAACTTCATGTCTAAAAGTCCGCTTACCGCCCCTTTCAAACACGTTTGTTTTAACGAACACGTTAAGAAGCTTTAGGACTTGCGGATCCACGGATATCGGTGGCGATACCAGCCTGAGAAGGGCGGCTTCAGGGCTTTCCGCGTGAAAAGTTGTATTGTGCGTCACTATTAGTCCACCCGATATGGTGTACATGTGGGGAGCGGGCACTTCCACATCGTAGAGGGCCGAGTCCTTTTCAACTACTTCTATTTTTTCGACGGGGTATAACAGGTAGTTTCCATTATCCGTTACCTTCGAATGGTCCTTAGACTTTCCTCTAACCCCCATTACTCGTAAAAACCTCTCTTTACCCCTAGTAATTCTAATCACGTACGTTGCCCTGTTACCTCTTCCATTTAACCCCTTACCGCTACTGGCCACCTTGACGCCGGCATCAATTCCAAGGGATCTAAGCACTACAACCAGGGATTCCGCTAACTTCCTGTTAGGAGCCTTGGCTATCGTTCTAAAGCGCCCTTTTCCATCTCTAAGTACTAATCCGCAACCCTCCCAAAATCCCTTTATCAAGCCCTCTCTAAATCCTTCAGGCGCCCTCAATGCCAAGTCTAGTGGAATCGACCTCTCACCGTACCTCGTCCTGCCTTCAAGCACCTCGTACACCAGTGTTGCAAAGATCTTTGAACCGACCACCACTTTCAAGCCCCTCGCGCTACTGGTCTTCTCTATCCTTACGGCTTCCCGCCTCACTCCCACCTCTTCGAGGCTTCTCGTAATCCTCCTCGCGCTATTTTCGCCGATCTTCGCACGGAACACTATTTCGTTGGGAAGCCCATCCCCTGGATCGTACCTCATCGTGCCGCGTGCTAGGAACAAGCCTATCAGGTACCCAAGCCGCCTTGATAGCGGTATTCTGTAGGGTAGCTTGCACTTACCTCTAGTTCCGAACGTTACTGCTGAGCCTTCTAAGTCCTCTCTAGAAACGACGTTAACCTTTACGAGCTCTAATGCCTTAGCCGCCGGTACCGCTGAACCCCGTAACCAGCTGTACGCCCTGTGATAGGGTACCCCGGCTACTTTGCTGATCCTGGGGGCGCCCACCTTCTTCAACGGGCCGGAAAGCCCGTGTACGTAGAGCCTGTTAACGTACTTCTTAAGCACACTAAAAACGTCTATGCTCGTCAACGCACTTCCTGAGGGTATCGGCGGCAGGTACTTCACGGCCACCAGGAGATCTCCGGGCTCCAGTTCTTTGGCCTTCTTACATGCAAGCCCATTGTTCTTGTAGATCACCACTAAGTGGTCTTCGTGCACCTCGTGTACCACTCCCCCCGTACTCGTTATTCTCACAAAGCGGTTACTTCCGTTTTTAACGACTGTCCCGCTAACCTCCACCCATTCGGGCCTGCCTTCTCGATTCAGCGCAATTACCTTTACACTCCTATACTTACCCACCTGCACTCCACTCACCACGGCACCTACCTCATAGAGGTCGACCTTCCCATCAACCATCATCAGTACTAGCTGATCTCCGGGTAGGCACACCGCGCCATGCCCTAGTAGTATTGCGTGCGCCCATTCGCGGGCTTCTTCGCCACGTATTTCACCGACTATTACGTAGTCTACAGACAGCCTCACGCCGGTCTTTATCAGGTCGAAATACGTTATTTTGTATTCTCCAAACTCTCTCGTGGTTGTCCTCGTCCAGTACTTTGCGGGTATTCTAAACTCCGGCGTATCTTCGGCAGTTAAGACTCTTGATTCCGGGGGTACAAGCGCCATTAATGCGGCGGCTACCGTTGTTTTACCGCTCATTAGCTCGCCAACTATTATTATTGGAACCTTGTATTTCACCATCAGCCAGAGGAAGGCCGCTTCTTCGATGCTCAGCGTACCGAAGTGTATGAGCTTTAGTATCGTCCACGGGTTTTCGGGCAACTTCCTTATGTCGATCGTCATATCACGCCTCATGGTGACGTCGGACATGTATACGAGCGAAACTCGTGCCTCGTATCGTGGCTCGATAAAACTCGCAAGTGGTAGTGCTTCTGAGAGAGGTTTACCGGCAGCTGCAGCGAGCCTCATGGCCAGCTCCTTGGCTTCTTCGGACGAGAACGCCAGGTTCGTGTACAGCCTGCCATAAAACCTGTGCAATACCTGTGCGGGCCTCCCCACCATTACGTGCACGTTCACTATGTCGGGGTCCATGAAGAAGGGTTCGAGGAAGCCGTAACCGGTAAACTGCCTCTCCACCACGTGCCTCAATTTAGGGTCTTTTATTTTGCCGATTCTCTCAACAAGGGATTCGTCACCTACAATAATGTTATAGAGCTCCTTTTCCAGCCTTGAGACCTCCTTTAACAGCTTCGGATCTGCCGCGACGACATCGTACACTATATAAGTGTCATTAGTTATGCAAACGTGGTACAGCGGCTCTCCACCACGCGGAATTGCGTACTGCTCAATACACTTAAACTCCCCTTTAGGCTTCTCCAGGAGACGTAGTTTAACCTCGATCTTGGCCGCCAATACGCACCGACCCTCTCACCCTAGTGGAATACTGTCATCGCTCCTCGCGAGCCGCCTTGAAGCCTCCAGATAATACTATGTCTCATCAGACCCATAATAATCCTAACCGGGGACGATGCCTATGACTTTACACGTTCCTACACGTAGACACGCGTAGAATTATAGTTAATAAAAAGCTAATGCATAGTTAGGTAGGAGGTGTCTACTATTCCTGGCTCAAAGTCGTCCAGCCGGTTTTCAAGGTGTTCTTGGTACCCTGAAAGGTCTAATAAACCGTGCCCACTCATGTTGAATAGTATGATCGCGTTCTCACCTCTTCTCCTAGCTTCGAGCGCGATGCTGATTGCCGCTTTGACGGCGTGGGCTGATTCAGGCGCGGGCACAACGCCTTCGAGCTTTGCAAATAGCTGTGCAGCCTGAAAGACTTCTCTCTGCCCGTAAGCCACAGGCCTAACGATGCCATTTTTAACTAGTAAGGCTAGCGTAGGTGCAATGCCGTGGTACCTTAGCCCGCCGGCGTGTATTGGTGGGGGAACGTACTTGTGCCCTAGCGTGTACATTTTAAGTAGTGGGGTCAGGCCTGCAGTGTCACCGTGATCGTAGGTGTACACGCCCCTAGTCATTGAGGGTACCGCTTTAGGTTCTACCGCTATGAATTTTGTACTCTCCTTCCTCTTCATTACTAGTGCTTCGTGGTATAGCGGGTAAGCCAGTCCTGCAAAGTTACTTCCACCACCTACACAACCCACCACGTAGTCCGGCAGGTCTTCGCCTAGTAGTTCAAGCTGTTTCAAAGCCTCTAGTCCTATAACTGTTTGGTGTAAAAGAACATGGTTTAGTACTGATCCGAGGCTATACTTCGTCCTCGGGTTACTGGTGGCATCTTCTATAGCCTCGCTGATGGCTATGCCCAGAGATCCCGGGTGGTCAGGATCTTCTTTTAACACCCTGCGCCCGAACTCCGTGTAGTGGCTGGGACTGGGTACGACCTCGGCGCCGTAGAGCTGCATTAGTACTCTCCTATAAGGCTTTTGATTATAGCTGGCTTTCACCATGTAGACTCTGATCCTCAGGCCGAACAGGGCTCCTGCCAATGCTAACGCGGAACCCCACTGCCCCGCACCGGTCTCGGTTACCAGCCTTTCCACGCCCTCAGCCGCGTTAAAGTATGCTTGGGCAACAGCGGTGTTTACCTTGTGCGACCCCGTTGGCAGAACTCCTTCGTACTTGTAGTATATCTTTGCCGGCGTTTTCAGGTACTCTTCAAGCCTCCGAGCCCTGAGCAGCGGTGTCGGCCTACCGAGCTCTACGTAGAGTTCTCTCAACTCACCAGGTATTTCGACGAATCTCTCAGTGGAGAACTCCTGTTCAATGAGCTTTTTGGGAAATACTGCTTCCAGTTCATGCGGCTTGACGGCCTCTCCACTCGGTTTCAACATTGGTGGTAGTTGTTCAGGAAGGTCGGGGACAACGTTATACCAGTATTTGGGCACTATCTCGGCTAGTTGGGGGGCTCTAGCGTATTTGGGCGTTTTTAAATCCATTGGGACATGGAGGCCACCCCGTGACGCTCTAATCACGATCGGGTTTATAAAGGTTTTCTAGGCTACTCACCGTGGTAGTAGTTTGCTTAAAATATACCTGGCCGAGTCCTCTACATCTAATCCTAGTAGCTTGTCTAGGCTACCGGTTGCTGTCTCCAGCCTTGTAGAGTGGGGTATGTAGCCGAGGTACGTTACTCCAAGCTCCTTGGCATAGTCTACTAGCTTACCGTCTCCCATGTTTTCAACGAAGTACAGGTCAGCGTAACCGCATTCCCTCAGTATGTGGATGACCTTCTTCACCACGCTCATGGAGAGGGGGTTAGGGGTAGACACCACGATAGGCCTGATAACGCCCCGTAGCTTGTATGCCAATTCAAGGTGCTCATCGCCAATACCTGGTGGCGTGTCTACGAAAACGACGTCGAGAACACCCCAGTTCACAGTGGAAAGCACTTCCCACAAGGCGTCGCGCGCGGCACGACCTCTAAGAGCCATGGGCCTGTCGCCGGTATACGCCACTACGGTGAAGTAATGCAGGTTACCAATTCTCAACGGTAGTACCCCGTGGTGTTCACTGTACTTTAAGTGCTCTGGTCTTAGGCCTAGAACCACGTGCGTAGAGGGGTTGACGAGGTCTAGGTCTAGTAACCCCGTTGAGTAACCTAGTTTAGCGGAGTATAGGGCTAGTAAAGTCGTAACGGTCGTCTTACCTACGCCGCCCTTGTTGCTAATGACGGCGTACACTCTGCGCGGCTTCTTAAGGTTCTCGACCGCCTTTAGTACTCTCGGGTCTTCACTCATAACCCTCAACCACCACTCCCGACAAACCACGGCCTTTCACGATCTCGAAGTCTATGCTACGGCAATTAGGGCACTTGAAGTAAGCGTACGCAGCTTCGGGGAGGAAGTGCACTGCTTCGCGAACGGGTTCTTCGACCTCTGACATGTTCAAGCTCCATGTGTACCCGCATATGTGGCACTTGAAAACGGGCTCTTCGTCGACCACCTCAACTTCACCTATTTCCAGCCCATATTCTTTGGAGAGCTCTCTTACCGCGAACACTAGTATGTCCTTGTCTATTGACTGGAGTACTCCGATCTTGACGGCTACCTTCTTAGCCTTCTTAATCCCTCTACTCAAGACGTATAGCACTATCGATTCAGCTAAAGCCCACTCGTGAACCATGAGCGCTACACCAAAGTCTTTTAAGCTTTATCCTCGGTTTTAAACACACGTGGTGTAGGCGATGGCGCGGCAACCTAGGAGTAGCCGCATTGAGGGTTTTTACAAGCTACCCCTCGAGGAGAGGGTGAGAATCGTTAAGGAATGGGCGGACTTAACGGACGACGAAGTGAAGGTACTCCTCAACTTCGGTAACCTCTCCAGGGAGATAGCGGAAAGAATGATTGAAAACGTAATCGGGTGCATGGCGTATCCATTCGCCGTGGCGGTGAACTTTCTCGTAAATGGGAAAGACTACCTCGTCCCAATGGTCATAGAAGAAGCGAGCGTCGTAGCCGCTGCAAGCAATGCCGCGAAAATGCTA
The DNA here is from genome assembly GCA_038845865.1 of Desulfurococcaceae archaeon. Classification (NCBI taxonomy): domain Archaea; kingdom Thermoproteati; phylum Thermoproteota; class Thermoprotei; order Desulfurococcales; family Desulfurococcaceae; species Desulfurococcaceae archaeon. Next base: position 57,242 of record JAWBQJ010000004.1, read on the forward strand.
CGTTACGGAAAGGGCATAATAGCGGAAGCCGGCCCCCAAGAAATGATCGGCCAGGTGCACGTAGTCAACGTAACGGCGCCTTACGCCAAAGTCACCAGGATACTAGAGCGCAAGCAGGAAATACTAGAACATGCAGCGCAGCAGGACCCCACCCTGATCAAGCTTGGCGGGGGTCCACGAGACTTGGAAATCAGAGTCATTGAAACGAGTAAGGGCCCCGTAATAGTGGTTCACCTAGTCGTAGATGTAAGAGATGCCATGGGCGCTAACGCCGTTAATACCATGGTAGAGGCGATCGCGCCCATCTTGGAAAGAATTACAGGGGGGCAGGCGAGGCTTAGAATAATATCAAACCACGCGACAAGGCGAATTGTTAGAGCATGGGCTAGGACACCGGCCGAAAACCTAGGCGGACTTGAAACCGCGAAGAGGATTGAAGAGGCCAGCGTACTGGCGGAAGTAGACCCTTACAGAGCTGTAACGCACAATAAGGGCATTATGAATGGTATCATAGCCGTGGCGCTTGCTACGGCACAAGATCACAGGGCTATCGAAGCGGGCGCACACGCATACGCGTGTAAAGCAGGTGTGTATAAGCCGCTGAGCACCTGGGAGGTGGACGAAGAGGGCTTTCTCAACGGTTACCTCGAACTACCGCTACAAGTAGGTATAGTGGGGGGCGCGACGCGAGTACACCCGGTTGCGAGGATAGCACTGAAAATACTCGGAGTTTCCTCCGCCAAGGAGCTCGCCGAGGTAATGGCGGCCGTCGGCTTAGCGCAAAACCTCGCAGCGCTCAGAGCCCTAGTTACCGAAGGCATTCAAAAGGGTCACATGAGATTACACGCTAGGAACCTAGCAATAATGGCAGGCGCTACCGGAGACCTAGTAGACAGGGTGGCAGAGAGGATGGTTAAGGAAGGTAAAGTGAGGTACGACTACGCCAAGGAGCTCGTAGAAAAAGCACTTCGCGGAGAACCGGTCTGAAGATAATTAAGATAACGCACATCAGTATACGTGACTCTTCTCCCGAGGAAAGCCCAGGCTATGAAGCTCTCGAAGACTATTACCGCGTTCGCGGAGAGCATCGCGGATTTGAAGGAAGTTTTTAAAGGCAATGTAGGGGTAATCGCCCTATCCTGGTTCCTCTTCTCTCTGACGGGCTCGCTAGTGAACCCCTTTTTCGCTAAATACGCTAAGGACTTAGGGGCCTCAGACCTACATGTAGCGGTAATGCGAAGTCTCGGCATGCTTGCCTTGGCCCTCTCGACAATTCCCGGCGGCCTGCTGACAGACTATCTTGGCAGGGTAAAGGTTATATTGATTGGAACGGCGTGCATATCGGTAGCCCAGTTCCTCTACGCGGTGGCACCTGACTGGAGGTTCCTAACAGCCATATTCGTTTTCGACTATGCAGTACACTTCTACCAACCAGCGCTAACAGCAATAGTCATGGATTCCCTGCAACGCGGAGAAGAGTTTAAAGGCTTCCTAGGCCTGAACATCGTGATGGCTATTCCAGGCCTCTTCATGCCGGTCATCGGTGGAGTGCTCTATGACACGCTAGGAGTCACTGGTATTAGACTGGGCTTCGCGCTACAGGGCATTGTATCAATAACGGTATTCGTCATGAGAGCTAAGGCACTGAAAGAGACCTTTAAGCCACGTGATAAAGACCTCGGCAAGATCATCTTCGAGCTGTCCGGCTACCGTGCCGTCTTATTCAGAGCCCTCAAGTTGTACCTTTTTACCTCCATTCTCTGGCAGGTCTCGCTAGGGGTGACTAACACGTACCTGGCAATATATGTGCTCGACGTACTGGGGTTGTCGAAACCCATGTGGGGGCTTTTAAGCGCGATCTCCACCACGGGTACTATTTGTGCGTCGTTAATTTTGCTGAGAACCAACCCGAGACCTGAGCGCGCCGCACTATACTCGGCTGTTGTGGTTTCCGCGGTACAGATCACACTAGCGCTACCGTACCACGTAAGGCATATGACTATAACCACTGCTACATTGCTCGCCGCGTCGCTGGTAATGGGCCTCGCATCAAACATCTTAAACTCAGCGCTATCCACAATACTGACTAGAACCCTACCAGTTGAAATACGTGGAAGGGCTATAGGTATTCAAAGGCTACTGGATAACTTCGGCGCCTCGGCCGCGTCTTTAGTTGCAGCCACTTTATACCTGGGAGTGGGCTACGCCGAGTCTTTCCTGGTGTCAAGTACTGTGGGGCTACTGAGCTCTCTCTACCTCTACACTATACTGCTAAGAAGGTGGCCGAAAGAGCGAGAGCGCAGACTACGGCTTGAAGAGTGACGATGACCTTAATGGCATCGGTTTCGTAGCACTTACCTTTAAGCTTTATCACGAGCTTTATGACCAGGTGCGTTACGCTATAGGACTTCTCGTAGGGGGGCAGTAAGCTACCATCTGCTTGAACGCGCCCAAAGTTCTCCTTGTACACGCCGTCTAGTAGTCCACGCACGAACAGTACCAGTTCTAGGAAGTAGAGGGCGTAGGAGTAAATGGCGTACTTCTCGAAGTTCCAGTATATCGCTAGCGAGGCGTAGAAAGCCCCAATACCGTAAGTAAAGGAGTTTCCTGGGAACATCTTAGCCGGGTACCGGTTGTAAAGTAAGTAAAATACCGTTATTGAGGAGATCACGGGTAGGGCAACGCAGACGGCATCTAAGTTGCGCCTGACTACCAAAAGTAGCGAAGCAGAGAGTAAAAGAGTTAACCCTTGAAGCGCTTCGAGGCCGTTGTAACCGGCAATCATGTTGAAGGCGTTACTAGCACCCACGACACCGGCCGGTACCACTAGCAGTGAGTACGCTAACCCCAGGTCTAGAGTGCCAATCACAGGTAGCTCGACCACGCTATGGCCGGCCTTAACAGCGACTAGTGGAAGGGATATCGGAAGGGTAAACAACACGCGCTTAATGGGGTTTATACCCCTTTTCCAGCCGAGTATGTCATCGAAGAACCCCAGCAAGCCGGCCATCAGTAGAGTTAAAGCTATTGAAAGCAACGGTATCACATCCACCCTCCTGTCGGTGTAAACCTCTATCGCTATGTAGAGGAGCACTCCGAACCCCGACGACAATACAACCCATATGCCGCCGGCCTCGGCTACCATGCGTTCTCCAGGTTTGTTCATGTCCCTGCCGGCGAAGCCGAGCCTTAAGGCCGCGGTAAGCCACCAGCTCAGTAGAGTCCTAGCTACTATGGCGGAGACGAGCCCTGGCAGTACTAGTTCTAAGCTCATACCTGCTCTCCTAGCCCTGGTTCATGCCACGGTGTGTTAAAGATGGCATATATTTCCTGGGCACGCTTTTCCCCAATACCTTCGACGCTCATCAACTCATAGGTGGATGCGTTTGCGACGTTCTTGAGGGTTTTGAACCTTGCGAGAAGCCTCCTGGCGAGTGTCGGGCCCACCAGCCCTTCCGTGACGTAGAGTACTCTCTCTTCGATGCTTAAAGGCTTTTTCTCAACCCTCATTTTCACGACCCTCTTCTCCTCAGTTTTACCGAGGTTCTTCGCCTTGGCGATGATCCAGGCTATTGTGGCGTCTTTATGAGGCGTGTACAGTATTGGTATGTTCATGTCGAGCACCAGCGTGTCGATAACGCGCAGAATGCTCTGCACCCTCCAGTTACGGTATTTTTCCAGTTTCTCTAGGGAGCCTTCGATTACTATTAGCGGTCGGTGCCCTTCTTGTAAAGCCGCTTCTTGTAGTAGCTTGCTCTGCTCCCAGATCCTCCCGTCCCTGATGCTGTTAGCGAAATCATCAGCTGTTTTCCTCTCTACTAGTATGCTTTGCTTTCTCCCGGGAGGTGCAAGTAGTAGGAAGTCGCCTGCGGGGAGCTCTTGCACAGCTACCCGTAAGCCCTCTCTCGCGATCTTAACCTTGAATTCGGGGTGCTTAGAGTCCTCCCTGCTATCGATGATTACATCTACCGGCGTCAATAGCTTAACCGCCATTCTAACCACGCTGATCCAATTCCTTGACCATCACGTAAGCGTCTTCAACTCCATAATAACCCTTGATAACCCCTATAACTTGAAAGCCCGCTTTAAGGTACATTTCCAGAGCGGGCTGGTTGCTGGTAGCAACCTCCAGGTAAGCCCTCCTGGCGCCGAGCCCCTTACACTCCGCGAGCGCGCGGTCTAGTAGCGTTGAACCAATACCCATTCTCCTGTACATGCGCCTCACAGCTATGGACACGACGTGGCAGAGCGAGTCTTCGATATCTGCGATAACGTAACCCGCAATGACCCCGCCGCACTCTGCAACTTTGAAGATCGAGCCGCGCTGGTAGTAGTAATTGAAGACTTCTTCACTGTACCTCACACTGGAGTTAAAGCACTCGCTTTCAATTTCCACTATCTCGTTCATGTAGCTTAAATCGAAATCCTTCACGAAGACGTCTCTGCAACTACCTGTTTTCATCGGCGACCACTATATTTCCTTGGGCATGTAATTCTCGACTATGTACCCGGGGTTCTCGCGTAGGAGCTTCATAGCCTGTGGTAAGTACTCCAATACGGTATCGGGCGTAATACCATCTTCTCCCAGGTCTTTCGCGGCAAGGTCTCCTGCAAGCCCGTGCACCAGCGTGCCCATGCGTGCAGCTTCGCCGCAGTCCCTAAGACCTATTCCATAGAGGGCAGCTATGGCACCGTTAAGCACGTCCCCCATGCCTGCCTTAGCCATGCCCGGGTTACCGGTCATATTTACGTATACACGGCCATCTGGATAAGCTATCAATGAGTGTGCTCCTTTCAACACAATGTAGGAGTTTAACTCGATTGATGCCTTCCGAGCATGGTTTACGGGGTCTTCCTGGACCTCACTCACTCCAACCCCCATTAACCTCGAAAACTCGACTAAATGTGGTGTCAGTATGGTGGGGCTCTTTCTCTGCTTAAGAATTTCCGGGTTTTTCGAAATGGCGGTAATGCCATCGCCGTCTATTATGACCGGCTTGTCTACCCCTTCCGCCAGCCTCCTGACGAGTTCTTGTGTTTCTTCGTTTAGGGAGGTGCCTGGGCCTAGTATGACCATGTCCACTCCATGATCTCTCACGATCTCCAGTATTTTCTCGTAGCTCGAAAGCGCGAGCGTGCCCTCCTCGGTCTCGTCCATTGGGTGGTAGACGACCTCACCACACCTGGCTGCTAGCACCGGTATGACGCTTTTAGGCGCAGCCAACCTAGAGTACCCTCCACCCGCTTTCAGGAACGAGTATGAGCTGTAGTATGGTGCACCGTAGTAATACCTAGCACCTGCCACGGAGAGTAGCTTTCCGAAAGCACCCTTATGACCCCATTTAACGCGCTCCGGTAGCGGCACCGGGACATTGAGCTCTACCTTGACTTCCTCGGAGTACAAGAGTTCCGGCGGGTATGAGAGCCTCGACACGTAGAGCTTTCCACAGTAGTGGTAGCCTGGGTAGAGTACGTTACCGTACTTCGGTAGGCCGAAGGTGACGGTGTACGTGGACTTGATCGCAACTCCACGCACCTTGCCGTTGTTACCGTCAATACCCGATGGTATGTCGACGCTTACCACAGTTTTACCGTGCTCGTTGATAAGCTTTATGACGTCTCTGTAGAGCCCTGTAACCTCTCCTTTTAGACCAGTACCGATTAAGCCGACCACGACTACATCGCTTCCCTTAATGGACTCCGCGAGCTTCTCAAGGTCTTCCACCCCCCTAACTACTTCCACTTTAATGCCCATCTTCGTAATTATTTCGTACATTGTCCTGGCGGGTTCGCGATACCTGTTCGGATCTCCTACAATGAACACTTCCACGTTCCCGCCAGTTGCACGGATCCTCCTAGCCGCTACCAAGGCATCACCGCCATTGTTACCTGTCCCAGCTACGACTACGAAGCGCTTTCCACGTACACCTACTTCTAGCATTATAACGGTGTATACTGCTGTACCGGCATCCTCCATTAAGAGCAGTTGGGTTACTCCCTGCTTAGACGCCTCTTCATCGATCTTTCTCATTTCTTCGACACTACAGACCTTAAATGCGCTAAACCCCACCGGATACCCCCTGAACTGTAAACGCTGTACGGGTAAATAATGCATGTTCTTATAAGCTCAGCCACGTTATCACTAACAGGGTGTTAGCGTGGTCTTCGAAAACCCCGTTATAAAGGAGGTCCTCGAGAAGTACCGTACTATATGGGCAATAGGCCATGCAATAGCGCTCATGAGCTGGGACAGCGAGACGTACATGCCGCGCGAAGGCGTGAGGGACCGCGCGGTTGCCAGGGCCGAGCTGGAGCTACTGAGGCAGAACCTGCTTTTAAGGCCCGAGTTCGTGGAGCTCGTCGAGAAGGCCGATCGTGCCGAGGGGTTGAACGACTACGAACGGGGCGTTGTGAGGGTTTTGAAAAGAGCCATGAGAATAGCCAAGGCGCTGCCACCGTGGCTCGTAGCGGAGAGGGCTAAGGTCACCCAAGAAGCCATGATCGTGTGGAGGGAGGCGAAGGCGAAGAACAACTTCGAGATGTTTAAGCCGTATCTAGAGAGGGTGTTTGAGCTGGCTAGAAAAGCCGCTGACTATCTCGGCTGGGAAAAGCACCCGTACGACGCGCTACTTGACCTATTCGAGGAGGGCTTGAAGACGGAGGACGCTGATAGGATACTGGGCAGACTGAAGAGAGAGTTGAAGTTCATAATAGAAAAAGTCCTCTCCGAGGGCAGGTATCCGCGAGAACACCCGTTAGAGCGCGTAAAGTACGACGTGGCTAGAATGGATGCTGTCAACAAGAAGATCCTTGAAATGCTCGGATACCCCATGGGCGTTCGCGGCAGGCTAGACGTGTCAGCCCACCCGTTTACAATAGATATGGGCATATTCGATGTCAGGATTACGACGAGGTACGAAGGCGTGGATTTCAAGAGATCGATGCTCGCCGTCGTGCACGAGTTTGGGCACGCGCTTTACCAGCTCCAAATAGACCCAGCACTTTCTCACACACCTATAGGTGACGGCGTTAGCCTAGGTGTGCATGAAGGTCAAAGCAGGTTTTGGGAGAACATCGTCGGTAAGAGCAGAGAATTTGCAGAACGCGTTTACGCCATTCTCAAAGAGCACCTAGACTTCATCAAGAACTACTCGCCTGAGGACGTGTACTACTACTTCAACACGGTTAAACCGGGCTTGATAAGAGTAGATGCCGACGAGGTAACCTACAACATGCACATAGTGCTCAGAGCGGAGCTCGAGAAGCTCATGTTAGCGGGGGAGGTGAAGGTATCGGAGCTACCTGAGCTCTGGAATAACTACATGGAGGAATTACTGGGAGTGAAGCCCAGGACTTACAGTGAAGGGGTACTACAGGATATTCACTGGAGCATGGGCAGTATAGGCTACTTCCCGACATATACTCTCGGAAACATAGTGGCCGCTTCAATGAAGAGGGCCATGGAGTCTGAGATCAACTTAAGGGAGAAGATTGTAAACGGTGATTTCAAGGCACTACAGGAATGGCAGAAGGAGAGAATACATAAGTACGGCGCAACGTACCCGCCTAAAGAGCTGTTGAGGAGGTCTCTCGGAGTGGAGTATGAGCCGGATCACCTGGTCAAGTACATCATTGAGAAATACCTAAGCTAAGTAGCCTGTTTTACCCTCTTTTTAACACTTACACTTAACGTATACATGCACTTCGGCTCTATCTTTAATATACTCGACACGGACAGCCTCCACGAAAACCTCCTCAAAGTCCTCTAAAGCCTTCCCCTCTACGTAGACCTTCACGTTAACGTAAGAGCTTAAGGGGTAGCTACAACTAGGCCATACGGTTACGTTGTAAAGTCCCGGCTTAACCCGTTTAATGCCTACGATCAACGACGGTACCCCATAACTAGTATTAGCCGGGTCCTTAATAGTCTTTTGTCCGGGCGTGCTACCTGGAAACTTTTTAAGGGTGCACCTAGTTAAGTATCTGGATGCACAGGTGTGAGAAATGGCATGCTTCATAACGCCGCTACTGGCTGGCCTGGTAGTGGGGCTCTTAAACAGGGTGCGAGGATCTTCCAGCGATTTGAAACTAAACGTGCTATTCTACATGCTACTGGGCGGCGCACTAGTGCTGGCGGCTGAGCACGCGTGGCATGGTGAACTCGTACCGTATCCTCCATTCTTAACCGCCATGCAGAGCCCGGAGGATCTACCAGTGGTGTTGAACGAGATCGGTGTTGTAGGGAGCTCGATGACCCTAGCTGTAACAACCCTGTGGCTGGGAATACTAGGCATCTCGAGGAAGATGAAAACGAGAACCATTCCTCCTACGAGGATCGTCACGACCCTCGAAGTGAAGTGAGCGCAGGCTGGTTTGCAGTGTGGCCTCTGGCGCTATTACTGCTAGCGGCCGTGTCAAGCGCGCTCTGGTATGGGCTAGGACGTAAAGACAGATACAGGCTTGACGTATTGGCACTAATTGCTAGCGGAGCAGCAGTGATGTCGTTAGTAGATGCAGCATACGGCTACCTCGAAGAGGGAGTGTTCATGGACTTGTCGTGGAGTGCTGTACTCCTAGGCGTAGTGCTAGTGGTGTTCACGGTAGTGCTGTGGGTTCTAGTACTGCTCCTCAAGGACATGTTCAAGTAGCTTCCTTTTTCACGTGTTCGCTACCTGGCTCTTTTTACCTTTCAAACCTATAATACCTACTATTGCATTAATAAATATTGACAATAAACACTAATTACTGGTGCGCCCCGGAGTGGGCATATCCCACCCGTATTTGGCAATACTCTCGGTGATGGTGTTTATAGCGGTGGTTACTGGTGTCTCTTTCCTCTACCTACACGTAGTAGACCAGGTTAATAGGGCGCCAGTGCTGGGAGTGTATGCGGATGCCCAGATAGACCCGGCTTCGAGGACGATTACGTTAAGGATCAACATTAAACACGAGAGAGGCAGGCCGGTGGAGATCGTTCAGGCTCTGCTTTACGGTGAACAGCAACTAGTAGTGATGTTCGGAAACGATACGTGTTATGTGATCGGCGTGAACGAGGCCGCCTGCAACGTGCTTGGTTTAAAGGGTAAGGCACTGTTACCGGGAGGTACCGGTGTAGTGGAAGTAGGGTTGCCCATGGGGTCGGGGTACTTCGTGGAGAACAAAACTTACCAGGGCGTCGTGGTTTTCAGCGAAGGATCGTACCCTATAGCGTTCACGCCCGTCAATATACCGAGACCGTTAACAACGCGCCAATACCCGTTAACGCTAATACCCGTTTCACCGCAGGAAACCCCCTCGCAACAGTGCGCCATAAACAGGACTTCTAGGGGCTCAATAGTATTCACGGACTTCGAATCCTACCCCGTCCCAGGCTGGACTTCCTTAGGCGGAAGCTATAGCACGGGTCCAGGTTACACCGGTAACGCCCTGTACATCGTGGACAACGGGGCCGGCGTTGCCGGCGCCTCTCAGTACTACTTCAACGCGAGCCTATCCAGCTACCCGTCGCTCTGGGTTTCAGTCAAGGTACTTGGCGGTGGAAACAACAGCAACCCCAATAGACAGGATTACAGGCACGGCGTGGTGTTGTTTGACTCCAGTAGGGCAAACTTTTACCTCGTCTACGTGGCTTACGACCCAAGCGGGGGAGACCGCGACCCCCTGCTCGCCGAGCCGTATTACGGGCTAGTTATCGCGAAGTACTACAACAGGAGGTGGTTCCTGTTAAGCAGAACTTCTAGCTTACCCATTAAACCTGACGGCTGGTACACCATTGTCGTGAACTACATGGCTGTCTCCGATGGTCTACGCATATATGCCTGGTTATACGATGAAGATGGAAACCCCGTGGGGGGCGCGGGCTCATACCCCCTTTCATATACTGATAGCTCCAACTACTTTAATCCAGCTTACGTGGGAGTCTACGCCGAGGACTTGGGGGGCAGGCAGGCGGGTGCCGACGGCGCGTTCGACGACATGGTGATATCTACCGTGGACCCCAGGTACGTGTACTTCGCGGGGCTCTTACCTAATACCACCGTGGAACTTTGGGACCTGCACTACGCTAAGGGGCTTGCGTTCAACGCCACTGCCAGCGGCTATGCGCTGGAAGTCTATGTCGTTAGAGATGTCGTTATAGGTACAGGTGGTATAGTATCGATCAATGTCTCCTTCCCCGACGGGATGACGTGTACGTACTCGTTCCCGAACGTTATAGGCGGTGACAGCTACGATGTCGCTCTTACCGGAGCTGGTGAGGGCGCTGTCAGCAACACCACTGTGAGCGCCGGTATTAGAGCTGTTCTTTACATCAATATTTCAAGGGATAGCGCGAACCCCGCGCGGATCTGGGCGTTGATCGTGTTTAACAATAGCACGGAGACCGTATACGCTAAGCTAGTTTATGATAGCAGTCTAAGTATGGTAGAAAAGCTAACAGCTAACGTGACGTTCTGTAACGATGTAAGCCTTGAAAGCTGTATCGTGCCCGCTTTAAGGATCGTTCAAGGGAACGTGGTAAGCGACTCAACAGAGTGGCTTGAACTAAAGCAATTTTCATCAGCCTACTTGTACTTGGAAGGGTACCTAACAAGCGGCACCGCGTTACTCGTTCTATACATACCAGCGTGTGGAGGGCCCGTGGAGGTGCTAGAGGCTTGTAGCATATACTACATTGACATTCACCTGAACCCCAAATGAACACAACGTAAATAACGCGCCGTTACAGCCGGAGGCCCCGCCCTCCAGGCGGAAATGAGATCAGATCCGCCGGTTTAAAGCACTGTTCCACAGTTCTACGTTGCTTGCACCTCCACTGGTCGCCCAGGGCTTAGTGTCGAGTATTTTAAAGACAAGAAGGGTAAGTTAGCCTCGTGACATAGTGGGGGGTGCCGTCTAGTTGGGTGACGTGAACAGTCGTGCTTTTAGCTGTTTGAGGTGTAGCAAGTGCTGCTTCTTTTCAGATAGAAAGGAGTGCCCAATTGTACTACCCCACGAGGCGAGGTACATCGCTCTCCTCGCCGAGCATATGGGTATCCCCGAACCGCGGTTTGAACGTCTACCCGCAGGCTTCTACGTGTGGATCGTGAGTGGTTACTGCCCGTTCTACGACGAGGCTAGTAAGGCTTGTAGAATACACGGCGAGAAGCCCCTTGCGTGTAGGATGTTTCCGCTACTCGTAAACCCGTCGACGCTAGAACTCTCAGTCTCATCCGCCTGTGAGTGGATCAGGAGAAACATAGACGAGCTAGCCGACTTGGGTGAAAGCGTCGAAAAGGTTTTTCCCTCGGAATTCAGTGCTGTGAAAGAGCTAGTAACGGTGCTCTACAAGAGCGCAGAAGGCGGCTTGGTGTCATTGATGCTTCTCGGCGATAATGTAAAAGAAGTGTTTAGGGAATTAGCAAGCAAGTGCACCATTATTAAGTTCATAGAAAGCAACGTGGTTGAGGGACTACACTTAATGCTGCTCTCAGATTGCAGTGAGGACTACGTCAAGAGCGTGCTCCACGACCCCGGCAAAGAGGTGAGCATCTCGCACATAGGTAAGGTCCAAGTACCAGCTAAACCCGCTGAAGAGGGCTGACACTTAAATACCGGCTTTCCCTTGTATTACGGTTGGTGTGCGTCTTGAAGTATAGCGAAGTGATCAAGCTCCTGGAAGACCTCGTAAATACCCCTACACACGTGCTTGTAGGCTACGGTAAGGGAGACCTACTAGTTCTGCGCTCCGATGAAGGCGGTTTCAGTAGCTTATGGGTACTTGACGTGAAGTCACTAAGTAAAAAGAAGATCGCGAAAAGGCCCGTCTCGCTCGAAGCGGAGATGCCGGTAAAAACCAACCGGGTCGTTTACGCGGTAGACGTTGCACGTGGAAGGGAACAACACGTGGTTTACGTAGTGGATCTGGATAGGGTTGAAGAGGAGGTCCAAGTGGACATGGAGCCCGTGAGGGTAATGAGCCTCGTTGACACCGGGGAGAGGGCGTTTTTCACTGGGGCGACATCCGAGGACGTTGCCATATACATGGTCGAAGACGGTAAAGCGGAGAAGCTCTACAAGCTGCCGCGCGGGTTTGCCTTCGTAACGAGTGCTAACGAGCACATGGTAACAGGGTATGGCGTGCTCGCGGGAAACCCCTTCAGCATGGAGGTGTTCGTTTACAACGTGCAGAGCAGCGAGTTCAAAGTGTATACCCCTAAACCTGGCAGTGTGAACAAAGAACCGGTCATAACTGAAAAGAACAAGCTGGTCTTCGCATCAAGCGCCTTTACGGAGGAAAGGGACATCCTCGTAGAACTGGATCTCGAGGAAGAGGAGTTTCGAGAACTCAGACTACCCGGTAACGACTACTACGAGTACCTGCCCGTAGAGCACGTGCACTATAATCAGTACGAGGGAAAATGGCTCATAGTGGGTAAAAGGAACGGTAGAACGAAGATATTCATGAACGGCTACGAAATCGCGCCGATCAGCGGAGTGGCCCACAGGGCCGTTTACGTCAACGATAAAATTTACTACAGCTACTCCTCGCTGAGAAAGCCTAGCGAGGTGGTCGAATTAGATGTTAAACACCGTACTAGCCGTGTTATACTGGAGAGCAGGCCACCCAGAGAGGTTGAAAGTGTACTCGGGGACGTGAAGTTCGAGAAAGTAAGGACGCCGAGTAACCTGGATATCCCGGTGTGGATTATTGAAAGCAGTAAAGCGGGTAGGCCGGGACCTACCGTGATATACGTTCACGGCGGTCCGTGGGCCGAGGTAGCAGACGCGTGGAGAGTAACCTTAATCGCGCTGGTGGCAACGGGTTTCAACGTCGTTGCACCTAACTTCAGAGGATCGACGGGCTATGGTGAGTGGTTTAAGAAGATGAATATCGGCGATCCGGGTGGGGGGGATCTGGAGGACGTGGTAGCTGTCACGAAGTGGGCCTTGGAAACGGGTCTTGCGAGTAAGGTGCTCATTGCCGGGTACAGCTACGGGGGTTACATGACGCTGTGGGCGATGTCCAACGAGCCGGAGTTATATGACTGCGGCGTGGCCGGCGCCAGCGTCGTTGACTGGGAGGAGATGTACGGCTTAAGCGATGCGGTATTCAAGGCATTCATAGACGTGCTTTTCGCAGGTAAGCGCGAATTGCTAAGAGAGCGCTCGCCTATCAACAAAGCACCGAATATCACGAGGCCGCTGTGCATCATACACCCGCAGAACGATAGTAGGACCCCGTTAAAGCCCGCCCTTAGGCTCCTTTCACTGCTACTAGAACGCGGTAAGAGCTTTGAGGCGCACATAGTGCCCGACCTAGGACACGCCATTAACACCGTTGAAGACGCCATGAAAATACTGCTACCAATGGTATCGTTCCTGAGAAAGTGCGCGGAGGTAGAAAGAGGTTAGAGCCTGGCCTGCAACGCGCTCGAGCTAGGTGCTATGAGAGGCTATTTCCGATTTAAGCATTTTCTCCTTGATGAGCCCTCTAAACCACTCATTGAACTCCTTTATTTTTCCAATGACCTCTCCGCTCGTGAAGTCTATTAAGAGCGGTTCGCCTCCACGCCTCCAAGCCTTCCACACGGGCTTTACCACCCCGTCTTCATACCTGTAATGTACTCTTATGGTTACGTCTGAAAGGGACTCGTTCATCCTGGTGAAGTGCGGGTCCACTCTACCGATGTGCCTCACCACCAGCACGCCTTTGTTCTTGAGCCACGTTAACTGGTTAATGAGCTGCGACCAGTACTCCCCCTCGCCCAGGTCCCTGATCATCTTCCACGGCACTTCACATCCGTGAAACACCACTATACCGGGGTTCAGCGTTTCGATGAGCTCGTGCTCCAAGGCTGCTAGTTCGGGTGTGGAAAAGGACGCCGGGTTTACCGACTCGAAGTGCATGTAGCTGTCTATAACCCAGTTTGCTTCCCTCTCTCCTAGCTCAAAGTACTTTGTTAGCAACGAGAACGCGATCTCTCGGAGCTCAGTGCGAGAATACTTGTAGGAGATCACCAGCGCCTTTAAGTCGTTCTCTACGGCTATGTCGACGAAGGGTGCATTAGTTCTCTTGTCGCGGGCGCTGGGAGGGTGGCTGATGGATATGATGTCACCGGCGTATATGGGCCCGAGAATGCTACTTATTGCTTCGCGCGATTTCAACCTCTCCGCTAGAGTTGCGAGCGGCCTTTCGGGCCTAGGTGGAAGGTATACCCTTAACCCCTTTACGTTGATGATGCTGAACGGGACCTCCACTACCGTGAGCGGTGCCCCCCTCACCTTCCTTATTTCGAGTATCCGCGTTACTAGGCCACGTGACACCCTGTGCTTGAGGTACACTATTGCGTCCGCCACGAACTCTATGGAGCCTAGGCTTAAGGCCTCCTTACCCAAGGGCACCTCGGACACTACCACTAGTAGCCCGTTGATGGCGTCGACCAGGTTGTAGAAGAAGTTCAGTAGTATTGCCCTCTGCTCTTTCCTCTTGAGGAAGTCCATGAGCGGGTTAATGGAGTCTACCACGACAACCCTGTAAGAGTCCTTGGTCACGAGCCTGGATATGGTGTCCAGTACTTCCTGGGTAGCGGCGACAGGTAGCTTGACGTGTACTAGTAACCCCTTATTCTCCGCTTCCACGAGGTTTATTCCCAGCTTAGCTACGTTCCTGAACAGCTTCTCTTTGCTCTCATAAAACGACATGTAAAGGCACTTGTGGCCTTTTAACGCATTTACATAGCAGATCTGCGAAGCCAGAGTGCTCTTACCGGCTCCAGGGTGACCCACGATCAACAGCATGTAAGGGCCCCGTATCCCGCCAATCAGCTCATCAAGCTCGCGCATACCCGTCGTAAATTCCGGTTCAGCGGCCAATGTGCAAACCACCTTCACTTGCAACTCAATTTAATTTCACATTTTATAGTGAAAAATTCGGTTTAATATAGCGGTACCAGCTTCAAGAATACGGCAATTTCCTACGGCCAGGTACCTTGGATACCAGTCACCCCTCCGCCCTGAGGGGTAGGAGCTACACTCCGTGGAAAAAGCCTTAAGGCCGTATCCCATGCACACCTTAAATCGTGGAAGCCGGAATCCCCGTATCCTCAGCACATAGAGCCCCTTTCCGCTGCGCCTAGTTGTCGGGCTATCTACTATTTTTAACCCAACGTCCTGTGCGCCCCATTGCCACCATGTATGCTAGACCCGTAAGGGCTTCTATTCCATGATACCAGGGTTATTTTCCGTTCCTTTCAATGCATCGTAGTATTTCCTGTTATTCACGCACCCCACGTCTGGGCCGAATGGGTCGCCTAGGTAAGCGTAGGCTCGGGCTCTACACCCGCCGCACACGTACCTATAAGGGCAGAGCCCGCAGAAGCCTCCTAGGCCTTCTTTACTTTTAAGCCTCTGGACTAGTGGGTGCTCGTTCCATATCCTGATAAAGCTCTCTTCCCTTACGCTTCCCAGCCTTATGGGCATGAACACGCAGGGGGCGACCTCTCCATCAGGCTGTAGTGCGGCGTAAATTCTCCCAGCACCGCAACCGCCAATGTACTCGGCCAGCGCCTTAGTCACTGGGTCTTTGCTAACCGCATGGTGTGTGGGCGCGACTACGGATCCCCTACTCATCTGCAGCACGACCCTACCGTACTGGGGGGCCGTCGTGTATATCTCCATTTTCCTCTTCACCATCTCCCTGTAGATGAGCCTCATAAATTCCTCCCTTTCCTCGGGTTCGAGGTCGAGGTTAACGAGGTCCCTGCCTCTCCCCGTGGGTATGAAGTTGAAGAAGACCACTCTCCTGACCCCTATGCTCTCGGCCAGCTCAATTATGTCATCAACTTCGTCTAGGTTCATCTTGGTTACCGTGGTGGCCATGGCGGGGTTTATGCCCAGCTTCACACCGTTCTCGAGGGCCTTAACGGCCCGTTCCCACGAGCCTTCCACCCCCCTGAAGGCGTTGTGCTTCCTCGGATTAGCAGAGTCTACTGAGACCTCGAGGTACCTGAGCCCGGCGTCCACTGCCTTCTTCAGCTCGTCGAAGTCCGCGAAGCGCCATCCATTAGTAGCGATGCCGACGTACATCCCCCTCCTAGCCGCCTCCTTCACAACCACCAGGTAGTCCGGGCAGAGAGTTGGTTCACCACCACTTAACGCTATGGCGGCAACGCCTGCCTCATCCAGCTCCTCCACTACCTTTAACTTCTCGGTGAGGGAGAGCTCCGCAGGTTGTGGGGTTCCGGCCCGCTGATAGCAGTGTGAGCAGCGTAGGTTACACGCGTTCGTGAAGTTCCACACCACCATGAAGGGTGCTGGGAGCTTCTGCGGGGTGGTGACCCCGTAGAGGGCTATGCCCCGTAACACGGTTTCCACGCCACGCGCTATGGCGGGGTCCCTTAACGCCCTCTTCAACTCCTCTTCATCACCCCCCATAACCGTGACCCCCACCTTGATCGCGAGGTCGAATATGGAGAGCAGGAAGCGTAGGCTAGGAGGACAGTTCACCCTACACCCACTATACCTAAGTAGGGCGTAGTAGAGAAGGGACCTCTCCTCGCAGTCGTGGTCGCAGCGCACCTTCCTAAGGAGCCCTCTCAACAGCAAGCGCGTTACAGGGACCCGGGACGAGAAGCGTAACGACGTCAGCAAGGTGGCTATACCGCCCCGCCCCAAGGTCTATACCCCACCCCTTTCCACTTATCACTTCCCTAGTTTTTAACCTCGATCTCCGTTTCTCGCCCTCTTCGCTATCCACTCCAGCGCGCTCCCTTCCAGTTAGCAGGGCCTTTACGCCTTGTAGTTGCCTGTACTGGTTTAAGGTTTTTCCTAAATCGGAAATAACCGAAAAATATATAAACCACCCTTGACGTGAACGGTAGCGGTGAGACTATGAGAACGTGCGTGAAGGCTGTACTGGTAGCGGTGGTGATGACAGCTGTCGTAGTTTCAGTACTGGCTTACCCCTACATTCTAGCGCACTTTCCCGGTAGCAGTGGAGATAGAGCTCGGCTTTCCGTGGATGAGCCCAGTATTCCTGAAAACGCGCCTAGGCCCTGTAAATGCGAGTGCTTCGATATATTAACCATAGAGTACGCCATGCACATCAGGGACCAGAGGGTGATCCGCACTGAGCGGTTGCTCAAGAGACTCGTGCCGGAACCCGGCGACATACATGGCGCGGTGCCGAGGCCGGAAACGGAGCTTAATGGCGTGGAAGCGCGCTACGTGGTCGACTCCGAGAACGGTGACGTGAAGTTAAAGATAATAGCGTTTAGGCCTGCACAGCAGTCCCCGGAAGCACCGGGCACCGTATACGTCATCGTAGTGCTGGATTCTCAAAGCCGATTCGGGCTCATACTCTACCGCGTGAGCGGTGAGGAGGCATTCGCGTACATCGTTGTACCGGGAGACATCCCCAAGGCGCAGTACATAACGGTGGAGTTCACCGGGCGCGCGGACATGTACGACTACATGAGGTCTGTGGGCTACGGCTTAACGAAGATATCGTACGTGACGGGCGAGGACAAGTGGAGCCTCATAGCCGGTGAGATCGATAAGGCGATCGCGACGATCAAGGCTGTGAAGCGCCCGGAGCTTACAGGTATACTGGAATTCCACGGAGTGCTGTCAGCGCTGGTCGTTGATGGAGGGTGGGACTGCTTCGTTGGATGCGCGCAGGTGTGCGGTGTAGCGGACTTAACGCTGGGTGCAATATGCTCAATAGCCTGCGGCCTGTGCACCTTAGAGAAGATATCGTGTGCTGTTTGCGGATACTGCCTCATAGTGCTAGGGAGTAGTACGCTAGGATGCCTTATAGGGTGTGGAATAGGTTGCTTAATTAGAGGCGGTTAGTTCGTGGCAGGCAACCTCTCTAGAACGGGCACCTCCCCCCTAGTTATTCCTCTTCTAGCCGTGAACACCGTAATAATTAGCGGAATAGTAGTGCGCATTGGCCACCTATATAGGGCGGGTACTTATACACACTACGACTGGGTCGTAGGGGTAGCCATCATCACGCTCATGTGCATCACCGCACTACACGCCTTTGCAGGCTACGCTGTAATTGCCAGCAAAAAGCTCTACAGGGGGGTCCTCGCCGGCGCGACCACGGCCCAGGTGGCGTCGCTGATCGTGGTCACCGCCATGATGGCGGATCCCGTAATTTTAATGGGGCTCGCAGCTTCGGTAGCAACAACCATCACCATCATCGCATCATTATACCGGGCTCCCTCCCAGTAAAGCTACTTTTTTCCACGCACTTCACGTTTCCTTGTACTCGCTCCCCCACATTTCTCGGCGGTCACCACACCGCGGAGATCATCTGATGCCTAGGGGAAGCGGGTTCTTTGGCTACCTAGTTTCGAGTTCCTTTCCAGTTTACCTTTTCCTCCTTAAGTTCTACCAGCGGTAAATTCGCTCTTAAAACGAGGTACTTAGAACACCGGGAGAAGCCGGGCTAATGAACACGTGCAACCACTGAGGTGCACGCGCTACGTGCAGGGACCCAGTTATTATGCCCACTACCCGGTAGTTACTAGTGATGGTGGAGTGGTTGCGTGAAGTGAGCTACAGCGAGTACCTCGAGTACGCGTCAAAGTACGGTAAGGTAGTCGTGGAGGGCCGGGAGATCGGGCTCGAGCCGATAGCGGTCAGGAGGCTTAAGCCCTCCTCAGAGGAGCTAACGGACATCTCGACAACGGTGTGGAGCTTCCCCGCGAGGGGTTCTTGGGCCACCCATAGAGGCGATTACAGGGGCAACTGGGCTCCTCAAATACCCAGAGCGCTCATAGAGATGTACACTGAACCGGGCGACCTGGTACTGGACCCCATGATTGGCTCCGGGACCACGTGCGTGGAGGCCAGGTTACTGGGCAGGAACTGCATCGGGGTTGACGTAAACTACAACGCCGTTATACTGGCCCTTCACAGGCTCTACTGGCTAGAGGAATACGCTAGGAGGTGGAGCGGCCTAGTCAAGCCGGTTGAAGTGGAGAACATCGAGAAAACCTGGAGTAGGATATACCACGGTGACGCCAGGAGGTTACTCCTAATAAGCGACGACTCAGTAGACCTAATAGCGATGCACCCACCTTACTGGAACATCATCGAGTACGGCCAGGAGGAAAGCGTTGAGGGAGACCTCTCGAGGGCGAGGACGCTGGAGGATTACTTGAAGCTCATGGGCGAGGTTGCCATAGAGCTTTTCAGGGTCTTGAAGCGCGGAGGATACCTGGGCGTCTTAATAGGTGATACCAGGATTCACAGGCACTACGTTCCGGTATCCCACCACGTGCTACGAGTATTCCTGGAAACGGGCTTCCTGCTCAAGGAAGAGGTGATCAAGGTTCAGCACAGGATGAAAACCACTAGAGAGGTCTGGAGCAAAGTGAGGGAAAGGGACTTCCTGCTAATATACCACGAAAAGCTGTACATATTTAGAAAGCCCGTGAACCCCGACGACGCAGTCAAGCACAGGCATAGCGGGAAGACCTGACATAGGCGGAAACCAGTCTGAGCACGCAGATAAGCCTAAACCCTAAGACTCTGTTCAGTTTAACACCATGATGCAGGCCTCAACGAGCCAAGACCTCACCGAGACTACTACGGTGAGAGCACGAGAGTTACATTAAAAACGCCCGCCCGGTTTGCATTGAAAGCGTGAAAATGGAAGACGTATATGCGTAGAACGTACGCAGATCGCTCATAGACCAGGTACAACACGCATCTCAACAAGCGACTTTATAGCAACCCTTTATGAACCTCAGAACAGTCACGATAGGCGTACGCGTGCTCAATAACCATTGCAGTTGCTCTCCCGCTTGTAGTAGGGCTTTTTCCAGGATATCCGCTGCCAATGAGGCTCTGTGGTTCTTTAAGTAGATTGAAAACTGCAATCTGAGCATTTTTGAGCTAGAGATTAGTGGGAAGGCATGTTCAAACGCTAGTAGTAATATTAGCGTGATGAATGCGTCGATTCTCTGCCTCGGCGTGAAGGGTTTCCCACAACGCGTGTTACTGTGACGTCTCTAGTATCGCGTGTGGCTTCGTGTCAACGAAGGTTGCCCCGGAGAAAACAATTACTCTTATACCGGTCCTGTCGGCGTTGACTTACGCTTTAACCGTGCCTGCTTAAATGAGTGATGGTATGGGCGCGCCGAATCACGGTAGAAGTCCTCTACGGATGAGTTTCCGGGGATTCCGCGGATCCGGGAATGCTGAAGCGATCCTTAATCAGCTATGTTAAGGATTGCGGGCCCGCCGAGATCTGAACCTGGGTCCTCCGGCTTAGGAGGCTGGGGCTCGTTTAGATCAGTTTCCAGTGTTCACGCGGGATTGGAAACTGGTTACATTTGGAGAACGCTCTGGGAGAGCGACAGGATCCGGGTTGGAGGCCTCCTCCTGGTGTTAAGTGCCCGTGTATAGCTGTTGATATAGCCATCAAAGTTGTTATCAATGT
>JAWBQJ010000004.1:77688-168522 GCA_038845865.1 Desulfurococcaceae archaeon
GTGGAGAACCTAGCTACTAAGCCCATGTTTTCTCTGTCTCTCTTGTAGGATTGTTTTGAGACACTTAGTATTGATGCTTATTTAATGGGTTGTATGTGTTGTGTAGGATTGTCGCTACTAGTTGTCTTATGTGAGCTAGAGGTTGGAGCTGTTATTAGTACTTAGTGCTATTATTATGCATATTGTTGTAGGTATAATCCGTTGAGGCCGTGTTCTGCTATTGAAATTAGTGATACCTATTAGTGGCGTTATTGTTCCACCTACTATTGTGATTGTTGCAGCATGTGCTCTTAGGTAGAAATATTGTAGTTTTAATATACCTACTATTTCGAATACTCCTCCTAATCCTAGTTAGGATTATACCGGTTGTTTTTAGTATCTCTGTGAGTATGTTGATACCCGTAATCACTTTTTATCCCTCTCGTAGTGTACCATGAGATGTAGATGTCTAAAGTGTGTATGCCCATAGTGCTATTGGGATCATGCATACTGCGAGGATATGCCTACTTGATAGTGATATCATAGCCATGAATACCGCTAGATCATAGCTCAGTGTATCAATAGCTAGTACTCGGTCAAATACTCTTGATCCACGCATAACTCCGTATAGGAATAAGACGGCTGAGAGTAAATAGAGTATGATCATGGCCTCCAATAGTGGTTTTACAAATGATCTTCCCTGCCTTTCCCGGGAACTGAATTCTTTTTAATGGATTCTTGTTTTATACAACAGCCCTATCTTCTTTCCTCGGTGAAATGTCCACGAGACCACAGTATTCGAGATGTGAATAGTCTCAATCCTCCTCACATAGTTATTACCTCGATGAGTAGGCCTACAGGGGTAGTAGCCCGAAAGCCTCGCCCCTTCAAGACAGAGAGAAAACCAGCCCGAGAAACCCTATTGCTGCAAAAACTTTATTAATATTCATAGTCAACATTATTAAACACTGAGACTCGTGGAAACGGAGTTGAACATGACCGAGACTAAACCCGAGTTGAAACTATACGAGAAACTACTTATGATCTTTCCTGGGTACCGTGGATACAAGGAAAAAGAGCTAATAAGAGAAACCGATAAAATAGTCCGAGAGCAACTATACCGGAGACTAAAGAACATCATTAACATACTTAGAGATATCCAAGTTGACCTCTCATCGAGAAACAAAATCACCGATGCCCTCGAGATAGAGAGACTAGTCTACAGCATAGATACAATAGCAACTAGAACAAAACACGCTCCACACGGGTACAAACCACTATTCTACGTAGTCAAAGTAGATGAAAAAGACTTATCAAAACTACTAGAACACGACCTCTCCCTCAGCGAAATAATTGATAAACTAGTAAAAGCAACCGAGACACTTAGAGAGAAAACAACGCGTGGAGAAGACATCAAAGCAAGTATTAGAGAGATACAAGTCAAAGCTGGCAGAAAGAGACAACATAATCACAAGCACAGGTGTAAGACAATGAGCAAGAAAACAAATGTAATAGAATGGGTTAACCCAGGACCAGATGACATACTATGGGTATACCCATACGAAGATATCAGATGGGGTAGCATAATAGTAGTGAAAGAGTACGAAGTAGCAGTATTCATGCGTGATGGAAAAGTATACGATGTCCTCCCACCCGGTAGACACATGATTACAACACAGAATATACCACTATTAACAAGAGCATACAACCTAGTAATGGGATACGGGGAAACACCATTCAAAGCAAACATAGTCTACGTCTCACTAAAGCAATTCAGAGGGAGATTTGGATTATCAACGAGAGTTAAGCTAGGTCCAAGAACATTATACATGACAGAGCTACAAGCATATGGAGAATACTGGTTTAGAATAGCAGACCCAGTGTTATTCCTAACACAAATAGCTGGAGCAGTGCAAAGAATAGATACACAGAGCGTAACAGAGTTCCTGAGAGGATACATGGTTCAAAACCTAATAGAACAACTCAGCAACTACACAGCTATAGATGTCTACTCAAGACTAGGCGAAGTAGTATCAAAGATAAAAACGGGAATACTATACGATGCCTTCAAAAGCAGAGGAATAGAGCTAATAGATATACGAGTATCAGGAATATCACTACCACAACTAGAGAAAATGGAGAAAGAAGACCCAACATATGGACTACCACTACTCCTAGCAATACAGAAAGGAGATGAGGACAAGGCACTTGAGATCATTAGAACGGTTGAGAGCCTGAGAGCCCTTGGAAAAGCACCAGGAGCGGGGATACTAGGAGCATTAATAGCAATGCCAGGACTACTACAACCAATACAACCAGCACCGCCTCAACAACCACCCCCGCAACCACAGCCAACACAGCCACAGCAACCATCAACAAGCATAGCTGACAAACTACGAGAACTCAAAAAACTCCTAGATGATGGATTAATAACACAAGAAGAATACGAGGCAATGAGAAAGAAGATCCTCGAGGAGTTCACGAGGAAATAGGTGAACTAAGAAAATGGCGTGGAAAATATGGAAAAACGAGACAGAGAGATTTGAAGAGGAGATGAGAAAAGCATTTGACAATAGAAATAAAAATAAGATCGAGAAAGCAATAGAGCACTTCGCGAACGCATATAAAATAGCAAATAGCTCCAGTGACCCAAGCCTACGCGAGAAAGCAAGAATAGCGTATGCATACATGTTAATATACAACGCTATACAATACAAAAGCACCGATATACTTAAAAATACCTTTGAATACCTAGCAAGTCTACCAGGAGACATCGAGCTCGACCTAGCACTACCAAGACCAGTAAAAGTAGGTGAACTGGTAGAAGACTTCAAGATCCTCAGCTTACTCTCATCTATACCAAGCATAGAGCTCGAGAACGCATCAAGTATCAACCTCGAAGAAGCGAGGAGAATAAGAGAAGTCGGAGAGTACCTATTATCAAAAGGAAGCAAAAGACTAATACTAGAAGACATATTCAACATTAAGGAGCCAATGAATATAATTGCCTTGAGACTACTAGGATACTCAAAGCTAATAGAAGCCACTCACATTGAAAAAGAAGATCTAAACAAAAGCATAGAGCTATACGCGGAGGCACTAGTATACTTCCAACAAGCAGCTGATAAAATAGCAAGCAACGTGATGACAAAGATAGAGAAACTAGGCAAGGCAACAAAGTGCTGGATATGTGGTAGAGCTATACAAGGCGAGGACGTGAACTTCATATACCTTGATAGCTTTCTCACAAAGTACATCGTTGAGAAATACAGCGGTGACGCCCCTGGAATACTGATATCTGAGCATGGAAAAATAGCAACGTGTAGTGCGTGCTATGGTGTCATATATAACTTAAGCG
This sequence comes from Desulfurococcaceae archaeon, assembly GCA_038845865.1. Classification (NCBI taxonomy): domain Archaea; kingdom Thermoproteati; phylum Thermoproteota; class Thermoprotei; order Desulfurococcales; family Desulfurococcaceae; species Desulfurococcaceae archaeon. The sequence goes on from JAWBQJ010000004.1 coordinate 81,026, forward strand.
ATAAAATAGCGAGACACTACTATCAAGAAGCAATGAAAGCACTAAGAGAACTTGAACAAAGACTCCTTGCAATAATAAGTCAATTACAAGCTCAGATAAACATGCTACAAACACGAATAACAAGCATAGAGTCATCTATCTCATCACTAAGAACAACCATAATGTTCAAAAGGTAGAACACAGTGACAATCGTAGTAGAGAAGCTTAGATGCACTAATTGCGGGGCACCACTACCACAACTAAAACAAGGAGAGTCCTTTATAAAATGCGACTACTGTGGCTTCATAAATCGCATATATGACTCAACAACATACATGGAACAATTAAAAAGAGAGATATCCAAGTGGATCTCCCAGATACTACCACAATATACATCTCTATCCACGATAGCGGACCCCGTTGCAAGACATCATCTATTCCAAGGATATGTAAAACCAAGACTAATCCCAATAAGTGTAAATGCTAAGACAACATACATAGAGACAATACACAAGCCCTTCATAGCGCTCAACCCCATATACAGCCAAGCATGCAAAGAGCCAAAATCACTATTCGAAGAGTCTATTAAAATAGAAAGTGTATCAGAACTAGCTATAAGCGACGAAGATAAATCATTCATTAGTGATACACATCGATATCTCACCGTATCCGCTTACATATGCAATGCATTAATAGACGCCAACGAAGAGAAATACACCGAGAGCGCGAAGAACATTGATGAAGCATTACGATACCTAGAAAACACCGAGGATAAAACCCTAGTAGCAAGGTTGAAAATCGCGAAGTCCACATACACAGCATTAAGCGAACTATATAATAAAAACACACAGGCATCGCATAGCTTAATCGGGTTGGCACTCTCACAAGTAAACGAGCTATTAAACATGAAGGAGGCAGCATCCAAGCCCAAATACCAAGGTGCACTAGAGATCGAGAGAGACCTTATCAACTTAGTAAAGAACATTATTGAAATATCCAATATATACTTCGAGAATGGACTAGATCCGCTAACCCCAGCTCCAATAATAAAGAAAATACTTACATACATAACTCGCAGCGTTAAAGACCATAATAGACCATTAAAAGACGCAGTAGAGGTTATTACCCACTGCAAGAAAACTATCTTGTCAAGATTTAGAAGAGCCAGAGTCAAAGTGCTCGGAGAGGGAGATACATACCTCCCATTCTACGTTGTGGGCGTAAGTATAACTTATACATCTGGGTTACTTTTCAAGAAAGGGCATGGATCGAGGATAGATCTATTGATCTCCGCTGCATTCCCAACTCTACCAGCTATAAGCGACGTATTCGGACTATACACGGGTAGATTAGTAAACCTGGAGAAAGAAACTGACAAACTAGAATCAATAAGTAGTCTCCTTGAAAACACTAGAGAAGACTACCTCGGTAAGAACACAGTCCTACCATTAATATCACATGTAATAGCTGAAAGCATGATTGATAAGTACCTTGAATACATCGGAGCCAGGTATCATGGTAAGATAAAACTATCAACAACACAGGCAAAAGAGGATATTATATATGTGGGTTGTATGCTAGATAAAGGAGGTTTCAAGCCCTCTATACCACTAACTCCTTTAAGCAGTATTGATTATAATGTATTAAAAGAGATTATGGTGTAGTTTCATGGTGTTAAAGATAAGATTTATACACGACTTCATAGTGTTTACTATATGCCTAGTGATTGGGGTAGCCCTGACATATGTCTACCCAGTTGCACTCTCGATAGCTATATTCATACTATTCTATGGCTCCTGGCTACTAATAACGAGCTCTATAACGCATATAGAGCATGTATATGCATTAAATCCACGTGTCGCCAGGTCCTCTCTGGCATCAATACTGGTGTTGATATCAACATTGGTTATTTTAAGAGCAATACATCTCGAAATAAGGCTCGCATTGATTACGTTTTTAATCGTATTGATGATTCTAGCTATATACGTATACTACTTATCAAAACGCAGTAGATAAGTGGAAAGCAAATTAATAGTTCACCAGGCTATTTCATTAGATAAACTTAAACAATACTTACCACTACACTATGTGAATAGCATACGAGTGAGTAATGTTCACGGGCCCGCCGGGATTTGAACCCGGGTCCTCCGGCTCCGCAGGCCGGCGCCCTATCCTGGCTAGGCGACGGGCCCTGTACTACTTAACGGTACTTTGCTTTAATTACTTTTGTATACTCGTCAGCTATTTGCAGAGGTATTGGTAGTCTCTTCTTCTCAGTGAGTAGGCTTTTCACGAGCTTGACTGCGTCTTCCAGCCTCACCCTGTAGCCTACGCTAACGTAGAGTAGGGCTCCTTCGTGTTCCAGTACTTCGCCTACGGGCTTCCCGTGAGCGTGTATGAGTTTTCGGCCTCCCCTCTCAATGATTTCTCCGTACAGGTGGCTTTTAGCCACCCCTATGCTGGGCTTCCCGAGCACTAGGCCCATGTGAGTTGCTATTCCGAATGCCCGTGGATGGGATAGCCCGTGACCGTCTACTAAGACCACGTCAGGCACCGTGACTATTTTTCTTAAAACCCTCATGTAACCCGGCACTTCCCTAAACGCCAAGAGCCCGGGTATGTACGGTACGTGTACCCTTACCGCCGAGTATGCCTTTTCAACTACTCTCGAGTTCGCGAGGTCGTATACAACGATGACAGCACACTGAGTACTACGCGCGTACGAGGAGTCGAATGCCCCAACGTAGCGGATCTTACTGAAATCCAGTGGTGGAAAGGCATCCAGCTCTTCGAGCACTCTGCGTGAAAGCAACAACTGTAGTTTCATTGCCCTCTCAACGCTGAAAATCGCGACCACCACTCTAAAAACGCCTACTTCAATTTATTATTCTCCCTGGCCCCAATAACATATCGGGTGCGTGCATGAAGTACAGCATGGAGGAGCTCGTAGAGGTTTACAGGGAACTGGTCGAAGAGGGGGTGAATGCGGTGGTCATCGGTAACACGTGTGTGCAGTTAGCGCTCGGGTACACGGAGCTGGAAGGGGATCTAGACCTTTTCGTCGTAGACCCGAGCCCCATCGCGGAAAGGGACTTCTACTACCAGCTAGCCGAGAGAAAGGGGTGGGACTTGACCACTACGGAGATTGGGGCTCCCGCGCTGGTGGTGCCCTTGAGGGAGGGAAACCTCATCGTGGAGCTTTACGAAAACTACATGGACATAGACGTACCCCTCGAAATACTGGAAGATGCCCAGGAGTACAGGGTTAGGGGTGTAAGAGTGAGAGCGCTGAAGCCCGAGTACTACCTAGTGCTCAAGGCGAGGCAGGGAGTAGACCTAGACAGGCTTAAGCGGTACGTGGCTCACTTAAAGGAGCGTGGACTGAACACAAAGCTAGTGGAGTACGCGGCATCCCACTACCCGGAAGACGAGAGGGAAGTCATAGTGGAAAGGCTTCGTGACGCGGGCTTAGAGTTGTAGCGGGGAGGAGGGTTTTTAAGTCCCTGTCTGTATTTGACACTACGGTGTAGGGAAGCGCTCGAAGCCACAGTAAACGGGGTGATATCGTGCCAATAACTGATCCGGAGCTACTGAAAATAGTTTCGGCGAGAGTGCTGAATAGGTACGTGTGTAGGCGTTGTGGCGCGCTGAACCCTCCAGGCGCGACTAAGTGTAGGAGGTGTAAATCCAAGGGCACCCTCAGGCCGAAGAAGGCGCTTAAGGCCGGTCCAAAGGCCACAAAGACAGCGTAGCCCGTAGTAGGCCGTATTAAGCATGTTCACCGGCTTCGTCACGTATATTCTTAGGTCTCTTTAGTAGTACGAGTAGCCCTATCAATACCGGCACAAAGAAGTACAGCACGCGGTAAGCTACTACGGTATCCGCTGGAAGCGCTAGTGATAGGCCGTACTCGGCAACCCCACTACCACCCGGGGTCGGTAGGATGCTAATAGACTGCATCAAGTAGTAGGCGGACACGGATCTCCATAGAAGCCCCATAACGCCGGAATGGGCAACCTCGCTACACGGTATGAGAGGTATTAGTGAAACCGACCACAAGGTGTGCACGAGAAATGTCAGTGCCCAGGTCAAGGCTTTCAGCTTAGTGGTCACCCTTGACGATACCTCGGTATAATGCCCTTTAAACCGGGTAAGGGGGTACACCAGCTTGTCGAGGTATTTACCGACTAGCGACCCCTTCACGCGCTTACTACCAAAAATTCTCCTGCACAAGAAGCCCGTGATCTTGTCAAGGCTACTGAACACGACGATCCAGAGAGCGCCTGCAGACACCGACGTGATCAGCACTGGTAAGCCGAGTGGCATGTAGTTTAAGCTCACTGCAGCGCCCATCGCGCACGTCAAGATCACGTCGAAGTACACCTCGTAAATTGCGAGCGCGTAAGCTTCAAGGAAACTCAAACCAGTCCTCGTGGAGATGTAGTATGCTCTCGCAGGTTCGCCGCCAATGGAAGATGGCGTCATCTTCGCCAAGACATCACCAGCGAATCGGGCCTTAACGCACACTCCAAGCGAACACCTTAACCCGGGCTTAAATGCCCGGAACAGGAGCTTCAACCTGATGGCGGAAACAAACCACCCGGCTAGTAGTAATGCCGCGGAGAGCAGTACGCCGCAGACCGTGACATTTAGAGCACGGACGTTCATCAGGGTCGAGTACGCTAGGAGCACCGTTACAAAGATGATCGTGGTTGCCGCGAGCCTCCTCGCGAGCCCCCTTAAGCCTACCTCGTTCAACGCTTAATACCTCAACACGTTTATTAGGGTACTAGGCGCGTATCACTATATTCACGGATAGCTCTTATAGAAGGGGCCGGGTTATGAGCTTTTAGCTATAATGAAGAGCAGTTGGAAAAGTTAAAAGTAGATAAGCAAATGCTACGCGAAATCATAAAGGAGCTCGCAAAGTGGAAAGCTCACGCAACTGTACTGTTAAGCCTGTACATACCGCCGGGAAGGCCCATAAGCGACGTCTTAGCCCTGCTCAGGCAGGAAATATCCGTAGCTGACAACATAAAGCTGAAAAGAACTAGAAATGCCGTAGAGTGGGCCTTAAACGTCGCATACGATAGGTTGAGTAAAGTACCAAAGACGCCCGAAACAGGGCTAGTCCTCTTCGCCGGCATGAACCCCGACACCGGTGAAACGATAGTACTGATGCTCGTACCGCCCGAAAAGGTCCCCATATTCTTCTACAGGACAGATAAGTACTTCCACACGGAGTTTCTCGAGGAAATGGTCTCTGAGAGCAGTGTAGCCGGGTTGCTGATCGTGGAAAGGGACGCGGCGACAATAGGCTTGCTTAAAGGTAACAAGTTAGAGGTGGTCGAGGAGCTTGAGGCCTACATTCCCGGTAAACACCACAAAGGTGGTCAGAGCCAGAGGAGGTTTGACAGGATAATAGAGCAGATGGTCGAGGAGTTCTACAAGAAAGTTGGTGAACGCGCTAATAGCGTATTCCTGCCACTACTCGAGCAGGGCAAGCTCAAGTTAATAGTCATTGGAGGCCCCGGATACGCTAAGCACGACTTCGTTCACGGAAACTACCTAGATTACAGGCTCCTGCAGATCACCGCCTCCCAGCTCGTCGACGTATCTTACCAGGGAGAGGTCGGGTTGAGAGAACTTATTTCCAAGGCGGGGGACATCCTCGAGGAGTACGAGTACGCTGACTCCATGAAGTACCTGGAGGAGTTTAAGTACCACCTGGCAAAAGATGACGGGCTAGTAGTTTACGGTGAGGAGGAGGTGAAGCTGGCGCTAGAGCAAGGACTACTAAAAACACTACTACTAGGTGAAACAAGAGAGGACTTAAGTCAGTGGCTTGAAGCCGCCTCTAGAGTCGGGGTAAAAGTCGTAGTTATAGGTAAAGACCTCCCTGAAGGGGAGTGGTTCAGTAGAACTTTCAACGGGGTAGCCGGTATTCTGAAGTTTAAAGCGGGAGGAGCTAGGTCTTAGGTACGTGGCTTTAGGAACGAAGCGAACGCCGCCAACGAGCTCGGATCTTCCCGGTGTAAACGGTGCTCCTCGGCGCATTAGACTAGCCGAAGAGGGCTGCGTGCGTGAAAGCGAGGATCAGAGCTATTATCGAGGGTAACAGGCCGTACTTCATCACCAAGGCTATTCCCTGCTCTATTCTCCTACGGCCATACGAGGCCCTGACCCACGTCAGTACGAACAGCACTACGAGGAACTTAACTATCAGTAGCGCGGCCCCCTCGAAGCTCAAGTGCCTGTAGGGGTAGGGCCCTCCGATGAACACGTACGTTATCAGGATGGCAGAAAACGCGAATTTAACGTCATGTGAGAGATTGTATAAAGCCAACACGCTCCCCGAGAACTCGGTCATGTGACCCGCTATAAGCTCTTGCTCTGCTTCGGGTATGTCGAAGGGCTTGAGGCCTAGCTTAGCCTGCGTGGCCACTATCATCGATAGCAAGGCTAGAGCCATCGACGCGAACGACAGGGGAGAGGCTAACCAAGCCCTCCACGAGTTCGTAGCTGCACACGTGACGGAGTATGGGAGATCGCAGTGAGGCGTTAGTACCACCATCGGTACCAGGATCGAGCCGAACACTACTGGTTCCACCACCACCGTTAACGCTATTAGCCTCGACAAGCCGGCGATGACGAAGGGGTTGGGGTAGGCTAAGACTGCTAGTAATATCCCGGTGAAGTGCCACACCGCGTAGAGGTATACTAAGACGATGACATCGTAGGGAGCAGATAGCCTTACCGGCGATATTGGCAACAATAGCATTGAGGCTATGACGGACGCTATTGATATTCCCAAGCCTACTTCTGCCAGTAGTGTTGACGAGTATTTCTGCTTTTTAACTTCCTTGGCTAGAAGCAGCTTTAGCAGATCCGCCAGCGGCTGGAGTAGCCCTAGAGGGCCTGTATACGACGGCCCCATTCTATTCTGCATCCTAGCCGTGGCCTTTCTGTAAAACCATTCACCGAAGAGCGCTAGCGTGGCTGAAAATACAAGTCCTGGAAATACCAGCACCGCGAATATAGTGTAGAGGAGCTCGCTCACCAAGGGCCTCACCAAACCACGTAAACGATCAGCGCTATTAACGCTATGAGCAGCACCAGCCCGAGCCACATACTCATGTACCCGTACCAGTCATTGAGGACGCCCGTGTGAACGGAGTCTCTAAGCGTTTCAAAGGCCCTTCTCCACGCCTTCCGCACGATGCCCCAGTAAAGTGCGAGAACGCTGGGTATCTTGCGCCTCAGTACTTCTTCGCCTTCACCGCCAATGTACATCTCAGCGCCTTCGGTCGACATCCTACCACGTCTAGCCACCACGACTATGGCCACCGTGATCAGCGCAACGAGGATCGTGGCCCCCGTTAGGATCAGGCTTAACCCTACTATGTCTAAATTACACGTCACGACCATGCCCGTTCACCTGCCTAGAAGACTGGCCATGTAAGCCAGAAACACCTCTATGTACTTCTTGTAGCCATACATGGCCGAGCAGACGTCTTCCAGGTACTCGTAAAGCCCCACGGGCAGTAGGGTACCCAGGAGAACTAGAATGACCGCGAGCAGTAGGCCCGGTAGCGAGAACCTCATGTCCTCCTTTACATTTAAACCCTTAACGCCGGTACCGAAGACCATGAGTAAAAGCTTCGCGTAGCCCATGACGCTTATGGCCGTCGCTAATATGACCATTAGCGCTATTACTGGCTGCGAAACCTCTAGTGCTGCCTGGTATATCATTAACTTGCTGAAGAACCCGCCGAGGGGTGGTAGCCCTACCAGGTTTAAGACGCCCAAGACCACGCTCGTGCCAGCCACGGGCATGTACCTCCCCACACCTGCAAGGGCATCAATGTCGCGGCTACCAGAGGCCTTCTCCAAGGCCCCTACTGCCAAGAACAACATCGAACTTGTCACCACGTAGTTAACCATGTGGAATATTGCCGCCATCAACGGCAACCTGCCCTCCTGTGAGAACGCCGTTAATCCCAGCGCCATGTAGATGAAGCCCACGTGGCTTATAGAGCTGTAACCCAGTAACCTCTTCGCGTCTCTCTGCAAAGCCATCATGACCCCCCCGACAATGGAGGCAACTACGCCCAGAGCTAGTAGCACGTACAAGACGGTTGACCTAACGCCGTTCTCCGCGAGTATGGAGTCCGGTCCGAATATGGTGAAGAGGTAGCGTATAACAACGTACGTTGACGCCATTTCCGCCACCGGTAGCACGGCCGATACGGGTGTGGGGGCCTCGCTTATCGCGTCAGGTAGCCAGAAGTGGTTTGGAAACAGCGCTGACTCTAACGTGAATACCCAGATAATAATAGCCATGGCTATGGCCGTGGCGACGCGTATATCTGCGAAGTAGCCGCCACTAAGTAGCGCGGACTGGTAGTAGCCGAACTCTGAAGGCCTCGACTTTATGGCTAAGTCCGCCATGTTAAGCGTCTGGTAGCTTCCATATATTAGTAGAGTCGAGAAGAAGTACAGTACGAGCGCCACGATGCTAACTAGGGAGTACTTTATCGCGGCCTCCACGGCTTCTGCCCGCGTCCTGTGGAATGCCACCAGCACGTAGAGGGATATGCACATCACCTCCATCATCACGAAAAGATTAAAGATGTCCCCGGTGTAGAAAACCCCCATAACGCCCGCCGTAAAGCCCAGTACGGCCGTGTAAATGTAAGATAGAGTTGAAGGCTTGTAGTTCTCCAAGTAGCTTGTAGACGCCACAACGGATAGGAGTACTATGATAGACGCTAGAAGTGCCAAGGAGGCGCTAAGCTTGTCCACTATGTAAGCAATGCCTATGGGAGGAGGCCAGCCGCCGAACGGGTAGAGAGCCACGTCTACGCCGGTGAAGATGTTTCGCGCTATGATTCCAGCGATAACGGTCGCCGTAGCTACCACCACGATCGCGTAGAGCATGAAGAATTTCCTGCTCTTCACGAACAAGCCGAGTAGCGGCGTTATGAAAGCCAAGGAAACGAGAAATGGAGGTACCAGCCCGTAGAGGATGTCGAGGTACTGCATGCACGACACCCCTTAGTCGAATACCCGTTTAGAGTACTTCTCGAAGGTTTCCGATATCATCTTGTGGCACTCCTCAGGCTCAAACGCTTTAACGTCTATCCAGTGAACGTAGAAGCATCTTCTTTCCTCGTCCACGTCAACGACGACCGTACCCGGCGTGTTGGTTATGGAGTTAGCTACCGCCGTTATCCCGTAAGCCGACGAGACCTTAACGGGCACCTTGACTATACCTGGGTTTATGGGCATTCTCGGGCTTAAGATTCTCCTAATAACGTCTACGTGGGCTTTAACCTCGTCTATGAAGAAGTAGTGCAGTGCGTACGCTATAAGCCACGCCCATCTCTTAACATCGAATACCTTTGAAGCGTTCGTAAGTAGGATGTTTGCTGTAACCGCTCCCACTAGTACCGACGTTACCAGGCCCGTGACTATGTCGTACACGGTCGCCGAGCCAGAGAAGACTATGTAGGTCACAAACACTAGTAGCGTTACGGGTATTGCCCTTGACCACCTACCCACGCTCATCCCCTCAATTTAGCTATTTTCCTAACGTCGGTTGTACCATAAATACGGTAAATCTGTGTAGTTATAAATATCAGGAAGAGAGTTACAGCGAGGCCTATGACTATAGCTGTAAGGACTAAAGCCTGGGGTACCGGGTCCACGGCCTTGGCAACGAAGAGCTCCACGTCTTCGGGTCTCGGCGGTATCGACACTAACACTGGAGGTATCGGGTTCGGCTCGGCGTACCTAAACCCTATAAGAACGGCTAAGAGGTTTACGGTGTCACTGAATATTGTAAGAGCTATTATCTTCTTCACGAGGCTGGGCCTCGCGAATATACCATACAGGCTCAGCCCCACGTTTATGATCATGGACAACATAACGACGTTGAATAGGAATACAGGCGTCATCTCCACTAATCCTCACCCTTTAAAACAACCTCCTTCGCAGGTGCCTCGGGCACCGTTATAAGGATGAGTAATGCAACGAATCCGAACGCAACCGCGAACATTTCAGCTACGTTGAATAGTAAAAGGGTTCCACCTAGTACAGTGGCGTCTCCTACGTATGAGGGTATGCCGTAAGGTGCCCCCACCTTTGGCTGGTTTTGGAATATATACGCGTAACCTCCACGAGTTAAGGCTACTAGTAGAACTAGGTACGTGGTAACCGCTATTGCCGCCAAGCCGGCACTCCTGAGGAGAACTGCCCGTTTCACGGGCACTCTCTGGGCTAAGAAGTGCACCGAGAAGGCGATGATCATTAGCATGGGTGCCACTGCTATGGTAGCCCCTCCTTGGAAGCCTCCACCCGGTGTTAAGTGTCCGTGAAATGCTATTGAGATCCCAACAGCCACAATCATGATCGTCGTCAGCCTGGTGACAGTCTTCACTATTAATGAGAGGCCGCCTCCTCCTGAACCCGGTCCCGGTACCCTTTCCCCGAGCCCTCTAAAGATCATGAGGGCGCCGACGATCGCCAAGAACATCACGGACGTTTCGAAGAGCGTATCCAGCCCCCTGTAGTCCCAAACTATGGCTGTTACGGCCTCTGGTGATAGGGGGCTTAGGGCGAAGTTTGTATTAAATGTGGTGTTCAAGTAGATCTTGGCGAGAGAACGCACTTCGAGTGGTGGCATGTAAAGGCTTATGCCCCCCACCGTAAAGGCCGTGCCAAGCCCTATGGTCAGTAGAACTAGCGACGTTATTACAACTAGGTGTAAGTAGCTCCTCATCATTCACCACCCTCGAACCTCTCCGTCTTCTTAATTAAGACCAGTACTAGTGCGGTGTAAAGGCCAACCGATACAGGTATGTACGTTAAAAATATGTCAGGGGCCATTATCAGGTAGAATATTAGGGCGTAAAGAGAGCTCTGCAGTGCTGAATATATTACGGCCTTTACGAGGTCCTTTTCTATTACCGCAAGGTATACTGCTACGATGGAGAGTAACGCGGATGTTGCCATCAGCAAGTAGTAGATTAAGACGATCACGACCCACCACCTTTCCCTCTGTCCTCTTCGAGCTTATCCACGACTTTCGGGTAAACTACAGCGGCTCTAGACCTGTGAGCAGCCCTCGCAATGGCGTGCGATCCCGCGGGAGCCAGGAAGAGGAGCAGCAATGCAGTTATAAACGATGCTCCCGCCACGAACCACCTGTAGGGTCCGAGAAAGTCTGCTCCCAGGGCTATCAGCGTAACGCCAATCAGTGGAACGAACGCCCCTCCAATAGTCCCCACAGTGAGTGCGTGGAGCCTTACGAAGAAGTTGGGGAACCTGAGCATTCCCACCGCTCCGAGAAGGTCACATACTGCCCCGATGATTACGAGGATTTCGCCAACCACTATTAGAATCCATTCCAGCATTTCACTCACCGAACTCCTTTGCCTCAAGGTACTTGGCCATGTAAACGTCTAGTGCATAAGCCCAGAGCATGAGGACTATGGCACAGGAAATGAGTATAGGTGATTTGAAAAGCACGGATAGAACAGCTAAGAGCACAGCCATATCGTACGACAGGGCATCCACGGCTATGACCATGTCGGGTATTGTAGGTCCTTTAAGGAGCCTAATGATGTAAAGAACTATCGACACTATGAATAGGGGTATGACGAGCGTTAGTACCGTCATAACGTGCGCCTCCACGCTCATTGTTTCACCTCCGTGGCTTTGAGCGTTTTAAGTGTAAGGTCCTCGGAGCTTATTTCCCTAGACGACGAGAGCTGATATGTAGGCGTGACTATAAATGCGTTTACCGGGCACACCTTAACACACCTGTAGCAAAAAACGCACGCCATGTAGTTTACAACGGGGTAGAGACCTCTGAGGTTGTGTTTGAGCTTCACGTTTTCAGGTAGTTTTTTCATCTCTATGGCCTTAGCTGGGCATTCAAGGGAGCAAAGCGTGCACCCGGTGCACTTGCCAAGATCGGCGTAAAAAGCGCCTCTGAGGTCTTCTTCGACGGTTATTTTCGCCTTTTTAGGGTATTCTATCGTCGAGGGCCTCGAGAAGAAGTTCTTCAAAGCCTCCTTTAGGACGCTCATACGCGCTAGCACCTTCTCCGGGCCAGGTAATTAAGCGGAACTCTTTTCTCGCCCCCGCCCTTCAGGTCAATCACCGTGACCCTCTCCATGCAGGATATACAGGGGTCGTAGCTTACAAGTATGACCGGTACATCAGCTACACTGTGCCCCACGTAGCTAAATGCACTGTTTATCACGTTTACTGCAGACGGTGTCCGTATCTTGACACGGTAGGGATTGGTGCCTCCAGTGCTGATGACGTAGTATACGAGCTCGCCACGAGGTGCCTCGACGCGGGCGTACGCCTCTCCTGGAGGAAACGTCCTCGGAAGCTTCTTCTCGTCAACTACCGCGGGGCCTTCTGGTAAGTGTTCGAGGATGTACTTACACATCTCTAAGGACTCTAGTGCCTCGTCCCACCTGACGAGCATCCTAGCTAAGGAGTCACCTTCAGGCCTCGTCACAATGCTCCATGGTACTTCTCCATAGGCATCGTGCTTGTCCTCCGCTCTTACATCGCTTTTAACACCGCTCGCTCTGAGTACCGGCCCCACCAGTGAGTGGTTGAGCACATCAATAGGTTTAAGCTTACCCACTTCGGCTAGCCTACTGTGGATCGTTGAGTCCTCCTCGAACAGCTTCCTGTAGTACCTAAGCCTGGGTTCGAGCCTTTTCAGTAGGCCTAGAATCTTTTCACGCTTTAGACCGTCTATGTCTCTTCTAACGCCGCTAAACATGTGTATTTCAGCTAAAACTCTATTTCCAGCAAGCACTTCTTTCGCTTTCATGACGAGCTCCCTATCCCTCATTATGTACATGAACAGCGTGTCGAACCCTATTACCTCGGCCATGATCGCGTTTATGAGCATGTGACTGTGCACCCTCTCAAGCTCCATGGCTAGAACCCTTATGTACTTAGCCCGCTGTGAAGGTTCTAGCCCGGCGATGTGTTCAACCGCCCTCGTATAGCAGTTTTCGTGAACGGTATTACATATCCCGCACACTCTTGAAGCGATGAACTTGCCCTTGTAGTATGAGTTTTTCTCCATCAGCTTCTCTATCCCCCTGTGGTTGTACCCCGTGTTTATTTCCGCGTGAACGACTTCTTCGCCGTCCGCATATATTTTCAGCATTACGGGCTCGTGAATTGCCGGGTGCTGGGGGCCTATGGGTATTTCCAGCGATATCGGTATTTTTAACAGCGTGGTCGCGTCTTTGACGGCTGATTCCGTGTCCATACGCTACACCTGCGCATCTTTTCGCAGTGGGTGCGTTCCTTGGGAAGCAACGTCGAGAGGGACGAAGAACCCTCTTCTCAAGTACCTGTTCCCGACGAACTCCACGCCGAACAGATCGTAGATCTCGGCCTCGGCCGAAAATGCGCCCGGCATGATGTCGATTATCGTGTCTACTCGGGGACTCGTTTTAGGCGTCGACGTTCTAATTACGATGGTCTTACCCAGCGAGACTATGTGTACGAAGTAGTTTAACTCAAAGACGTTTTCTTTTACCCTGTCGACACCTGCTATCGTGGCCAGGTACACGTTACCGCTAAAACTGTTTTTAAGGACCTCCATAACCTCCCTAATCCTCGATGCCTCAACGACGTAGACGTCTCTGCCTGGTTTAATAACCTCCTTCCTAACAGTGTAAGGCTTTAAGGCGTCATCTACGCTTAAAAAGCTACTCAGTGAGCCTCACCTCGACTTTTTCCCTGCCGAGGAGCATTAGTATGGCACGGAGTATTTCCTCAGGCCTTGGAGGGCATCCCGGCACGTACGCGTGTACCGGTACTACCTTGTTAGCGCCTCCAACAACGCTGTAGCTACCCTTGAAGACGCCTCCATCGTACGCGCACGCACCTACCGCGACAACGTACTTTACGCTAGGCATCTGGTCGTAGAGCCTTTTCAGCCTCTCAGCTGCTTTTTTTGTTACTGCACCCGTAACTACGAGGACGTCTCCGTGCCTGATTGAAGGAGCTAGCTTGATGCCGTACCTCTCGGGGTCGTATAGGGGGGTTATAGCTGTGAGCACCTCTATATCGCAACCATTACAAGCCCCCGTATTGAAGTGCACGAGCCACGGGCTATACTTAATCATCTTGTAACTAGCCTTTTGAAGCCTCCTCGCCGCCGTCACTATAAGCACACCCACCATTCACTACTGTTAATGGGGGTTGGAATTATAAATCTTGCCCGGTTATGGCTACCCTGTTTCCTTGATCTTGAGTGACGCCGCCACAACCTGCCCGAAAGCAAGACCGCCGTCGTTAGGAGGTATCCTTCTCGGTAAGTAGGGATATAGGCCTTCTTCCCTTAGCCTATCCCGAATACCCCGGTGCATGAATTCGTTCACGGACGCGCCTCCCGACATGACGACGTAATCCACCCTCGTGCCCTTAATAGAAGCTAAGAGTAGGCTACCAATAGCATTTCCGAGAGAGTAGAGAAAGCCTCTCGCAAGTGAGGGGGCATCGTACTTGGACCTGTGCTCTACGAGCCAGTCAACCGCGCTGTCATAGTCGAGCCTGTACACGTCACCATCTCTGCGGACCTTGAAGTGGTCTATCACGATGACATTGCTACCTCTCCACGCCTCCGCTTCCAGCCATATGGCTGGTTCTCCCTCATACGTTCTCTCAATGCCCGGGTTGAGAATAGACGCCACGAGGTCGAGAAGCCTGCCCGTACTAGAAGCTGGGGTATATCTCTTAAGCTTTACCAGGGTATGCGCAGCCTTGCACTCGAACACCTCCTTCCCGTTCCTGACGTTCATGTACTTCAGGATTTCAGCGAGGTCGACACCTCTGAGAGAATAGTACGCGCATAGTAGCCTAAGGGGTATGTACGTATCCCTGTCACCAGTAAGAGGGAGGGGGTTTATGGAAGCTATTCGTTTAAAGCCGTAAGACTCCGTGTTAAAAACCACTACTTCGCAACCCCATATGGTCCCATCGGTACCCCAACCGACGCCGTCTGTTGCTATACCGGCGACCGTGCCTTCCAGTCCGTTGTCCACTGCAGCTCCCAGAACGTGAGCGTAGTGGTGCTGTATCTCGATCCACGGCGAGGATCTCAGCTTGGCGTATTCTAGCCCTAAGCGCCTGGAGTGGAGTTGAGGGTGCATGTCTACTACTATGTAGGGCTCATTTCTCAATCCAATATTGTAGTTCCTCGCGAGGAAGTCCACGTACTTCAGCATTTCTTTCTGTGCTTGAATGGAGTCTAGGTCACCAATGTACTGGGTTAAGACCACCCGGTTTTCGAACCCAACCGCACCCGCGGAGGCTAGATCTCCACCGAAAGCTATGAATTCCCCTCCAAGGTCTCTGTTGAGGTTTATCCACATTGGCGCGTATCCCCGGCTTCTACGGATCATTAGGTACTGATCGCCCGTCTTCCTGATAACACTGTCGTCTACCCTGTTCACGATTACCCGGTCGTGTACGAGGAAGTAATCGACGATCCTGGATAACCTCGACTTCGCGCACTCCTCATCCGTACACATCGGTTCGCCTGACACGTTTCCACTAGTCATTACCAGGAACTTATCGCGGGTGTTCATTAGGAGTAGGTAGTGTAGCGCGGTGTAGGCCACGAAAACACCTTCGTGGTACAGGCCCGGAGACACGTACTTCGAGACGGGAGAACCTTCTTTCTTGGGGAGTAGGAGTATGGGTGCTTGGGGAGAGTTTAAAAGGGCCTCGTCCACCTCATCCATGTGGACAAGGTCCCTTAAGACATCGGTATTGAGGCCCATGATGGCGAAGGGCCGGTGAGGCCTTTTCTTCCTCCTTCTTAATTCCAGTACTACGTCATCGTTTGAAGCCAGGGCGGCTATGTGATACCCTCCAATACCCTTAACCGCCACAATGAAGCCTTCATCGATGAGCTTTGAAGCCTGATATACTGGGTCTTCGGAATCTACTAGTTTGAAGTCCTTGTCAAGTAGATATGCACGAGGTCCATCTCTCGGGCAACTAATGCCCTCTGCGTGGTAGCGCCTTAAATTGCCGGGGTCATCGTACTCGCGGAGGCACTCATCACACAGTACGTACTTGTTCATTGCAGTGTTTTCTCGGTCATATGGAACCCTGTATATCATCGAGAACCTTGGACCACACCAAGCACATGAATTGAAAAGGTACCGGTACCTCCTGTTTTGGGGGTCTAATACCTCAGCGAGGCAGTCCTTGCAGATCGCGAAATCAGGCGGGATGTTCGACCTCGCAATAGCGTTTAAGTGACTTTTCTCGATGCTGAAATTCGTGTATCCACGAGGTTCCTCGATGGACATGTATACCTGGTCAAGAAGTGCGACCACGGGCTTGTCCTGGTGAAGGGCAAGTAGAAACTCGTAGACCCTGTCTTCGGGGCCCTCAATCCATATTTCGACCTCGCTTCCACCTACGTTTCTCACGTACCCGTAGATGTCAAGCCCGGTAGCCAGTCTCGATACGAAGGGCCTGAACCCAACTCCCTGCACAAGGCCTATTACTAGTAGCCGTACCGCTATCTGCTTCTGGTTTTCGTAGCTCATTAAGCCATCTACCTTGTCGCGGTGAAGCTATCGTCACTGCTAGCTACTCATTACTCGCCCGCCGCTGGTAGCGCTTAGCATCACCGACTACCCAGTACTCGCCATCCGACCTCCTTTCAAGCTTAAAGATCGGTACTTCTTTCTTAACTCGTTCGAGTATATTGCGCGTTGCATTTAATGCTGAAACCCTATTCTGGGCAACGGTGGCTATTATGACCGTCACGTCTCCGGGTTTACGCTTACCGAGGTAATGCCACAACACTACGGCATTTAGGCCGTGCTTTTCAGCCTCTTCGTGGGCAATCTTTTCGAGCTGTTTGAGTGCAACACTATTTACCGCGCTGTATTCGAGTTCGTAGACCTCGTGATCTTCAACGTATTTCTTAACGAAGCCTACAAAAACGCTCAAAGCGCCTGCTCCGGAATTCATTAACCCTTTCAACAGCTGGTTGAAGTCTACTTCCGAGTCCTCGTCGAGGATTTTGACGTCAACGAGCCTGCCACCACCAGAAAAAGGAGGGGCTACGTGCACGGTGGTGTCTCTATCTATAACGTAGTTTTCATCCACGACCTTGTCGTCTACGATTACGAGTTTTTCGAGATCTCGAGGCAGGGTGTACCTTTCTTCCAGGATCCTTAAGAGCTCTCTAACGGTTAAAGGCTCTTTAAGCTCTAACTCTATTTCGTTTCCAAGGACATCTTTGAATACCGAGTAGGTTTTAATCACGACCTTCAACGCTCACCTCCCGTTTTATTTTCTCCAGGACCTTGATCTCCGTGATCTCCGTGTACGGGTACCCACCTTTCTCGTCTTTCTCGTACTTCTTAACCATATCCCACACGTTGAGGAGTGCCACGGCAACGCCTACTAAAGCCTCCATTTCAACCCCCGTTTTCGCGGTTGTCTTAACCTTGACGTAGACTTTAACACCATCGTCTTCGACGTTGAACTTCACGTCCACGCCCGTAATCGGGATGTTGTGAGTTAAGGGTAGTATGTGCGGGGTTTGCTTGACTGCGTTTATGGCTGCAACGCTTGAAATCGTTAAAACATCGCCTTTCTCGACCAGGTTTCTCTTAATAAGCTCTACCGTGTCGCGCTTTAACCTGATAAACCCCGTCGCTGTCGCCTCTCTGTAGGCTTCATTTTTACTGGTTACGTCGATCATCCTGGCCGACACCACCACCCACCTCTAACTTGAAGTAGGGCATTCTAAGCTTCACTACCTCGTGAAGCGCGTTCATCAACCCTTCTCTGTCCCTCGCCTTAACACTCTTTAACACACATACCTTTAAGTCTTCAACGTAAAGGCACGGCTTCAAATACCCGTCCGGCGTCAACCTTAGCCTAGAACACCTACTACAAAACAGGTAATTCCCATACCCAATGACGACCTCGACTTTTATACCGCTGGCGAGAACGTAGACGGGCCTGTTGTGTAGTTCCCTGTAGTACTTAGCCGCGCTGTTTCTTTCCAGGAAGTCCACGATGGAGCCCAAGAACACGTGTTCTCGCCTATAGGTATCTAGTGGTACGCCGAGGGGTATGAGCTCTATCAGGTTGACGTCTAGACCGTTCTCCTCTGCAAACTCCAGTACCTTGAAAAACTCACCTAGGTTAGACTTCATTGCCAGGAAATTTATCTTAACCTTAATGCCGTACTTGAGGGCTTCTTTGACCCCTTCAACAATCCTGCTCACCGGCACGTAGCTACCGGTAACGTATTCGTATAGAGCTTTACTAAACGCATGTAGGCTTACGTTCAACCTATCTAAACCGGAATCTGCGAGGAGCTTCGCCTTCTCAAGTAGTAGTGAGCCGTTCGTGACCAGGGAGAGTTCGCGTGCGTGCGGTTTTATGCTCCTCACTATATCAGCTATATCGTCTCTAAGCAGTGGCTCCCCTCCACTGATTTTGTAGAATTTAATGCCCACGCTACTGGCGACTTCCGCTATGAAGCCGTAATCTTCGGCGTTCAGCACCTCCTCCGCGTGCCCTAGAACGCCCTCACTATGACAAAAAATGCACTTGTAGTTGCACTTGAGAGTTACGAGTATTCTAAGGCTGTCAATAACCCTTCCATACGGGTCTTCTAGCGTGGTGGTAAGCATTAAGTGAACCCCAATGGCCCGCTATCTATTTTACTGGTTGAAGTATTAATCCTTAACTACGTAATATGTAGCGCGTGGGGTCGGGCTTGAAACCAGAAATAGAGTGCTTAAGGTGCATTCTATCAACCAGGCTTAAGGAAGTAGAACAAGCCGGTGTCAACGCTAAGTTAAAATTAGAGTTCGCGAGAAAACTAGCATTAAAAGTGCTCGAAGGGTTTAGTCTTGACGCAGAGTTAACGGAGCTCGCCTCAGAGTTCTTCAGGTATGTGGCTCTAAACGTTCCAGGCGTCGTGGAGTACTACAGGGCGCTGAAGAGCGCATCGAATAGAAGGGCACTTGAAAACCTTCCGCTGCACATGGAGTACGCCTCAAGGCTTGAAGGCTTTAAGAAGTTTAACTACTTGGTTAGACTATCGGCGGTGGCTAACCTCGTTGACTACGGGGTTGCAGATCATAAGCCCCTCGAATACGCAATGACCCCTCACTTCGTGGAAGGATACGCCGTCTACAAGGATGACTCTCGCCTCCTATACGACCTGGTCGTAAGGGGTAGCTTGAAGATCGTCTGGCTCTTCGATAATGCGGGCGAGGCGGTATATGATACCCTGCTGATAAGCGAAATTAGGAAGTGGGGTAACGCCGTCTATGGCCTCGTAAAAGATGAGCCCGGGTTTCAGAATGACATTTCGCTAAGTGACGTAGAGCAGCTCAATTTAGGTAAGCTGGTTGACGGGATTAAGAGTTACGGTTGTAGCTGTTCAAGCATACACTTGAACCACGTCAGCGAAGGGGTGCGAAGCCTGATCGCGGAGTCTGACCTCGTAGTAGCGAAAGGGATGTCCCATTTCGAGTACCTCTCCGACATTGACCTCGGAAAGCCCGTGGTATTTATACTAGTCCCAAAATGCGATCCCGTAGCTAGGCGGATTGGAGAGGGATCTAGAGGGAAGATCGTGACTATATGGAGGAGTGGGGGTGCTCATTAATGCTCGTCGTGGAAAGGAGTGGTAAGGTTGTAAAGGTGAGGCGGCCGAATATGGATGACATATGTAACGCCGTTTACGCGTTAACGCAGTTAATACCAGTCGGCTATGTGACTAGCTACGGGCATATTGGAAAAGTCCTGGGCATACATCCACGTGTTGTCGCACGTTGCCTAAAGATCAACAAGAACGTAATCGTCGTGCCGTGTCACAGGGTGGTATACGGTTCGCGCGAACTAGGCGGGTACAGCGGCTTTGGTACAGACTTCAAGAGAAAAATACTCGAGCTCGAAGGAGTGACCTTTAAAGACAACAGGGTAGTGGCCAAGCACTTCGTCGATCTCCTCCTATAGAGCGCGCAGCTACTTTGCCTTGAAGCGGCTATCCGCGCGCCTCTACATTAATTACTTTAGTGCCAATTAAGTAATCCCGGAACCCAGTATAATCGTGGGTGTAGCGCGTGGAAGGCAAAGAAGAGCCCCTATGCCTCAAGGTAGTGGTCGTGAGCGACCGGGTTGCCGAGGGTTCATTAACCGATGTGAGCGGGGAGCTAGCCGTTAAGGCGCTGAGCGGTAAGGGCGTGTGCGTTAGCGGAAAAGTAGTAGCTAGAAACTCTTACCGAGAACTAATGAAGGTTCTAAGGAGCTCGCGGGAAAGAGTGCTGTTGTTTTTAGGGGGTACGGGGCCGAGTCCGCGCGATATAACTGTTGACGTCGTTGAAAATGTAGCATGGCGGTGTTTACCCGGGTTTGGAGAGCTCTATAGGTACATGTCCTACCAGAGAATAGGAATCAACGCCATACTAACTAGGACTACGCTGTGCATACTGCATGATGGGAAAGTAGCCGTTGTCTTACCCGGCTCACCCGACGCCGTAGCTCTCGGCGTTGAACTATTATCCCAAGTCATAAATCACCTAGTTGAGGAGGTTGATAGGTTTGAAGCCCCTCACGGGGACTTACCTGAAGGCCGGTGATAGCGGAGACCGTTGTGTAGTTGGGTTCGACGTGTGGGGGACGCTACTAGACCTCGAAAGGGTGTTAAAGGCGATTGCGCGAAGTGTTGCTTACGCCACTGGCCTAGACCTGGACATAGCTACACGGAATGTCTTCAAAGCACACGAAGAGGCGAAGAGCGTGAGGCGTAAGAACCCGGAAATGCCTGTCAACGAGCTGTTTAACGTATCGAGGAGGCTGCTAGCAATGGCCTTTAACACCAGTACCGGAGAAGTGGATCAGCTGATTAGGGGGGCTTTTGAAACAGCTGGTACTGACATCTTGTACGGTGACGTAGTAGAGGCTCTCGAGGCCCTTAACCATGCCGGTGTTGAAACGGGAATAATAGGGAACGTGCTGTTCTGGCCTAGCACGTACACGAGGCTGTTACTTAGAAAACTAGGTATATCGAGGTACTTCAAGCAGTGCGTTTTCTCTGATGAGGTTGGGATCTCGAAGCCCGATCGCAGGATCTTCCTGCTCTTCGCGGGAAGGATGGGCGTTGACCCGAGCAGGTTTATCTACGTTGGGGACAACGTGGTAGAGGACATTGGAGGCGCGCTTTCATCGGGCGGTGTAGGTGTGTTGATTTCGAGGCGCCGTACCGAGAAAAAGTACGTGCCGGAGCTACGAGTAGCGCTAATAAGCAATCTCAGAGACCTAGTAGAAGTGTACGATATATTCTGTGGACTGCGACTCGATTAGGGCCGGGGTGTCAATAACGATGAAACTGGCCATGAAAGACGGCATTGTTTACGAGGCAGTGCTAACAGCAATGTACATGAACGAGCCGTACGCGGCTCCCGTTGGATTCAAGAAGAAAGGCAATTTCGTGGAGATTAAAGCGTACAAGAACAGTAGGTTATTCGATGTGCTACTATCGTGTAATGTCGTCGTCCTCAACATCGTTCATAAACCACAGTTATTCGTGAAAACTGCCTTTAAACGCGAGCGCGTCTTAGAGTTCGATGCCAACCGGGAGATCGCAGCCATGCACGGTCTACCAGTACTAGCTGAGGGCGTCGGCTACGTTGTCCTAGAAAGGGCATCTGTAGTAGATTACGGAGAACATGTTATTGCCGTGTACGAAGTTAAGAGCACTGAATTCAACAACTACGCGGAGGTGGAACCATACACTAGGTGCTACGGTAGCCTGGTGGAATTCGCAGTTTATGCAACAAAAGTCAGAGACGTTAAGGACTCTGAAAAGAAGATTCAATATGCTAAAAAAGCCGAAGAGGTGCTGGAGATTATTAACAAGACGTGTAATGAGGAGTACATAGACGTGGCAAAAAGGCTCTGGGTGCTCGTTAACACATGGCTAGGAAAATAACGATAGAGGCCCCATCCAGGCTCCACCTAGGTCTAGTTAATCCCTTTAACAAAGACTACAGGCTCTACATTGCCGTGGGGGTGGCAATTGACCGGCCACAAACGGTGATCAGCGTCTACGTTGACGACCCGATATCAATTGAAGGCTGCAGATCCAGCGAAGTATACACCCGGATAAAACCCATTGTCGAGGAATACGGCCTGAAGCGTGGCCGAGTAGTCATAGAAAAATGCGTACCCGTGCACGTTGGTCTCGGTTCAACTACGCAGCTTCTGCTTTCAGTGGCGCACGGGTTAATGCTTTCTAACGGCTTAAACCCCGACGTTGCAGAGATAGTGGAGATGGCTAAGAAGATCGGTCTCGGGAGGATTTCAGGAGTGGGTACGTACATATACATGTATGGAGGGCTCGTTGTGGACTCTGGTAAGCGGCATGAAGCGGATTTCCCGCAACTACTGATGAGGTTTGAAGTACCGGAAAGCTGGAGATTTGTAGTGGCCATTCCCGCTGGAACAGGGCTAGATGAAATACGTGAGAGAGAGGTGTTCGAAGCCAGGGAAGAGGTGCCGGGCGAGGTAATCTGGTACGCATCTTATACGTTGTTCGCAGAGCTCCTCCCCTCGCTACTCGAGGGCGAGTTCGAACTATTCGCAAAAGCCTTAACGAAATTCCAGGAAACGGTTGGCAAGATGTTTAGCAAGTATCAAGGAGGCGTCTTTGCTCAGCACTCCGCAGCCGTTATCAATAAAATGAAGGAACTCGGCTTAGTGGGGGTTGGCCAGAGCTCGTGGGGCCCCACTGTTTATGGTATAACGGATACGCACGAAAAGGCCGTTGAGGTCTCCAGCAAGCTTAAGGAGGTGTTTGACGGGTTACACGTGTTCGTTGCAAGGCCCAGGAACAAGGGCGCGGTAGTGAGGTTCGTAGTAGAGTAGTAGGCATTCAGCTAGGCCCGTCAATTCATCCCGAAAAAGGTCATCCCTTCCAAGCTTCATCCTCGAAGCTATTATTAGCGGGTACAGAGACTTAAAACTTTGTGCAAATCGAGCTCCGCGATTACCACGGGGTTTTTGAGTTCAAGCCTGCAGAGAACACGAGGATCCACCTCACCGACGAACCCCAGCTCACTACCATGGGCTAGCACTACTGCCGTCCTCTCCGGCAGGAAACCCTGAACCCGCCCCTTCACGAAAACCGGCGTTACCCCTAGTTCGCTTAGAATAGACTTGGTGTAAGCTAGTCCATCGGTGATTGTTGCTTTATCGTGCATTATTGCTATTCCCAGCCTCCGCTCAACGCGTGCTAGCGTTTCGTAGTTCGCGTCCGGTACTACCACGTCACCGATCTCGAACACCATCAACCTAGAGTACCTTTCACTGTTCTCCTTAACTACTTCGAGGAGCTGCGGTGCGAGCCAGATCCTGATTCCTTCAAACCTTTCTGACCGCGGGTTTTCAACTAGGAACATCTCGTGCTGGAGGCCTAGTACGTCGAGCTGAACGGCCCTACAGCTCATCATGTAATTAGCGACTTCCTGGAAACCGAGACCTACGAGTATGTCTCTTAGACGCCTCGAGAGGTATTCTATGGGGCTTATCTTGCCAGGGACGTTGCTTGGAGGAAGCGATCCCGCCTCTGAGCCCAGTTTCTCGTAGCCGTACGCCATCGCGACGTCTTCGGCTACGTCAACCCAGGACTTCACGTCGATCCTGTAAATGGGAGGCTTTACTTTGAGATGCCTGTCTGTGGAGCTTACGACGTCGTAATAAAACATCTTGAGCAACTGTGCAATGTCGTCAACACCTAGCTGGACGCCGACGAGGTCGTTGACCTCCTCTACGGGAACTTCTACGGGTTCTGCCGTTCTCTTGGGGGCTTCGACAACGATGCCGTTCTCGTAGTGGACTTTAACCACTTCTACAATACCGCTCTCAGAGCGTTCAACTATGCTGGTAGCCATGATTGTGACTGCGTTTACAACGTCATCTGCGCTCATCCCCGTAGCGTCTATGAGAACGTTTTTAGTTGCAGGCCTCACTCTACAGTCCTCGCTATTGATGATTGGTACAAGGCTCAGTACATTGCCCCTCGAATCACGTAAAACCGGGTACTTCTCCATGTGCTTTATTATGTAACCGTATAAGATGCCTTTTTCGGTTTTCTCGATGATCTCCCTCAAGGTCATCTCTCTCAGCTCTCCGAGAGGCCTGAAAGTGAGGTCAGGGTCTGCTAAGTCGTAGTGTATTGGAGGCACTAGCTCATCTAGGTCGTAAACACCAATACTGATCTTCCTGCGCGCGCGTCCGTAGGTCTGGGTGATCTTTTCTTGTAGCTGCATTATTTGCGAGATCGCCTCGTCCGATAAAGCTAGATCCCTAACCACGGCTAGCGCTAAGTATGGTCTCTGGGGGATGCTTTTAGCATGCCCCACTACACTCGATTCTACCACGGTGAATTCACGCCATTTCAACCCTAGCCAGGGTCGGAGAGCCCTTGCAAGGCCCTCTACGCTGAATAGGTCGGGGCGGTCGCTCGTGACCTCGTACTCTATGACGTCGTCTTGTACCCTTTCGACTTCGCACTTTAACCTAGCGAGGGTTTTATAAATGGTTGAAGCTTCTAGCTTTACTTTGAGCAACGACTCGAGGTCCCTCCTGCTAACCTTAACTACGGGCATGGTATCACCCAATGTCCTCTTCAACCTTAAGCCAGGCCTCTTCCAGTAGCCGCCTCTCCTCGCTACTCCATTGGAGCAGGTTCTCCAATTGGAAGAGCTCGAAGAAGTTGTTCACGCCATTAAGGTATGCAAGTGGCGCGTACACGGATATGAAGCTGTAAGCGCCCTTCACGTTCCTCAGCTTGAGAAACGCCGCTACACCGAGTTTACCATACAAATACCGGGAAGAGAGGGGAGTGTATTCGAAGTTTACACTTAACTCCACTTGATTTTCTAGGACTCCACTCACCCGGGAAACGTCTATTCCTGCTTTAAGCGACTCGATAGCATACCACGACTTGACGAAGTCCTTGAAGGCGCTCTCGATACTACCTTTCCCGTGATTACCGGCAATGGCGCTGCCCACTAGTGCCGATATTACTGCCTTGTTAACTAGTTGCGAGGGCGATATTGTGTCGGCGTCATCCATGTCCGTGTGATAGTACTTACTGGGCCACTCGTTCAGCATCACGCTATCTATACCCCACAGCGTAGTTACGTCGTGGTCGCTCCCCGCAGTATATGGTGCTAGAGAGTACCTGGATGCTGGTAGCTTGAATCCTCCAAAAGAGCTTGCCTCGTCTAGTACAAGTTTCGTTGC
Organism: Desulfurococcaceae archaeon; assembly: GCA_038845865.1. Taxonomy (NCBI): domain Archaea; kingdom Thermoproteati; phylum Thermoproteota; class Thermoprotei; order Desulfurococcales; family Desulfurococcaceae; species Desulfurococcaceae archaeon. Next base: position 106,361 of record JAWBQJ010000004.1, read on the forward strand.
TATGTACGCGTATGCCGGTGAAACGGATCTCGCGAATAGAGGCGCGTTAACTATGTTGAGCGTTGAGTTCGTAACCCACTGCTTCGAACCCACCATATCCAAGTTTACTGCGGCAACCGGCATCCATGGCAGGTACTCGTGAACGTAGACCGTGCCCGAGTACTCGGGCACAAAGAGGTGTGCATGAGATATTTTTTCCGGGGATCGACGTAGTAGCTTGGCAGTAAGTACATTCGCCACTACACCACTAGCGTTGTCATGTGCTCCTGGTTTCGGGTGACATATGTGGCTAATGTAAAGTACACCCGGGTCCTCGCCGCTATACGCCAGTAGCCCGTACATGGGCTTTGACATGTATTCGGTATCGACTTTCCAGCATACCTCGAGCTTCTCGTTCCTGCCTAGTAGTGAAATGGCCTTTAAGGCGGTAGTGTAAGGTACATTTACGACACTGGTATTCTTGATCTCCCCTTCCTTGATGAAGAGGCCCGTGTACGGCACGGCCTCCGAGTGTCTCTTGCTATCATACAGTATTATTAAGCGCGCGGGTATTTCCCGGTAGGCGATGTAGCCGGGCGCCTCGACTAGCACCACCTCTCCATCGCACCCAGACACCTCCTTACAGTATTTGAGCTCTCCACAGCCTTCACTGGGAGGGGAATGAGCTGCAATCAGAGTGGGGTGGTCATGGTAGTTGAACTTGGCTAGTTGGGAACCTCCGATTCTAAGCTCCACAAACCCGTCCCTGGCGTTCCAGGAAACGGGCGTCTCCATGAACCCCCTTTTACTGCTACTCGGTACTTCGAATAGCGTGGTCTTAAACCCCATCGTTTCGAAACTCTCCGCGATCTCCTTGGTGGCCTCCTCGAGCCCACTACTACCTTGAATCCTATGATACAATGTAATTTTCCTTAACAAGTCCCTAGCTTCAAGTGTTAACGGTACCCCTGAATACCGTTCTAGCAAGCCCCGCAAGCCGTTCACAAAGACACCTTAGCTTGAATTGGAGCCGTCAATCAAGAAAGAATGAAAAGTGTAAAATTTAAATACCGCACCTAGGTGGTTGGTTACGGTATTCATGATTCATGCTGGTGCCAGTGTAAATCGGCGTGAAGCATGGTCAAATAAAACCGTTTCGGTTTTCCCGGTTTGCTGCTTTGAAGAATCACCTAACAACGAATACGGAGACCGGTGCGTTGACTATTAGCGAGAGAGCGAAGCCTCCTAGACTTATTTCGCTGAGCCACGTTTTACCCCGTGCACCCAGGATCACGAGGTCGTAGCCTTCGCTAATGATCTCTTTGATTACAGCTGCTTGGGGGCTCTCGTTTTTAGGGTCATATTCAATGCTCTTGTAGCTAGCATTTACGGGCAATCCCTTTAACCTTTCTTTAGCCTTAACAAGCGGGTCCTCGAGCTCGCCGGCTCCCCGCGGTCTAGCGCTTACCACCACTATTCGGGAACCATAACGCGTGGCCAGGTCAGCAGCTACCATTAACGCCTTGAGGCTTGTCTCACTACCGTCTACGGGTACCAGTATTTTCCTGTAGTAGAAGCTTATCGTGTAAGAAGGGGCTTCCGACAAGCTATCACCACTAGGAGGCTTTAGCCTCACTGGGTATTATGCCTTGCAAAGCACCTATTCCGAGCGCCTCGTTAACCTTCTTGACCACTTTTAGAGGGTCGGTTTCGAGGTTCATCATCGCATAAGCTACGTCCAGGTTCTCTGGAATGACTATTGCCTCCTGGTGAATTGCCTGTACCAATGTAAAAGCCTCTTTGGCGAGCTTAACCATGTTGGAGAATACAACATTCTCGTAAATGTCGTAGCGGGGCCTATTAGCATCCCTTGAAAGCTCTACGATCTTGCCCGTGGAGTCTATCTTCAGTAGCGTAGAGTCGAGAACTAGTATTCTACCACTAGATCGCAGAAGCCCGGCTAGCTCGTCGGTAGAGAGGGGTTTTTTGAGCTTCACGTTCATTACTTGCATGTGCATTAGCGTCGTAGGAACGACCAAGGCAACTGTTTCGATGGAAACATCCCCCACGACCGTTTTGACGTCGAGGGCGTGGTGGCTGGGTATCGTAGAGGAATCAAGCGCTATAGAGCTCACGGGACCTCTGTGGTCTTCGCGAGGATCACTAGCCCTCCTCACGATTACTGCAAACACGGAGTCCAATTGCCCGGTGCCTATGGAGCAGATTATCCTCAACATTCCGGTGGTATTGCAGCTAACGACCCTTACGTACTTCTTACCAATAGCTGCTTCATAGTTACAGAGTGTGCTGTAACTTAGCCCTGCAACTTCGGGAGACTCGCCGCCCTGGAATACTGCCGGCTTATTGTACCTAACGTACAGCTCCTTATTCTTAGCGCCCTGTTTCCCTGGTGATGCGTCATACACTATATCAGCCCCATCCACCAGGTCTTCCACGGTGCCTTCAGGCTCTACGCCGGCGTTCCTGAACTCGGCGAACTTCTCGCGCGGTGTGAATATCCTTATCCCATTCCTATGAGCCAGTAGGGCAGAGTAGTCGACGGTATACTTGGCAACCCCGACGAGTTCGAAGTCCTTTACCCTTAAAACCGCGTCTGCTATTCGTTTACCTATAGTGCCATACCCGTTTACGGCCACCTTTACTCCCATGATACCACCTACCATCCTAGGAATATCTTAGCGGAGAGCTCTAATGCTTTAATAGCGGGGAGTTCTTCGCCGCTCAGGTAGAGTAGCAGGGAGTTTCCCCCCGTTGAGACGTGTATTCTACTACTGTCTACGTCTAGCGGTGCCATTGAGCTTAAATGGCCACCTGCTATTAAGACGAATGCTTGAGACTCAATGGCGACCTTAAGTAGTCTAAGGGTGCCAGCCTTGAACTCTTCTACTTCGATTACGCCGGCTGGACCTCTCATGACTATCGTTTTAGCCTCCTTTAATAGCTCTTCGTATATCTTGAGGGTGTGCTCGCCTATGTCCATTGCAGTACCTCGCAATTCTCCTAGGTAAGCGTTTTCCGTATTGCCGTTGTGCTTTATCTTAAAGTCTACGGGCGTTTCGATCGGCGCACCCCTCAGCAAGAGGTGCCTCGCTCTCGGAATGAAGGGGGTGAGGCCGTTTTCCTCGAGCAACTTGAAGTTCTCTGCACCGATGTCGACTCCTTTCGCGGCCAGGAATAGTAGCCCTAAGAGCCCGCCGGTTAGTATTCGGTCGGCTAGCTTGCTCTTAGCTAGGTTTTCTATAACGCGCAGGTGTTCTGCGACCTTTTTACCTCCAAGTACGTAAACCCGTGGAGGTTCCGTTTCCGCGAGAATCCTGCGGAGCGCCTTTATCTCCATTTCAAATAATGGGCCGATCGCGCTGGGTAGCAATAGCGGCAACCCGACAATGCTAGGCTGGCTTCTGTGGGCCGTTGCAAACGCGTCATTAACGTAGACGTCCACGACCGAGGCCATTCTTTTAGCAAATATGCTTAAAGCATGTTTTTCAGGAGGAGCTTCTAGAATTTCCTCCGATACCAGCCTCAGGTTGTCAAGTAGTAGTATTTCACCTGGTTTAAGAGCCCTTATCTCGTTCAGAGCTGTAGGCCCTATGACGTCGTTTACGAATTTCACCCTTTCTCCCAGGTACTTCTCTAGGAGCTCCCGGTGCCTTTCTAGTGTAATGAAGTCCGAAGAGCCCGGCCTACCCTGATGCGAGCCTAACACCAGTGCAGGAGTATACTTGTTCATTATTTCTCTAATGAACCGCGCATGAATGCGTATCCTCCTGTCATCGATGATCTCCTCCGTATCGGGATCTATTGGCACGTTGATGTCTATCCTCATGAACACTTTCTTTTCATGCACATTCACATCACTAAGCGTCGGGAGCCTGGGTACGTACATTGCTAGCTACCACCGATCGCGGTAAGGGGCTGAGACCTTATAAGTACTCATGGACACTTTTATTTTACTAACTGCGGGGGGCAGCGAAGTACTCTACGAGAACTTTTAAAGCAACTGCGTTAAAGTTGTGAGGCAGGGAGCGCATTAATACGCTTCTTTACATTCAACGGCCAGTAATGCCCTGTGTACCCCGAGAACACGAAGAGCTGGAAAAGTGAAACGGTAAAAAAGGGTCTAGCCCGGTGAACGGGGTTCTTAACCACAAATCGGGTACTCGTCGGGTACCTTTACTCTAAAGTACCTGCCTGTTTCTGGGTCCTGGAATAACCCTATCTTTACTCCCTTCCTACCTGCGGGGGCTAGCTGCCACACCTTGATTGGCACTAATTCGAGTTCCTTGCCACTTGGCGTCTTGACTTTAACTTTCTGAGTACACGGCATGCGTACCACCAATGGGACATAATACAGTCATGGTTTTAAATACCTTTTTGTACAATGCCATAAACTTGTACATAAGGCACGTGAATGTTTGCTCATTACATGAAAGCAGGAACGTTTAAGAGTCAGCTACCCCGGAGGGTTAACTTCATCAAGGTCCTAAGGCACGACTCTCATCATCAGTAAAAACTATGGTTATGGAGGTTTATTTAAACATTGCTACGAAGTCGCGGAAACCCCATTAGAGCAGCAGTCACGGCTCTTCGCTGTACGTACCGTACTGTCTGTTCCATTCCCTGTAGACCTCGACGAGTTTCATATCAATGCTTGGTTTATGTTTACCGATCACCACAACGAAGTCGTCGGTCTCGACCTTCCTATCAGTAGGCTTTACGCCCCTTTCGTTGATTTCTTCCACGATGTTGTTTTGTACTTCTTTGACTATGGAAACTATGTCGGCTGAACTGTAGCCTTCCGTCAAGTCAGCTAGTTTATCGCAATCTATCGAACCCAGGGGAAATGTTTTTGTAAGCATCCTTATGTAATGTTCGAAGAGGAGTTTACGGATGCCTTTATTTGGTGGAGGCACGTAGATCCTCCGCTCAAACCTCCTTATGAACCCGATATCGAGTAGCCAGGGTTTATTAGTTGCACCTATCACGAATAGTGGAAGCTTCGAGCACTCCTTGCTTGCAAGCCCATCCATTTCTATGAGAAACTGATTCCTAGCCCGCTTCTCGCCCCCTATCTCGACGCTGTACTGTTGGAAAAGGGCATCGACCTCGTCTATGAACACTATTACAGGGGCGCCTTGACCTGCAAGTTCGCGGGCTACTGTGAAAAGGGCCTTAACATTCTTCTCCGTATCACCAAGCCACTTGCTCATTATATCCGCTGGGCTGATGTTTATAAGGACAGCATCTATCTCGTTGGCTAATGCTAGCGTTATCTCTGTTTTACCACAACCGGGAGGGCCGAAAAGGAGTATGCCCTTGGGCCAGCCGAGGGGGTATAGGTCCGGGCTCTTAACGGGGTAGATCACAGATTTCTTGAGGGCCCTTTTAACGTTCTCTAAATCGACGAGGTCATCGAACGTTTTCTTAGGCCTCTGCTCGGGCCTCAGTACCTGGAATACTTGTACATTTGCACTATTACCACCAATTACCGGGGAAGCGCCGGTATCCGCTATTCGGGGCCTTTCCGCGAGCATTTTTTCAAGAGCGGCTACTCTGTTCTTGTACTTCGATATAAGCTCCTTGTAGAAATCTGCCAAAGGCGCATCTGGGTACAAAATCAGGTACTTGGTGAAGAAGTCTATTGCCACCTTATAGTACTTTACCGCAGTCTCGTAGTCGCCTGCCTTGTCGGCGGCTATTGCTTTTTGCGCATACTCTACGCCCTTATCTGCTATGTGGTACATGCTCACGCTAGCACCTCTGGTTACTCGGCCTGCCTGTACGCTACCGCTACCGTCTGCGTACTCTGATGATGTTCCTGGCTTCGAGGGATCTAATGGCCTCCAGGACTACCTCGCGCGTTACACCATATTTTTTCTCGAACAGCCTTATGTCCAGCACACCCCCGGAAACCTTAAGCTCGTTAAGTAACCACTGCTCGACAACGTGTAGTGGTACGCTCGACTCCACTACTGCCTTAACCGTATCTTTGAGGACCTCCTGCTCGGGCTTCGACCTCTCGGAAGTGGAGGGGATCGGTGCTGCTTCAGCCTTTCTTACCGTGACAGCGCTAACGGTTTCTTCTCGTTTAAGTTCAGTGCTTTTTACCAGGTTCCGTGCAACGCTCTCTAAGGGCTTTTCGCCAGCTCTCAATTCCATGGCCTCTCTTTCAACGCTTTTAGCCCGCTTCTGTTCACTAACGTCGATCTTCGCGCTTACCGGTTGTTGCGGTATACTACTTATACCCGGTATGTAAGACGACGATAACGCCATAATGCTTGCAACTCTCTGCTCGAGTGCCTTTATCTGGTTGATCAGCTGTGGGTTGATCTTCTCGATGACGGGCTCCACGGATCTGAGCTCTTCCAGCACTTCTGGTATGATCTTCAACGGCTCTTCCACGTAGAACAGGGTTTCAAGCCTGTACTTCACCCTTGCGAGGTCGTATATCGTTTTAGTGATCATCGAGAGGTACCCGTATATGTTCCTGATCTCATCATCGATGATCTTTGCCAGCTCTTTATCGTCACCTTGTACCTTTAACTTTTTTTTGTGCTCCTCTATAGCCGTTTCGAGGTTTTTCTTAGACGTTTCAAGGGATCTCAGCATCCTGTCTATGATGCCCGCTGATTGCAGGATCTCGCGCTTAAGGGGATCTCGCGATTTAAACACCGAATAGAGCTTACTGAATATTCCCGCACTAGTTGCTGATAGGGCCATCACAATACCCTCTATATGCATTCACTTAATGTATTGCATTTGTTAGAACTTTTAAGGAGGGGAGAGAGTATTACCGCGCGATCTCCCGTGGCTATTATTAATCTCAGTAGTGTTATTCTCCTAGAGGTAAGGCTCGGTGGCATGGTTGATGCTCGAAGGCATTCGAGTAGTAGATTTAAGTCACACTCTAGCGGGGCCGTTTGCGACGATGATTCTGGCTGACCTCGGCGCAGATGTGATAAAAATAGAGCCACCTCAAGGCGATGAAACGCGCTCGTGGCTTCCTTTCGTTAACGGGGAGAGCGCGTATTACATGTCCGTAAATAGGGGTAAGAGAAGCGTTGTGATTAACCTCAAATCGGAAAAGGGACGCGAGGTTTTGTACAAGCTCGTAGCAAGGTCCCACATCGTAGTGGAGAATTTTAGACCTGGCGTGCCTGAGAAGCTGGGAGTTGACTACGAAACCCTAGTCAGGGTGAACCCCCAGGTAGTGTACGTGAGTATAAAGGGCTTTAGGCAGGGTAGCATATATGAGCATAAAACCGCGTATGACGTTATAATACAAGCAATGTCGGGTTTAATGCTGACGACGGGCAGTGAAGGAGACCCCCCCGTGAGAGTCAGCTTCGCGCTCTTCGACGTCATGACGGGGATGATGGCCACCATATACACGCTCGCCGCTCTACATGCGGGGGTAAAGCCGGCTAAAATAGAGGTGTCCATGTACGATACCGCTATATTTTCAATGTGCTACGTTCCCTTAATGTATCTCATGACCGGGCTAAGGCCCAAGAGAATGGGGCACGCGCACCCCTCAATGGCCCCTTACCAGGCCTTTAGAGACGCCAACGGTAAGTGGTTTATCGTCGCCGCTGCCAATGATCGGCTTTGGAGACTACTGTGTAACGCGGTTGGCGCAAAAGAGCTGGCGGAGGACCCGAGGTTCAGGACCAACGCTGACAGGGTAGCTAATAGGAAGGACCTAGTCGATGCGCTACAGAGCATATTCGAGAAAAATACGAGAGATTATTGGGTTAAGGTACTTGAAGAGGGCGGCGTTCCCGCATCACCCGTATACGAGATCGACGAGGTGTTTAGAGACCCTTACGTGGCCTCGGAAAACGTCGTGATAAGCCTCGATCATCCAAAGCTCAATAAAACACCTCAACTAAACGAGCCGGTCACAGTTAATGGTAGGAGGTTTATTAACACCAGGCACCCTCCACTACTTGGCGAGCACACGGTTGAGGTTTTAAGGGAGTTAGGGTATTCGAGTAGTGATATTGCTAAGCTAAAAGAAGATGGCATCGTGTACTACCCCTAGGTGAAGTATATGGTTACAAAGGTAGCGATCGGGGAGAAGGGCGTGGTTTCAGACCACCAGCTAGCAACGCAGGTGGGGGTCGAGGTACTGAAAGAGGGTGGAAATGCATTCGACGCCGCAATAGCTGTGAGCGCCGTCCTTTCCGTCGTGCAACCACACATGGGTGGGCTAGGAGGAGATGCGTTTCTACTAGGTTTCATTGGAGACGACGTAGTTGCTTACATGTCATCAGGCAGGTCTCCGAAGGGGTTTGATGTCGACGCATTCTTGGAGAAGAAACCACTACGAGGTCCCCTCACAGTCACCGTTCCAGGGCTTGTACACTTGTGGGGGCACATACACGAAGAGTACGCCACCATGCCCCTAGAACGCCTATTAAAGCCCGCAATTAAGTTAGCGTATAGTGGCTTCCATGTAGGTCTTTCGCTTGCAAGGGCTAGCAAGCTCAACGAGGAGGAGCTCGCAGTTTACAAGTGGGCTAATTACTTTAAGGGACTTAGACTCGGGGATTTATATGTGAACAGGGAGATGGCACGTGCATTAAGGTTGGTAGCTTCACGTAGCTGGGAGGAGTTCTATTACGGTGAACTCGCAGAGAATACTGTTTCAGAACTGCAGGATCAGGGCGTGGACGTGGGACTTGACGATCTAATGGAGCACGGTAGCTATAAGGTAAAACCGCTTAAGCTCGAAGTAGATGAGATGACCCTTTACGAGTTACCGCCAAATACCCAGGGGGTCTCAACGCTTCAGCTAATAAGTGCGCTGTACGAACTAGGCCTTCGCGAGGAACCCTTCGACTCTCCAAGTAGAATAGTTAAGTGGAGTAAACCGGTTGCAGACGTTTACTTGTTCAGAGACCTTTACCTCGGAGACCCGGACTATATGAGCATAGATCCGCAGAGCCACGTAAAATACTCTGATATAAGTAACCTCGAACTCGAAGCCTCCTCAAACGAGAACGGCACGGCTAGCGATACGACGTTTTTCGTGGTCTCGGATGGAGAGGCCATATTGGGGTTCATACAGAGCCTCTTCAGTAGTTTTGGCTCAGGACTAGTGATATCGGGCTTTCCCGTTCAGAACAGGGCAGTGGGGTTTGCCAAGAAGAAGGGCTTACCGAATAGTCCGGCGCCAGAAAAGCTACCCCTGCACACGTTGTCGGTTCTCGGGGTGGACAGGGGTAACGAGAAGTATATTATTGGCTGTGTTGGTGGGGATCTAAGGCCTCAGCTTCATTTAAGGGTATTCGAAAATCTGTTCGCGTACAACATGAACGTGGACGAGGCGCTCTCAGCTCCGCGATTCATATATACAACCTTCTACGGTAGCCAGAAAGTTATAATTGAAGAGCCCCTAAGAGTGCCCAGCAGGAGCGAGCTCAACAACATAGTTGCCGAGAAAGCAAACTACTTCGGCTTGAAGGGGCACGTTCACGTAGGCAAGCTAAGTAAAGGAGTACTGGTATTAGCGTGCGACCCTAGAAGTGAGGGCGTGCCCCTGGCCACGTAGTCGAAGAACAGCGAGGACACACGCTTCCCATACCTAGCTAACGTACTCTTTAAGGGGTTAGGGTTATTTGCAGCTGGGTTTAAGGTTACGCCCCCTCCGCGTGGAGGTTCAGCTTCACGCCCAGTCTGAAGCACACCACTCCTAATAACGCAGGGCCCGAAGTGGGTTGAGTTTATCGTGTAGAAAATGGTTATCAAGGAAGGTGCTGTAGTCATACCGAAGGGGCCTTTAGTTGCCCGAGGAGGGTGGTTTGAAGCCCCCTAGTGTTCGGAGGCTTAGAGTCGAGTAAGCTTCATATTGATGGACCCGGAAGAGGCCTCTTTTACGTGCCCACCGCGTGGTTCTAGGCTTCTCCCGGTGACGAGTAATGCTTGGAGAGATAGGAGTCCCCGAAAACAACCTGGTACCCTACTTTCCCGTAAAGTATATGTCACCGCTCCATGGAATTCTCGAAACCATGTTCTTTGAGAGCAGGTTATTCAACGCTATGATGCCGAGGTCACCGTACATTGCCTTGATCTCTACGTACTTTGAAGGAATCCTCAACAAGTGGTTATATAGTACGGTCGCCGTTTTCTGCCAGCGCGGAGGCGTAGAAGGGGGCTCGTACCTGTCGATATTCACCTTAAACCCCTCTTCGACGAAGAACTCGCACACACGCTTAACGCGGCTTTCAGGTAAGGGCTTTACGTGTGGACTTGCAGGAGGCCTGTCAACGGGTTTCAACACCAGGGCCTCTGCCTTAATGTACCTTAAAACGGCGACCGTTTCATCTATGTGGAAGTGTTCTGGGTAATAGTTCTCGTGTACTTTGAATAGGTGTAGCTCTATGATTAACTTATCTCGGTTGCTTTCGAAGGTCTTTCTCAATAGTTCCAAATATTCGCTAAAGCTCCTTTCGCGGGGCCACCCCAACAAGTACTTTTCAGCCCCGTACCAGAGGAACGGTATTAGGAGCACGTCTACCTGCTCTAATACGAACCTGGCACGTTCCTGTGCACTCCCCTCAGAGCATTTCAGTAGCCCCAGGAGGCTCGTATGAACGTAGAGTTTACGACCAATGCCACGTGAGCTCAAGAAAGCTCTTAGGGAGAGTAGTATTTCATGTATGTTTACCAGTTGAAGTGGGTCGCCAGAGCCCCATAACAAGACGCCATTCAACTCTACCCCGGTAGGTAGCCTTTCTTCGATGTTACCTAGGATTTGGCTTGGTTGACTAGCGGTTAGCGAGGCCTCTGTAACTCGGTCTCGCCTCAGGGGGCACGTTATGCAGTCTACATAGCATTTTCTAGGAGGTAGTAGGGGGTCTACTAAAAGCAGGTTTCCATAAGCGCTACTCGGATATATCCCGTAGAAGTGCTCGACTTTAACTTCACTCAATGCCTTGCACCCGCAATGCGGTGATGAAAAATCCTTGGCCATTCACGCGGTGGGGGTAAATTCTAAACGCGCTGTTGGAACACCTGTATCCCATGTATCCTTTATCTACATATGGGAGTTTTAATTGGAGGAGCTCGATTTTACCACTGTATTTTTCTACTAAGTAATCCACCACCTCTTCCCCCTCTAATGGGTGAACGCTACACGTCACGAAGAACAGCTTCTCCGCGTGTTTTAGACAGTTCTCTAACAACGCTTTCTGTACAAGTTGCAGTCTTTTGAGTCGTTTCCTGGAAAGGTGCAGTTTAACGACGGGGTCAGCGTAGATGGCCCCGCTATTACTGCAAGGCGAGTCTACGAGTACAGCCGCGCCTTTTACATTGTAATGGAGCGTCCTCGAGTCACCAGTTACCACTATAAGATTTGGCACCGTGCCTAGAAACGAGTTGACGAGTTTGGGGATGACGCTTGCCCGTTTCTCGCTTATATCAACCGCGATGGTACGCGTAATGGTGGCTCGCGAGAGCACCTGGATAAGCTTTATGCCTGGCGCGCTACAAGCATCTATAAAGTCCCCGTGCACGTTTTCAAGAGCTAGCGTTGAGGCGTATGAACTGATGTCTTGCGGCACGACGAGACCCTCCTTTAAGCACTCGTTATCTCCGATCTTAGCAAAGGGGTCTTCGAGCAGTAGCATCTCCTTGAATTCCCTGTGCTGCTTAACGCGTAAACCGCTTCTTTCTAGGCACTCAATCGCGTCTTCGATCGACGTTTTCGCCGTATTTACACGTACCCATCTCTTACGGTCATTTAAACTCCTTAGCATGTTCTCGAGTTCGTTTAGTGGTAACTTCCCGTGGAGATCTCTGACAAACCATGAGGGGTAACCGTGGAGTAGTGCTAATTGTAGGGTAGGGGACAGCGAGTGGGATAGTTCCTTAACCTCGTCTAGAATGCAGTCTACGTCGAAGTTCCGGGCATATAGGTATTCCACTAACCCGCCTATTCGCGGTCCAAAACCGCTGTACGCGGACATGAACCTGATCGTGTGGTAGTATATGATCACCTTGTAGAAGGCCCTGTAGAGCAGGCCTGCCTCCCTGCTACTCAAACCATGCTTCTTCACGAGCAGGCTGAATGCCTTGTCGAAGGCGATGTCGTGCTTAAGTACTGCTTTTAGCAGTAAGGCTAGTAGGAGTTTTTGTTTTTGAGGATGAACCATCGAGCGCTTTAACCCTATAAAGGCGCGTCGACTACCTTAACACTTTTACCTGTAGACTTCTTCGTGAAGTAGTCCAGCCCCTTGAACCTCATACTCGATAGGACTTCCAAGTTCCTTGAAAATAGCAGTCTTATGTCGTCTACTTCGAGAACGGTCATAGCCAGCCTGTCCACCCCAATACCCCACGCTGCCGCCTTACACGTACTTGCACCAAGTATTTCCATAACCTCCGGTCTAAACATACCTCCTGGAAACACCTCTATCCATCCAAGTTTCGGGTGTTTAATGTACCCCTCAACACTGGGCTCCGTGAAGGGGAAGTACCCTGGCTTAAACCACACCTCCCTTATACCAAGTGCTGCTGCAAGCTCCTTGAAGAAGTATAAGAGGTGCTTGAAGCTGATGTTTTTACCCACTATCACCCCGTCTAGTTGGTAGAACTCCATGCTGTGCTTCGCATCGAGGCTCTCCGGCCTGAAGTTCCTGTCGATGGTGAAGACCCTGTACTCTCCGGGACCCCGCTCGTAAATGGCCCTTGCCGTGACAGCTGTTGTTTGACTCCTGAGTACGAGTTTGAGAGCTCTTTCAGGGCTCCACTTATAGCCCCACCCAGTTTCGTGGACTATTTGCGTTCTTTCAATCAAGTCTAGAGGTGCGCGTGCTTGTAAGCTCGTTTTAATGAAAAACGTATCGTGAATTTCCCTGGCGGGGTGGTCTTGGGCTTGGTACAGCACATCGAAGTTCCACAACTCGGATTCTACATGAGGTCCCTTAACCTCTTCGAAGCCCATGCTGACCATTATCTCCCTTAGTTCATCTATGAATTGCATGAATGGGTGTTTCTTTGAAAGGCGGGGTTTCGGGGGCTCTACTGAGAGGTCGAACTCTTTAATTAAGTAACGGTCCAGTTCAGGGGCGTACTCGGGTTTCACAACGGTAACCAAGATCTTCTCTTTTACGAGACCGCGTTCCCATAAGCTAACTAGCGTGTTAGTGGGCCGGAGGGTTATTACTACCCTTTCTTGCACTTCAACTAGTCTACGCCTCTTCAAGGAGTTAAAGGTATCCGCGTCTAGCTCCATTCCGCGCGAGACGTTGTTCAAGAGCTCCCGGTAGCTTTTCGCGCTTTTCAACGCCTCAACGCACCGATCTTCATTGACAGCTACTATTACTCCTTTATCTATGACGATGCACCTACTTCTTGCAAGGTACTGGATACCTACGTAGACTTCTTCAATGGGGTATTTTGCAATGTTCTCAACGCACTTGGCGAACTCCTCGACAACCCTGCTTGTACAGGTAGCAAGAGCATCGTGTACTACCTCTTCCGGAAAACCGCGCTCTAAGTAGTACTTAGCGAGCTCTGCGAGAACGTAATGCCGCCTTTTCGCCCTAACCACCTCAACTAACTTTTTGGCCTCTAACTCGCTCAAATCCCTCATAAGGTCTTCTTGCCGTACTCCGAGCCTTTCAGAGATTTCAACTAGTAGCGGTTCCTTCAGTTCTAAAACCAATTTGATTATCGAATACTGTCTGGGGGTAACGTACGTGACCGCCTCCACATAAACACCTGTACTCTACTATAAGCGATTGTAAGCAGGCTTAAAAATGAGCTTAGATGAGCTCATTGCGGTTTAGTGAAGCTGTTACGTAGTAGCTTAAGACAAGAGATCTCGCATACTCGCTTTTCGGCGATCTGAGAACGCAGTCGAGGGGGCCCTCCTCAACGATAATACCGTCCTTAATTATGAGTACACGGTCAGCTAGATATTGGGCAACAGCTAGGTCGTGAGTTACCAGTATCATGGTGGGGTGTAGCTTCAAGTACACGTCATTCAGCAAGTTGATGATCTGCGCCTGTATGGACACGTCAAGCGCAGATGTGGGCTCATCTAATAAAAGCACCGTGGGCTCGTGTATCAAGGCCCGAGCTATTAGAACCCTCTGCCTCATCCCTCCACTCAATTCATCAGGGGTTAAGTCCAGTACGTGGCTTGGCAAACCCACGAGCTTTGATATCTCTTTAATTCTCTGCTCGATGGTTTTTTTATCCAGTTTCAGCACTTCGAGCGGCTCGGCGAGTATTTGCTTAACTTCGAGGGAAGGGTTCAGTGCTTTATACTGGTCTTGCGGAACGTAGCCTACTTTACGTATTGTCTGAACGCGCTTCTTCCACGGCAACTGGTATATCGATACCCCGTGAATTCTAACCTCGCCTCTTATAGGCTTGAGAAGCCCCAAGATCACTTTGAGGAGAGTGGATTTACCAGAGCCGCTTTCACCTATGATAGCCACTCTTTCCCCGCTACGAACGTTTAGGTTTATGTTTTTCAAGACCACGTAGTACCGCTTAAAGATGGACATTGCCCTCCATACGATCTTGTACCCTGCCCAAACGCCCTTGAGTTCCACAACGCTACTACTATCCGTGTTCAATCACCTCTTTAAACCGCCAGCACATGGTATAATGGGGTTTCCCCGTACCATTCACGGGGACTAAAGGCGGCTCCTTCTCGCAGACATCTGCCCTAAATGGACACCTATCTCTGAAGGGACACCGGGAAAAGTCCTCTAAGAGGCTTGGAGGTTCTCCCGGTAGTGGTTTTAAAGGCTTCTTGGATCCGAGGACTGGTATGCTTTCGAGAAGCATCCTCGTGTAGGGATGGTAAGGTTTATTCAAGACAGCTTGCGTAGAGCCCACCTCGACTATTTTACCCGCATACATGACCGCTATTTTGTCGCACACGCTTGCAGTAGAGAGCATGTCATGCGTTATCAGTAGCAACGTGAGTTTAAGCTCTTTTCTCAGCTTGTTAATTAAAGCTAGTATTTGAGCCCTCAAATTGGCGTCTACGGAAGATGTCGGCTCATCCGCGACTACTATTCTAGCACCACTTGCTAGAGCTATCGCGATTAAAACCCGCTGCTGCATTCCCCCACTTAGCTGGTGGGGGTACTTATCTAGCACATCGCTATTTAGCCCCACCATTCGCAGGTGTTCAAGTGCGGTTTTCCTGGCCCCCTCCCTATTGAGCTTGTGCAGTTCTCTCACTATGTAGTAGAAGTGGTCTTCAACGGTTATGAACGGGTTTAAGCTCGTACCCGGGTTTTGGGGTATTAGGCTGACAGTTCTGCCCCGAACGCCATTAAATCTATGACGGGGCCCATCGATCACCAGGCGATCGAAGATCCATAGTCTACCTTCCGTTATGCTGTGAGGGGGTAGAACGCCCGCGATCGCGCTGGCTATCGTCGACTTCCCGCACCCGCTTTCCCCTACTAAGCAAAGTGCCTCTCCTTCCGAGACTTCGAGATTTACCCCTCTAGTGGCCCATATTACGTACCCCTCCTCGCTCGCGTACCCTACTTTCAGGTTCTCGGCCCGGATCGCTAAAACCACAGCCTCCACCTCCTACGTAGCCTGGGGTCTAGGTCTTCTCGCAGAGGATCAGCCACCAAACTGAACCCGAGAGTGGTTACCAGTATGAAAAGACCCGGTATTATGATCAACCATGGCGCCTTGGTGAACACCTCAATGCTCAGTCCAGTTATGCCCTCGTACAGTATAACACCCCACTCCGGCGAGCCGGGGGGTAGGCCGAGGCCCATGAAGTTTATAGCTGATGCTTCGAGTAAGACGCTACCCATGTCCGAAATCGCCTGGACGATCATGGGCTGAATCAGGTTTTTCACGACATGCCGCATAATTATCTTAAGTGGACTTAAGCCCGATAATTTAGCTAGTACTACGTAGTCCAGCTCAACGACGCTCTTCGCGTAGACGTAGGATATTCTTGCATACCAGGACCACCAAGTCACTGTTAGCGACGCGATGACGACGTGTATTCCCTGGTCCATTGTTAGCCGGAGGAACAGCGCTATCAGTATTGAAGGTATCGACATGAAAAGCTCTGTTAAGTAGTTGAGAACGGCCTCGGTAACGCCCTTGAAGTAGGCCGAGCACGTGCCCATGATCACTCCTATCAGCATGCTCATGGAAATAACAGTTAGAACCTGAATTATAGCTGTCCTGGTCCCGATGATCACTCTCGAGAAAAGATCCCTTCCGAGAGCGTCTGTCCCGAATAGAAACTGCAATGAAGGCGGAAGCAGCCTCCTACCACTTGATTCGGGTGGCACATAACCATAACCCTCCCGCGGGTAGGGCACTATAAATGGGGAAATCACCGCGAGAATGATAACGGTTATGGAAATGAAAAGCCCTATCTTAAACCTCGCTTTACCGAGACTCCTCGAAACTATCCCGAGAAGGGGCCGCCTGATCATCGCTAAAGCCTCACCCTCGGATCAATAGTAGCCTGTAGGATGTCAACCAGCGTGTTGATGGCTATGTAGAATATCGTCAAGTAAACAACCAGCGCTATCGCGACGCGGAAATCAGACTTATGTAGTGCATCTAGTAGAATACTCCCAAGGCCCTCTCTCCCATATATGAGCGTTTCCACGACCATGGCGTCCACTAAGCTGTAAACGAACGCCAAGCCGGATACCTGAATCAATGGCGGTATAGCCGATCTTAGCACGAATTGCCTTATGATAGTCTGCCTCCTGACGCCCCACGCCACTACCGCCCTTATATAGTCCTCTAAAAGAGCCTCAGCCACGAGGGTTCTCGTAACCCTAGCTAGAGCGCCAATGGGGTATATGGATATGGCGAGCGCGGGCGGAATCATCCTCTTTAGCACGTCAATAAACACCTGAAAGTTACCCGTTATCAGCGAGTCCAGTAAGTATAAGCCCGTTACGGGCTCAAACCCGCTCTCCAGGACAAGCTTGCTTGAAACTCTACCGTACGGTATTAATCCGAACGCGCTGTACAGTATTAGTAGTATGATTGCGCCAAGCCAGAACGTGGGGGTGCTGGTTAAGACTATACTGAACGATTGGGTAAAGGCATCTAGCCTTCCCCCTCTTCTGAGCGCTGAGCATACTCCAAGCCATACACCTACCGGGACAGCTAGCAGGTACGCGAAGACCAGTAGTTCAAGCGTGGATGTGAACCCGGACAAGATGACTTGGTTTACCGGTATCTTATAGGCTATGCTCATACCCAGGTTTCCGGTCAATACGTTGTAGATGAAACCGGCCACTTGAACGTAGAGTGGTTGGTTTAAACCTAGTTCACGCCTAGCTAATTCAACTGCCTTAGCGGCACCTGGCCCGCGGGGATTACCAGCCCATTTTACCGCGGGATCTCCTGGAGTGAGCATTAGTAGAAGGTATGAAAAGACTATCACTCCAATAACAACTAGGAAGGAGAGGACGATTCTCCTAATTATGTAGTTCAAGCTTATAGGCAATTCTACGACCTTACCTTCACTAGTTCAAATCTTATAACGTACATGTAAAGCGGGTTGAGCGCTTCTTGGGGCACGTAAATTCTCTTCGAGTATATGAATGGCCTTATTTCATCCCATAGACCCACAGCAACCGCTTCCCTGAATATTATTTCGTGTGCCTGCCTGTAGAGTTCAAGCGCCTGCTCGTAGTTAGAACCTTCCAGCTCCCACGCAGCATCTATTAACCTGTTTAGTTCCTCGTTCTCGTACCCTGCGAAGTTCCACTCTCTCGAATCACTGTGAAACATTGTGTAAAGATAGTCGTATGGTGAGGGCACCGTAGGCCACCAGTCAGCCATTATTATGTGGGGGGTTTTCTCGGGGTCTTCCCACACACCTTTAGCGATGTCTTTGAGCCTAGTCCAGTCCTGGGCGTTCAGCTTAACTTCTATACCCAGCTCGCTCATTACCGACTTGAAGATCACCGCGAACTTGTTCGTCTCTTCGTAATCCACCTGGTACAATAGCTCGATCGGCTCGCTTAGAGGCGTCTTCACTCCCGATTTTTCCAGATAATCTCTAGCCTTGACTAAATCATATTCGTACACGAAGCCCTCAGTGCTACCTGGAAAACCAGCTGGTATGACGCCACTAGCGACTTGCCCGTAGCCGAGTAGGACGTCATTGATTATCCTCGATAAGTTTAGCGCGTGAGCTACCGCTAAGCGAAACTCGGTAATGTTGGTTGGATACCTCTTAGTGTTAAAGAACAGTAGGAAGTTGTGGAATGCCTTCAGCTTAATTACCCCGAAGCCCCGTTCTTCGAGCTCCTTGACGTTTTCTCTAGGAACACTGCACGCGATGTCGATCTGGCCTCCCAGTAGCCCGTTGTATTGCGATGCAGGCTCAAGCACTATCTTAATTACTACAATATCCGGTGCGTCCGGGTTGTTTAGTTCTTCCCAGCCCCACCAATCCTTAAATTTCTCTAGGCGGATTTCTTTGACGGGGTCGTAGTAGAGGAGCCTGTAAGGCCCCGTCCCTACGGCATTACCCGCATTAAACCATTCCTCGAGCTTACGATCGGTGTAATGGGTGGAACCACTCTTCTCCAGGACGCTCGGCGAGAAGATGTAGGCTGCATAAGCCGCGGAGGCCAGTAAGTCTAGCCTTTGTGGGTATCTTAGTCTGAACTTGACCGTGTACTCGTCGACGACCTCGACTTCTTCAACGGCGTCCCATATGTAGCCCAGCCCCCTACCGGTTTCCCTATATATGTCCCTTGCACGTTCAACGCTGATCTTTACCGCTGTAGCGTTGAAGGGCGTCCCATCGTGAAAGCTCACCATCCTTCGGAGGTGGAAAGTCCACTCAGTGCCTCCTTCACTAGAAGTCCAGTTGATGGCTAGGCGCGGCTTCACTTCGCCCGTCTCATGATCGTAGTATGTTAGGGTTTCGTATATGGTACCTAGCACTACGAGGCCGGTATCGTCCTCGATACTGGGATCTATTCCGGTTATCCTGTCATTGTATGCGTATATCACTACTTTACCCTGCTTTGTTTGAGGCGTTGAAGCGGGTTTAATGTACATAAACGTGGCTGCAGTGATTGCTGTTAACAATACAAGCACTCCAATTACTACGGTTAAAGACCTCTTGCTAACCAACTCCTCTCACGCAAATCTCCATTGCTCAATATAAAGCCAGGATTTAAAAATGTACACCTAGTAGTAGGGTCTCGTAGTGGAGACTCGCGCACGCGTTGTTCCCGAGCAGGGCGCAGTAGCTAGTGCTCCACTTCACTCATAGACTTTAAAGCGGCGGTATGCTGTAAAGTGGTATTAGTAGGAGTCCGGTATGAA
Source organism: Desulfurococcaceae archaeon (assembly GCA_038845865.1). Classification (NCBI taxonomy): domain Archaea; kingdom Thermoproteati; phylum Thermoproteota; class Thermoprotei; order Desulfurococcales; family Desulfurococcaceae; species Desulfurococcaceae archaeon. The sequence continues at coordinate 125,681 of JAWBQJ010000004.1, forward strand.
CGAGATATCGGAGTGCATTGTAAGCCATCTGCCAGATGCGCTGAGCAAGGTGCTCGGCATCGAGAAGGACCTTGTCAACGTGCTAATTACTAGCGGGAAGGTGAAAGTGGCTCCTACACCGGATTCCAAACTAGGAGACTACGGTATCGCCATACACGCTGTTCTAAGAAACGTAGAGCGCAGTAAATGGGATGAAGTGGGTAGAGCGATAGCTAGCGAGCTATATTCCGTTACGTACGACAAGTGCTGGGTTGAAAAGGTGGATTTTGTGAACGGGTATGTGAACGTTACAATAGACTACTCGAATATTCTAACCCAGCTTGTCCGGGACTTCGCCACCGGAAAGGTGTTCGAGGAGTTAAAGAGCGTTGGCATGGGATCCCATGTTATCGTTGAACACACTAGCGCTAACCCCGTACACCCGCTACACATAGGTAGTGGTAGGAACAGCGTTTTAGGAGACACGTACGCTAGGCTACTTCGAAAGCTCGGATTTAACGTTCAAACGAGGTTTTATGTCAATGATATGGGTAGACAAGTAGCCGTTCTAGTGTACGGTGTTAGTGTTGCCGAGTCTAAGGGAGTCGTTAGACCTGAATCCCTTAAAGTAGACCACTGGTACGGAGTGATCTACGCCCTAACGCACGTTCTAGTAGAGCTATGTAGATTGAGAAGCGAACTTAAAGGTAAAATGAACCTGCTCGTCGAGAAAGCTGAAAGCGCTTGCCGTGACTTCGCCAACAACGAGTTCTCGGGAGGCGCTTCTCGGGACCTAGGGTTCATGCTTTGCGAAATAGCATGGAAAAAGAACTTTAAACTGGAATTACTTGAGTACACTAAGCGACTGTACGAGGTATTGAAAAGGCAGTACGCCAGAGATAACACAGTACCTACCGAAATACTGAAACTGATCGACGAGATCAGGAGCTTGGCGCGGGAATATAGAGAGTACCTTGCAGCTGAGAGAAGGCTTGCAACCCACTATCCCGAACTCTATAACGCATTAAAATCGTCTGTACTAGACTACAAGGAGGTGGAAGAGTCTATTAGGAAGCTGATGGTGCTCGCTGAAGGTGGGAAAGAGGATGTCCTCGCCCTGTTTAGAAGGGTCTCCGAAAGCGTTATTAGTGGATTCAAGGAGACGCTTAAAAAACTCGACATAGAGTTCAACGGGTTTGACTACGAGTCTAGCAATGAGATCCTCGAAAAAGCACGAAATGTAGTTAAAGACCTGGCTAAGACGAGCTACGCTAGAGTAGTTGAGGGGGGGGCGATAGAAGTAGACTTGAACAAGGCAGCAGAGGATCACGAGTACGTGAAGGGCCTCTTCTACCCCGATCAGGCAGGCAGGTTCGTGGTGCAGAGAAGTGATGGTACGACACTTTACGTTACGCGAGACATCGCGTACACTCTCTACAAGTTTAGGGATCTCGGTGCAGAGAGGGTATATAACGTCATCGCGGTAGAGCAGGCCCGGGAACAGAAACAGCTCAAAGCGGTGTTGCACATCCTAGGTTACGTTAAAGAAGCGGAGAACCTCCACCACTTCGCGTACGAGATGGTCCACCTCAAAGGAGCCCGGATGAGCGGTAGGCGCGGCACATACTACACGGTAGACGAAATGCTCGTGGATAGTAAACTAAACGTGTTGCAAAAACTCGTGGAAAAGGAAAGCAGCTTAAACGCCGAGGAGCTCATGAGCGTGGCAGAGAAGCTCGCCGTCGCGAACACCAGGACACTATTACTATCCGTAGATCCCGGCAAGGTCTTAGTGTTCGACCCTAAAAAACTAGGAGAGGTGGAGTATGGGACGATCATTGAATATGCCTTCGTGAGGGCGCAAGGTGTTGTTAGAAATCTATGGGGATTGGAGTTCCTCAATGAACCGGGTGCCATTTACGCGAAGATGGCCGACGCGGTAAAAGGTGGAGGTAAGATGCAGTTTTCTCCCGAAGAGAAGAAGCTTATCGAGATCCTAATTAAGTTTAAAGACGTGTTACTGGAATCCTACCGGGAGATGAAGCCAAATAAGCTACTGGAATACGCGATCGGCTTGGCACTGGAATTCAACAAGTTCTATGAAAAGTACCCAGTCATCGGCGAACGCGACGCATTTAAGAGAAGTGCACGAATAGCATTAACGCTAATGGTGTTAGTGGTGCTCTCAGAGCTCATGGATATCATGGGCATACCGAAGCTCAAGAGAATGTAATGAGAGGTGCGCTAAGGTGTGAACACCGCTGGCAGGTCCTTAATGAACGTTGTCCAGTTAGTGTGCTTGCTCACCGTCGTGTGGTTGTCGATAAGTTCCGGTAGTATACTTGTTTTGCTGTCCGGCGCCCCCGCGGAAGCGTGCGCCTTTTGGAGACTACTGCTATCCGTCCCGCTCCTATACCTCATTGACACGTTACAGGGCGGACCCACCCCACCGAGGATTAGACCACACCATATAGTGTCCGGTGTGTCTCTAGCCTTGCACTTCGTTTTCTGGATGCGTAGCCTTTTCATAATACCAGTGTACATAAGTACCCTGCTCGTCGCGGTATACCCCTTCTATTCACTCCTAATAGAGGTAATTGCGTACAGGAGAAGGCTTCCCCTCATGCAGTTTGTGGGGTTCTTAGCGTGTACGCTTCTGCTTGCTATGTACCTTGGCGTACATGAATTGGTGTTTAATGTTGGTGTTATAGAGGCGATGGTAGCTGGTTTCATGGTAGCAGTCTACTTCGAGGTGGGTAGCTATGCAAGGTATAAGTTGAAGGAGCCGACTACCAAGTATGCCATTAGCACCTACCTGGTCGCGGCACTCTTCGTGGCGCTGTTCGCGGGAATGCTGGGCGTTAGTCTGCTGTACTATGAGCCGGTGAAGTACGTGTTCTTCGTGGCGCTTGCTGTCGTGCCCATGATACTGGGTCACACGCTGATCAACTACATGCTCGGTAAGTATCCAGCATCGATAGCCACATCCATTGGTTATGGTGAGCCCTTCGGGGCCGGGCTATTGGCGTACTTGTTACTAAAACAGGAAATCTCACCGACACACATAGTCTTCGGCATCCTCATAATCGTAACGGTCTTTATAACGGTTACGACCCTTTACGAGGAGTGATAACGGTGAAGGCTCTTTTAGAGCTCATCGACGTCGGTGAAGCGATTAGGCGCCTGGTTGACGCGCTCTCTCGTACACTCCACCTAGACGTAGAAACCGTAAACCTCACTAATGCTATTGGAAAAGTCCTCGCCGAGGAGGTGTACGCCACTATAGATAGGCCCGGGGAAGACATTAGCGCCGTGGACGGGTACGCTGTAAGAAGCCTGGATACGGTGGGCGCTTCATACTACAATCCCGTAGAACTGACAGCAAGTAGGTCGGTGAAGCCCGGTGAAAAGCCCGCCTTTCCGTGCATCGAACCCGGCGTAGCGGTGGAAGTTTACACTGGTACACCAATACCGTGCGGTGCCGATGCTGTCGTGATGAGCGAGGATGTCGAGGTCCGTGGTGATAGAGTCCTGGTCTATAAGCCGGTTGCGGGAGGCTCTAACATAATCTTCAAAGGTGAGGATTTCAAGAAAGGGGATTTACTGGCAACTAGAGGTACCCTTATTAAGCCAGCGCTACTAGCAGCTCTTGCAGCTAATGGCGTAGACAAGGTTAAGGTCTATAGAAAGATAAATGTATCTATCATAGCAGTAGGAGACGAGCTCGTAGAGCCTGGCAAGGAAGCACCTCCTGGTAAGGTGTACGATTCCTCGACCTATATCGTGTACTCGTCACTAGTAAGGGACCTCGTGTTTAACGCCAAGTACTCCGGCATAGTGCCCGACGACGTTGATGCAGTAGCAAATGCCGTAGCAAGGGAATTTGAACGTGGAGCCGATGTGGTGATTACGACCGGTGGAACCGGCGTAGGCAGGCACGACATTGTAGTAGATTTCGTTAAACGGCACGGTGAATTCGTATTCAGAGGCGTGAAACTGAGGCCCGGTAGACCTACGAGTAGCTCCGTTGTGGGTGGAAAACTACTACTTCATCTTTCAGGCTTTCCCATCGCGGCTTGGACGGGTTACGAGGTCCTGTTTCGAACAGCTGTTATCAAGTGGCTGGGTGTTAGTGGGCTGGAAAGGCACTCGGTCTACGCATTATTGACGAGAAGGCTACCTAACGTCGCTGGTTATACGTCTATTGTAAGGGTCAACGTGTTTGAACGGCACGGTGAGCTTTACGCAGAGCCGTACATGCTTAGAGGTAGTGGAGTTATATCAAGCATGCTTAGGACGAATGGGTACGTCGTGCTACCGGAGAACGTGGAAGGGTTCGAGAAAAACACCCGAGTGAAAGTGTACTTTTACGACTAGTAACTTAAAGTAAACTGAGGTGCCGGAGTTGGAAACCGTTGGTGCCTTGAGCGAAGAAGAGGTTATCGCGCTGATCGCGGGAAAGCTCTTGTCGAAGACGGGTATTGGCGAGCACCTATCACATCCCGACGACGCGCGCGACGTCATACCCAGAGCTCCCAAGATACTTTTCTCCATGGATGCTTACACGGTGAACTCGCTAAAACTACCGTGGAGGGGGTATTCCGATGTAGGATGGTCGGCACTTACGGGTGCCATCAGCGATATCGTTGCTAAAGGAGGAGTACCCCATGCGTGTATGGTGGCTCTCGGAATACCCCCTGAACTAGACTTGAAGCTACTCGATGAATTCATTAGCGGCATGAAAGAGGCATCCGAGTACTACAAGGTCCGGGTACTGGGTGGCGATACCAATAGAAGCGCGGAAATGTGGGTGGCGATCTCCGTGCTCGGCTTCACGACCGCGAGAACGCCCCCGAGTAGAAGGGGGTTGAAACCGGGCGATGCCATCGTCGTAACTGGAATTTACGGTCCAATGGGTTATGTAGTTAAACATGGCTTTGAAAAGGCCCTTAACGAAAAATGGGTCGTAGACTTCACTAAAAGGCCGAGAGCATACTTGGAGGTGGGTTACATTATTGAAAACTACTACAAAGCGGTAACAGCCAGCATGGATGTAAGTGATGGGCTAGGCTACACGCTCCAAACCATGGCGATTTTAAGTAGCTGCGGAATAGCCGTAAGAGACCCGCCTCAAACACCACAGCAACTAGTAGACCTGTGTAGAGGGGGGTCTGACTGCCTACTCGAATACGCACTGCTCGGAGGCGAGGAGTATGGGGTAGTCTTCGGCGTCAAGCCTGAATGGCTACGGACGGTACTAAGAGACCTCGAGCACTTCAACGTACCATTCACTGTCATAGGCGAAGCGGTTGAAGCCGGTGAACCGGGCCTGTACGTCAACGGGAGGAGGTTTAGAGCCGCTAGATACGATCAGTTTAGGGAGTGGGCGTAGACGCGCTTTTACTATAACGTGCCCGGCACTCTGCACTTATAACCTAATTCATAGTGACAAATCCACTATGGTGTAGGCAAAGTGACAGTGGTTTTACTGCTATCGTTACTGATCGCCGTGGTCAACGTAGTGGACATATTCACGGACGTATTAGCAGTAATAGTTGCCAAGGTAAGCGCGTTCCAATTAGGGTTATTAAATTCCCTGTCCTATGTCTTCTACATCGTGGCACTATACGCGGGAAGCAGGCTATCCGATAGAGGTATCATTAAGCTACAGGTGTTCTTAGTACTCACATGCTTAGCATCGTATGTGACGTTACTGGGCATATTCGTGCACGCTCCAGGCATACCTGCACTGGCCGTGATGTACTTGCTATATTCGAGCGCTCAGGCCTTAGCTAAGACGGCTACCCTTACCTATATACATGAAATGCACCCGAGCACTTCGTGGAATGGGCTCCTCGCCCGGAGGGTAGCGGTAACAGTCATTTGTGAGGCCTTACTACTTATTGTGATCTCCAGGGTAGGGTTAGAGGCTATTGTATGCAACCTAGTCCTCTTCACGATACCGATCTTAGCACCAGTACTCGCAACGCTACTTTTAATCAGGGATCCTTTACTGAAAATAGAAAAAACCCTTTATAGGATAGATGTTGGATTGAAGCGCGTAGAGCGCATAATTACTAGTAACCTAGTAGTGTACACTCTGCTAACCGGGCTGTCAGGGTTCAGGCGTCCCAGCTTCAAGCTACTGACGTCCACCGCGCAGAGTGTTAATGTAAAGAGAATTCTATGGGCTCTAGTAAGCTTTAGGGCTGCAAACGCGTTACTGCTCATACAGCTACCCATCTACCTAGGTAAAGTCCTGGGATACGCCCCCGATAGCATGCTCGGAGTATACGGGTTAGCGAGGCTCGTGTTGACGCTGGATTTCCTCGTACCGGCCCCCATTAGTGGTGGTAAGACGTACCTAGTAATGCTCGTACGCGGCATGCTACCACTACTACTATTGATGCAAAGCAGCAACGTAGCCGGCACGATGATCGCACTAGTTCTCGGCCTAACACTGTACCTGAACAGTAAGATTGACGTGGCCTTATACTCCATGTACGTTGATGCACTAGGCCGCGTTGAAACCACTAAGTACCTATTAGTAAGCGAGGCAACCGGGTTTCTCAGCACGCTGGTGTCGGGAGTAGTTTACGCCGCGGTAGGTTATGGTGGCATCATTATAGCGACCGCCTTACTACATGCTCTAGGAGCTGTGTTGCTGAGGACCTAAGTATTTGAGGATCGGTGCCCGCTATCGATGCTACATTCATCGAGTAGTTCTCGATCTCCCGGGTTCCTCCTCATCTCCGGTACTACTTATTGCAAATGAGTGATTTAAGCTTGATTGCGGGTCTTAAGATTAACACCTCTATAAAGGATATCACGACATACGCGAACGCCGGTAAAATACCCTTCTCGTAGTAGGCTTTTTCGACACCCGCCCAGTCAACCTTGCCAAAAGCTACCATTAAAACGGCGGTAATCACGATCATTATGGGGATGCTAACTACCATTGGGAGCTCGGTTACCCCCTCCAACAAGTAGCTTAAGACAAACCCGTAAACAGCTGTTAGCAACGTGATGATGAGCTTACCTGTAAACAACGCAATGGCGAACTGCATTACGTTGTAGCCGGAAGCACCGATAGGGATGTAGAAGATATCGTCTGGTATGGGTAGCGCGGCGATGAGGAACACCGTTATGAACGTTACCTTTTCGTGTTTCCGTGCGAAGTACGAGAACCCACGAATGAAGTTGCGGACAGTCTTCACGCTCGAGATCGACCTTCCCACCGCGTAAATCACGAGCTTACCAGCTGTGGCCCCTGCAGCTAGCGCGATTATGGCGATGATTAACGGTAGCCCACGCAACCGAGATAGTAACGGGGCCACGAAGACGAGGTACGGGATTGTTGAGTATGGAATGGAATTCGATAGGAAAGCCAGCAAGAACAAGCCTACATAGCCTAAGCCCACGAACAGCTCTATGCTCATAGACTTCGCCTACCCCACCGTCCTCAACCTTCTTTAACTTGCTTGAAGGTTGTTCATTCCAAGTGTACTTATTACAAGCTTATAAGCAGTTTACACCCTGAGTAAGCGGGCTACCTCGGGGTTCGTTCTTGCCGCCTCGTATAGAGCCCTCTCTTCTCCGGGTTTTAGAAGTCCTAGCTTTGCTTTAAATAAGCATGCCTTGCAGATTGCGCGAGATGCTGGGTTACCGCACACTACACACCTTGTGTACTTTTTAGTAACGGGCTTGTCCTTACCCCTCATTTTAAGTAATTCGAGTAGGCTCCTCAGCAGGCCGTACTTCGAGCCAGGATACTTTTCTTCGAGCTCGTTGAGCATTTTCCTAACGACAAACCTAACATTGTACTTGACGTAAGGACACTGCACAAACTCCAGTTGAACTAGGTTATTTAAGAGTGCATATATTGTCGTTTCTTTTTCAGGTACTTCGTAGAAAGGTTTAATCCTCTTCACGATAAACTCCTCGCTAGAGGACCTCACCGGGCTGAGAGAAAGGGCTCTATCCCAGCTGTTACTTATGAGGTTCATTAGGTATGTCTGGATAATGTCGTCCATGTTGTGGGCAGTTGCTATTACCGTCGCACCTATCTCTCGTGCGACCTTGTTCAGGACGTATCTTCTAAATACACCGCAGTAACTGCAGGGCATGTAGGGGAGTTCCCGCTCAAAGCTATCCCTCACTATCTCGTCTAAGGTTTTACCTACGTAGTCTTTAAAGCTAGCTATAACGTACCTTACTGCGCGCCTCTCGGCGTAATTAACTAGGTTGGGGATCGTCTTCTCCCGGTACCCCGCAATGCCCTCGTTCACGAGAACGGCCGTTATTTCTAGCCCGGGTATTTTTCCTCTCAGTTTGAGTAATAGGTGTAATAATGCCATTGAATCCTTGCCGCCGCTAACGCCAACAAGCACGTGATCGCCAGGCTGAACCATGCCATACTTCCTTATAGTCTTCCTCACCCTGTGTTCGAAGTACTCTACGAAGTGCGGCTTGCAGTAGGCAATATTGCTGATCTTATTGACGTATACCGCTGACCTGTCACAACGGCTACACTTAACCACGTCGTGCACCTACACGTTAACTACCATTACCTAAGACTCCACTATTAAGGTTACTCTTATAATTGTATAATATAACAACTAGCTAGCAACTAATTGGGTGAGAGGGGCGCGCCATGAAATTGCTCGTGGTGAGCGATGTACATGAGAGAACCGGTAACATCAATAGGCTACATGCCAAGTTACAAAGGGAATCGTTTAAACCGGACTTTGTCGTAGTGGCGGGGGATATAACGTATTTCAAAGACATGGGTACCGCCTATAGCATTCTATCCGGTATTCGTAGGCTATTTGGCGTTAAGGTGCTGTTCGTGCCCGGGAACTGCGATCCGCCGGAACTCCTCGAGGCTAGAGAGCTGGGCGAAGACCTGGTTAATCTACACTCCCGGTTCGTGAATATAGGTGAATATACATTTTATGGCGTTGGTGGAGGCGGAATTAGCCCGTTCAACACGCTCATAGAGTTCACGGAAGAGCAGTTCGATGAGTTCATGAGCATGCTAGGTAGCGGCTCAGCGGGTAGCCTCATCCTCGTAACGCACCAACCCATATACGGCTTTTTCGATAACGTTAATGGTGAAAGAATAGGTTCGAAGACTTTCGCCACGTACCTCCGTAAAATCGAACCGATACTTTGGATCACCGGACATGTGCACGAAAATAGCGGGTGGACGCTATCGGGTAAGACCGTTATAGTGCACCCAGGACCGCTGATGAGGGGGTACTACGCTGTGGTCGGGGTCGAGGACGGCGTCGTAAAGCACATCAAGGTCGAAAAGCTGTAAAGCCGGGTACAAGCCCCCTTATACCCGTAGAGTATTAGTGTGATCTGCAGTAGCAAGAGCAGGACCAGGATGTTCCTAGTTAACGCCATTAGCTGAGCCGAGGAGCCCAGGATCCAGGGATTTCCACCGCGCTGCATCTCGGCGAAAAATTCTACAATTAGCGCCGCGTTAAAAAGATCGGCAATGGCGTACTCTAGCAGTAAAAAGCCCTTCAAAGCCAGCACCGCGAGAGGCAGTAACACGATGAGCATTTGAGGCGAGAAGACGTAATTGAACACTATTAACGCGGAGGTGTATGCATAAGCGTACCTGATATCCAGCTCTACGCGTGGCTCGTATCTAGCCAGTAACAGCTTTGTTAATACAGCTACGTACAAACCCGAGAATACTGGGTAGAGGTATCTGTGGAGCGGAGACCAGATATCCTGGATGAACACCATGTAGATGCAGTTTTCACAATACCATGTCGCGTGATGCTCGATGAACTTGAAGAACCCCTGCGGTGCGATGACGTAAAGTAGGAGTAGGGGTAGTAGCCCCGTTAATGAGAATCCAAGAGTGTACTTGAATAAATGGTGGAATTTCCTGTTAATGAATGCCAGCTTCACGAAGAAGTAGTAGGCTATACCCGCGGTAAGTAGCTTCGCGGAAAAAGACGCACCTAGTAGTAGCCCTCCCTCTAGATACCTCTGATCAGTTAAAGCCAGCATCCCCAGTAACGCCAAGGATATCGTGGCGATGTCCCAATTATATACAAGGTACAAGATTAACGTGGGGGTAATTAGGGCGAAGACAGCTCGCAAAGGCTTTTGGCGCGTTTTTAGCGCGAGCTTATTAAGCGTAGATGCGTATGCTAGTAGGAATGCGAGGCTAAAAGTAGCCTGCACGTAGTAGTGAATGCGCGCAGCGGTGTTCAGGTCTCTGCTAACAGCAAACGCTATACACGTGGAGAGTGCCCACGTGAAGCCAGTTAGTGGAGGGTACTCGAAGTGATAGTCTATGTATGGTATCGGGCAAAAGGCATCCCCCCGGATAAACGCAGCAAACTTTTCTCCATTAAACCAGAACTTCCCCGCACTGGGCGAGAACCTCTGGTAGAAGACGCCGTACACCACGTCGCTGTATTTTAAACCCCACAGTTCCATGACTACGGGCGTTGCGGGATCGTGCAGATACGTGGAAATGGACCACACCAGTAGGGATAGTACCACTAAGACCGCCCCGCTCCTCGTCGTAGAGCAGTTATGCATGCGATTACCCCAGCGAAAAGCGTAACTCGTAGACGTCCCCGCCCCACATGAGTAAAGGGTGCTGCGTTCTGTACACTAGCTGGTTCTTATCGTCGTAAATTGAGACCAGGCATTTGAACGGCTGTTCGTTGTACTTCAGCTCAATAGTGCACATGTTGTTTATACCCATGCATTTTTTCACCTCAACAGGCACCGGTGACTCTATGGGAGTAAGCACGGTGACGTAGTAATCCGGTATATTTGTTATAAAGACGTGCTCTCCGAGGGAGAAGTAAAGCGCTTCGCGCGGTATCTCTTCCAGCATGCCTTCTTGCTTCTCCCAGCTCACCCGTATTTCTCCGAGTCTTTGCGCGTTGCAGTACAGTAGCCTCAACCGGTGGAAGCCCTTACGTAGAGGTAGGGGTAGACTGGCGAGCTTTTGCAACCTGTTTGGGTTCCAGGAGCTGATGGTTAATGACTCGTCAATCCACAGCTTAACTCCTCCATTAGCGACGACGTGAAGTCTGTAGAGGCCCTCTTCAACTACTTCTAAAAAACCACTGAACTCCACGATGTACTTTTCGCTCTTCACCTTTTCATGGGGTTTATTTAACCATATGTGGTTTAAGTTCACGAATACCGACTCCGCCACGCTTGTTAGGTGGTTTACATCGTCTGGAGGAGCACCTTTCCACTCGTAGAAACGCGCCAGGACCCCCTTGAACAGCCCCGATTTAACCTTTTCGAGGGAAATGCTGAGCCTGCTGATCAAAAGAGCACCTTGCACTAACCGATAACCAATATTCTGCTACCGTTATCGAGGTATATAAGCCCTTTAGGGAATAAAGGTAGTTCTAGGTGCTAGGAGATGTTATTTAACTAGGCGTAGTAAATGGCTAACTGAGCTAGGCTTGCTCGAAAAAATCCGCATCAGGGCATGGATAAAACCTTTAAATAACAACGAAATCCTCCTCTGGAACGACACTGGCACGGCTAGGATACGTGTAACTTGTAACTCCGATTTACTAGCCTCTCTCCCTTGTGGTAGCCTAGTGGAGATTACAGGTAAGATCGGCATTAACGGGATTTGCATAGAGTTCGTCAAGCTTATTCACAGGCCCATCCGCGAGGACCTGGCATGCGTCGAGCACGTTCCGGAAGACCCCCTAGAATACACTCTAAGGCACCACATTTACGTAAGGCGACCCGAAGTCCTCAAAGCCGTGAAGACGTACTTCCACGTCGTAAACTACATGAGGACGTTCCTGGTCAAACGGGGATTTGTCGAGCTACCTACCGTGGTGTTGGGGCACGCTAGTGATCCCGGGTTACGGGGGGCCTCCAAGGTGGCGGTAGAGCTTTATGGCAGGCCGTTTGAACTACAGAGTAGCGTGATCATGTACAAACAGCTATACGCAAGCGTACTTGACAAGGTCTTCTACGTAGCGAAGAACGTGAGATTAGAGCCCCCTGAAATGGCGTTTACCGGCAGACACTTAGTAGAGTTCACCCAAGTAGACGTGGAGTGCGCCGATTCAACAAGTGACGAGCTCATAAGGCTCGGCGAGGTGGCCTTGTACAAGACTGTAAAGCACGTTGTGAACAAGCACGGTGAACTACTTGGTGATAGGGAAATTGAGAGAATAGAGCTTGAGGTCTCAGCACCGCCTTACCCCAGGCTAACATATGATGAAGCTATTAGAGAGGCGCTGAAAATGGGTATCAATGTAAGACAAGGACAGGAGTTGACCTTTGAAGCTGAAGCGGCCATCGCTAACAAGTACGGTTCACCGGTCTGGATCGTGGGGTTTCCGAGCAGGAGTAGGGGTTTCTATTACATCGAAGACCCGGAGAGGCCGGGATACAATGTCGATTACAACTTGTTACTGCCTAGTGGTCACGGGGAAGTGCTAGATGGCGGTTGTAGGGAGTACGCGTATGAACGCGTAGTAGAGAGCATAGTTAAAAGGCATGGAGAAAGCCCGGAAAAGTACAGGTGGTTCTTGGAGCTACTAGAAGCCGGGTTGATAAGACCAACCTGCGGCTGGGGTCTTGGAGTAGAAAGGCTGGTAAAGTACTTACAGGGCTTAAAGCACATCGCGTACGCTACACCACATCCAAGGATTCCCGGAATTATCGGTCCCTGAAGAGTTAATTAGACCTCGTATACAAAGATTTCTTGGACCCCCAGGCTGGTATTCTATGTTTGACCCCGAGGATGTCAGGAAAGACTTCCCGATACTGGAAAGGTCAATTAACGGCAAGAAACTGATTTACTTTGACAATGCCGCTTCAGCGCAAAAGCCAATACATGTCATCAAGGCCATGGAGGAGTTCATTAAGACCCACTATGCTAACGTTCATCGGGGATTGCATACGCTTAGCCAGGAGGCGAGTCAAGCGTATGAAGAAGCCCATGAAGTGGTTGCAAAGTTCATTAATGCATACTCTTGGCGCGAAGTAATATTCGTGAACAATACAACCGAGGCCATTAACACGGTTGCATACGGCTGGGGTCTTTGGAACCTGAAAGAAGGCGACGAGGTGGTTGTAACCTTAATGGACCATCACAGCAACATGTTACCATGGAGGCTCATAGCGCAGCTAAAACGGGCAAAGGTAAAATACGTTGATATTACGCAGGACGGCTACTTAAGATACGACCAGCTAGAGGACCTCATAACCGAGAGGACCAGGATCGTGGGATTCCCCGTGGCGAGCAACGTTCTCGGAACAATAAACGATGCAAAGAGGATTGCTAAGTTAGCGCACGAAGTGGGTGCAATAGTTGTAGCTGATGGTGCACAAAGCGTTCCCCACGTGCCTACGAATGTCCGCGAACTCGGAGTGGACTTTTTGGCTTTTAGTGGCCATAAAATGCTTGGCCCAACGGGCATAGGGGTACTTTGGGGGAGGGAGGACGTCCTCGAAGAAATGAAGCCGTTTAAAGTGGGTGGTGATACGATCAAGGACGTAACGCTAGACAGCATTGTCTGGCACGACCTACCCTGGAGGTTTGAAGCTGGAACTCCGAACATCGTAGAAGGCATAGGCCTTGCAGAAGCCGTCAAGTACTTATCACACATAGGGATGGAGAACGTCAGAGAGCACGAAGTAGAGCTGATAAAGTATACGTTTAAGAGGTTCGAAGAGCTGCTCGGTGAAATAGAATACTATGGCCCCAGGAATCCCCGCGATAAAACCGGAGTGGTATCATTTAATATCAAGGGTTTAAATCACCACACGGTTGCAGCAGCCCTAGACATGTTCGGTATAGCAGTTAGGTCGGGCATGCACTGCGCACATCCACTACACTACAGGCTGGGGTTAAAAGGCTCTGTGAGGGCGAGTTACTATCTCTACAACACACTAGAAGAAGTAGACTACTTTATCGACTCGCTAGAAAAGATAATTGTCCTCAAAGAAGGCCTTTCAAAGGAAGTACCTAGTAGGGTATGCACGGGTACGTAGAGCACTAGAAACGGGTATGCGAGGTAAAAGTTAAAAAGAGTGTTAATTGAAGAGTTAGTAGTCCCCGTTTACCGTTACTCCTTAACTGGCCCTAGTATTCTGGCGAATTTCTTGCCAGTGTATGGACTAACCGCGAAGGCAATCTTTATTTTGCCTCTCTTCGTCTCCTTCACTACGACCTCGTACTTGTCTGTTTCAAAGTACTGCTTTGCCTTTAGGTCGAAGAACTTTAGTTTCTCGGGCATGTCCTTCACCCATTATTCAACATTATTCTTTACTACCTGTGCTTTTAAGCTTAATTTTTTGCTTACACCTTATCCACGTGCACACTTTAATATAAAAAATAATGTAAAAGTAAATAATATTAATATTATGAAGAAGCCGTATTCAAAGTTGGATCGCGTAGCGCGAAAAATAATCTCATATGTAGATTATTATTAGGTGTCATTGAAAAGTGTAGCATTACATTGAACTAATAGCTACCATTAAGCTGGAGATATTACATTCGTTTTGTATAAAAGCGTTAGATCGTCGAAACGGGGCGATGCAGCCTCCTTGAGGTAGCGTAACTTGCCCTATAATCGGTAATTAGTTTATGCAGTGAAATTAGTAGATTTAATATGTCATTAAACATTTAGCTCTTCGTAAGCTGGCTCTTTCTTGCCGATAATGTCGCAGACCCCGAGACTATCGTAAACAATAACCGTGTATTTCACCTCGGCATTTTTAGCCTTCCCCAATAGAGATGATAGTTCACTACACTTGTCCCTTGGCGCGTCTTCTTGTTCGCAGAGGTAGTTTAATGCATAGATGAAGTCTAGTATAAGGCCCTCTATGGTCGTAATGTAACCTTGAGAGCTTATGCCCGGTTCTACGGTGAGACCTAGCTCTGGAATTTCAATTTTACAGGTAGAGCTTTTTACTAGTAGGGCGTTTTCATCTCCTGGTTCCTCGACCCTGTATACTATCTTCCTCGGATTGCTCTTACCTAGGACCAGGACATCCCTATGCTTGAACCCGCAAGAAGGGCATTCCGCGGTAGATATGATTACATCGCCGTAGTATGCAATACTGTACTTGTAGTCCAGAACACGTAATTCGTAACCGCAAAGAGGGCATTTCGATGTGTACTCTGCTAGTTTTTCAGGCACCTCTCCACAGCACATAATTAGCACCACTATGCAGAAGTATGGTAATGTAGTGCCTTTTTAATTCACATCGCACCCTGACGGCTGAGGTCAATTAAATGGGAACCATCACAGGTAGGAGCGTTGAAGAAGCCGGAACCAAGCCCTTCTCTACACGTCGCATAGGTAAGATTATACTTCTTTGCGGGCTCAATAACCAGTTGTAGAAGAAGCCTCCTAGTGCTTCGAGGCAAATACAAGTAACCGTGTACTAGGCTGCCCAGTTCGCCATACAGCCTGTAAACCTTCCGTGCTACCTCGGGAATTCCTTCGGCAATTCTCTTCAGGGTACTCCACCTCGCCTTGTAAGTCGAGGTAACAATGTGCATTGCACCCGCCTCTACAACCCTACCTACTAACTCCTCGATCGCGTAGTAGTCGTCGTTAACAAATGGTATTATCGGGTCTAACCTCACGCCCACCGGGATACCCTGTTTTCTCAGCTCACGGAGAGCGTTAAGCCTCTTTTGAGGTGAGGGGGCACCAGGCTCTATGGCCTTAGCTATCTTCTCGTCGAGCGTTGTAATGGTGATCATGACAGCCGAGGAGGCTTTCAACAGCAGGTCTACGTCCCTGGTGACGAGGTCTGATTTTGTCGTGATGAGTATCTTTACACCTCGCCTTGAAAGGAGCTCCAAGGTTCTACGCGTTAAACCAAGCTTCTCCTCGATAGGGGGGTAAGGATCACTACTAGTACTTAACTCTACGAGGGTACCTTGTCTAATCCTCGTTAGGTCTCTTGCTAAGTTTTCTAAGAACCGATTCTTAGGGTAGCTCTCCTTGACACCAATGTACGATGATGCATAGCAGTACAAACATAGGTGACTACACCCAGTATAGGGGTGTAAACTGTACTTTAGGGGACACGTGCAGAGAGGTGATCTCCAGGGGTCGAAGTCCCGTAAGACTCTGAGCTTCGACAAATACAATTACACCTAGGTGACCTAGGGGTGTACCCCGCCCGACCGGCCTCCTTCATTTTCACCTCCCATGAAGGGATCTCGGGGAGGTGTGAGGGGGCGGGGCGTTAAAACATTATGAGTATAAGCCACTAAAATAGTTTTCCCCGCTCTTATGTCACGTTACTTCGCATTTAAGTTATTTAAAATCCCTGTGGCATATGTTTCTCACGGGATTGTATTGGTTTCGGGTTTAACGAGAGATGCTATGGTAGAGATCTTAGATTACGTGTATAAGGCGGCGGAGCTGATTAGCGATACTGAAAAAAACAACATGTTAGAAACGCTCCTAACAGCCCTTAAGGAAAAAAGGCGCGTTTTTGTCGTAGGAGCAGGTAGAAGCGGGTTAGTGGCGAGAGCATTCGCAATGCGGTTAATGCACCTGGGTTTCTACGTGTATGTGATGGGAGAAACCATAATGCCCCCCCTGGATCCCGGAGACGTGCTAATAGCTGTTTCAGGCTCGGGCAGAACCAAGACAGTGGTCGCAGTAGCAGAGGCGGCGAAAGCCGTCGGCGCGAGGATAATCGCGCTCACGAGCTACCCTGACAGCCCATTAGCAAGGCTGGCTGATATCATCGTGAGAATACCTGGAAGAACGAAGCTAGCTCTAGAGGAAGACTACTTAATTAGGCAGGTTAGAGGCATCCATGAGCCTCTCGCGCCGTTAGGAACTCTTTTCGAAGTAACTACAATGGTATTCTTAGACGGTGTAGTAGTCGAATTAATGTACAAGCTGGGAATTACGGAAGAGGAGATGAAAGAACGTCACGCAAACATAGAGTAAGGTAAAGCGATTTCGAGGAACCTAAAAAACTTCTTTTACGAACCTTCCATTCTCGTATACCAGGTCTCCATCAGCGTAAACCCTACAACCCTTCATACTCTTGATCATGTCCCAGTGTATCGCTGAAACGTTCTTACCGCCTGTTTCGGGGTAGGCGGAGCCTAGTGCAACGTGTATTGTACCACCTATTTTCTCGTCGAACAGGGTGTTTTTTGTGATTCGCGTTATGTTGTAGTTAAGCCCGAACGCGAATTCACCAACCCTTCTAGCCCCTTCATCAACTTCCAGCATTTTTCTGAGGAACTCTTCATTCCTAGAAGCCTTGATCTCGACGACTTCCCCCCTCTTAAACGTAAGCTTAATACCCTCTACCTCCACGCCTCTCCATATAGCAGGAAAATCGAATTCTATGAAGCCTTCAACGCTTTCTTCCAACGGCGCAGTGAAAACCTCTCCTCCGGGCATGTTGACCTTCCCGTCATCGTTAATCCATTTTCTCCCGTCGACCCTCATGTAAAGGCCCATGCCGGGGCCCTCGAGCCTTAGCTCCCTTACCTTAGAGAGCGCGCTTGCTATTCTTTGCTGCCTCTCTCCAATCCCTTTCCAGGTGGAAACGGGGTCTTCAACGTCACTATATGTTGCCTTATATACGAAGTCCTCGAAGTCTTCAATGCCCATACCCGCCTCTTGTGCAAGAGCCCTTGTAGGGTAGGCGACTACTACCCACTTTAGCTCACCCTTGGCACTCCTCTTGAGGAAGATCTCTGCTAGCTCCCTCGTAGCTGCACTCCTGATCTTCAACTTTTCGGGGTCTACCCCTGAGAGGGGTTTAGTATGGGTTGGCGCGTATATACTTATAGAAGCGTTCACCTTCGTGGCTATTTCCCTCTCAATACTGCTAACGTGCGTTAATACGTTCTGTTTTGCGTACTTGTAGAGGACCTCTATAACGGATTCGTCAACTATCCTTATAAGGGGGTAAGCTCCGCGCTGTACAGCCTGCCTTACGATTTCCCTTATGAAAGGTATGGATTCCACAGTGCCCTCAATACTTACCTCCTCGTCTTCTCTTAGATCAACGCAGTATTCAACGACCAGCCTTGCTAGATTTTTAAGCCTATAATCGGTCAAGCTTGCACCTGCTATTGGGATATTAACCGGGTCTAATATAATATTTAGAAGAAAGTGGAGAATGGGTTGAGCAGTGCTAGGAACGCGCAATCACGGATAAGCTTGCTTTAAACTAGTGATATCCATGCGCTCGAAGCAATGCGCTATTAAGCAGCTCGCGGAGCCCCTGGCGCTTGCGCTAGCATTAGAGGCGTCAGGCTATCCCAAGCCCGGAAACGTTCATAGAACTTCCGATAGGAAGGGTCTAAGGTATGAGGCGTTTCTAGCAACGAGTATTCTCGCCGTAAAGTACTTCGAACGGGGGGTTAAGCGGGGTCGCCGAGGATTCGGGAAAACCGTTCTTGGGGATCTCGTGCACGGGCTCGTCAGGGAGGTTACCGAGAAATTGAACTCGACGAACACTTGCCTAGGGTCTTCGCTACTGCTTTCACTAATGAGCGTTTCCCTCGGAGCGCTCTCACTGCATGTTATAGGAACAATTAGAGAGCTCGGAGGCGTCTCCAAGAAGATCGTGGAGTCCACCACGGTGTGGGACACCATATACTACTACAAGGCCGTTAGAACTGCTTCTCCAAGCTACCTAAAGCCAGACGACCATACTGGGATCTACGTGAACGTCTGGGACCCGGCGTACAGGCAACGCTTGCTAGAAAAGGGCCATAGACTGGTAGACGTTTTAAAGTATAGTTCAAAACTCGACATAGTGGCCCGCGAGGCCTTAAACGGCTTTGAACAAGGGCTCCTCGCAGAGGAGTTCATGCGGGAGAGGCTTAATGCGCACAGGGACTTTAACAGAGCGGTGGTAGAAACATACCTCTACCTCCTCTCGAGAAACCGCGACACGGTCGTCTACTTGAAAAACGGTATTAGCACGGCAGAAGAGGTTTCGGAGAAGGCCCTAAGAGTACTAAATGACGTGATTGCCCGAAAGAGTGGTTGGAGAAGCCCCGTAAAGGAGTTTGATTATGAACTGGTGAGTAGAGGCATCAACCCGGGCGCCGTGGCGGACTTGACTGCCACAGCTATAGCGTTGCATTTACTCCGAAACACGCTCGAAAACGGCATACTCCTAGACCTATCCTATTAGCCCAGGTAGTCTTTCAAGTCCACTTCTTTTCCATGCTTAACGAATTTTATCCTGAGCTCGGGCCTCACGTTCAGCCCTAGTGCGTTTATGATGCCTTGCACCGTGTACCCGTCAATACCCGATACCAGGCCGCTCCTTATAGCCCTGTAGAGCTCGTTTACTAGGACTTTATACACATCAGGGTATTTCAACTTAAGCTTTTCTAAGAGCTCGACAGCTCTATCGTCTAAGAGCTTCGAGTAAACGAGCTTCTCGGGGTCTTCTTGTTGTGAGTCTTGTTGCTTCTGGTGCATTATAACATGTGAAAGCACCTTCTTGTAGAGCTTAAACCTGATCGTGTCGGGTAATTCATCGCTCATAAACACCCACCCCGTTAAACTAAAACCTATTACGGGGAATTTATCCTATGCAGCATGGAATGGGAGGATGTTTCATCCCTAGTAGGGATGCTTAAGGGGTTGAAAATGGAGGTGGTTAAGCTAGTAGACGTGTGGAAGGTGTACAAAGTGGGCAACATAGAATTCTTTGCTCTTCGCGGAGTGAACCTAGAAGTACTCAGAGGCGAGATGGTATCGATCATGGGTCCCAGTGGTTCGGGCAAGACAACATTGTTAAACATGATTGGCATGCTCGATAAGCCGACCAGGGGCAAGGTTTACATTGATGGTGTAGACACCTCAAGCATGCCCGAGCACAAGGTCGCGGACTTCCGTAACAGGAAAATCGGATTCGTATTTCAGCAGTTCAACTTAATAAATAGGTTAACGGTGTATGAGAACATCGAGCTTCCTTTGATACCACGTGGTATACCACCAGCCTCTAGGCGGGAAATGGTCGTTAAAGCACTACAGATGGTTGGCGGTGATTCCTCCTGGCTTAACAAAAGGCCAAGCCAGCTAAGTGGCGGCCAGCAACAAAGAGTTGCCATTGCCAGGGCGATCGTAGGTAGCCCGGACATTATACTAGCAGACGAGCCCACGGGAAACCTGGACAGGGCCTCCGCGAAGGTGATAGTAGATACGTTCTTAAAGCTCAACAAGGAGAGCCTTACAGTGATCGTGGTGACCCACGACCCCGAAATAGCGAATTGTACGGAGAAGATCTACGTGTTGCGGGATGGTACAATAGCTGGCGTTAAAAACCCCATAAAGCCTGAGTGCATATTGAATAGGGTTTGAGGTGCTCTTAAATGGAAAGGAGGCTTAAAGGCACCTTACTGCTCGTAGTAGTGCTGGTTCAAGCGCTCATTTACACGTCGCCCATTACTACCGCTGAAGGTAGTAACTGGGTATTAGAGGGGTACTCGTTTAAGTCGTCTGCAGGCGGTAGTGTTTACCCCGGAAGCCGCAATACGAGGCTAATCATCACACTGAGATATGTAGGTAACGAAGACGCATTAAACCCGACAGCCTGCATCGTACCCCTTCATTGGGGGTTTCAGGTGGTAGGGCCAGCGTGCTCCGCTGGCAGGGATGCCGATGGAGATGCCCTACACGTAGTTAAACCCGGAAATACCACGTATTTCACTTATACATTGAACGTAGAGAAAACTGTGAGTCCTGGCCGTTATTATGCAGCTTTAAATGTATCATACTACAATGTTAGTAGCAACAAACTGGTCTGGGAGCTACTTTACTTGAACCTCGAAGTCTCACCGTACCCATCACTAAATGTAACGGTAAAAGACACCTACTTTACACCATACAGCTATCCGGGAGCATGCCCTGTGTACGTGGTTACCGGCGTAGAGAACGGCGGCCCTACCGCCATCGTAAATATGAGGCTCGTGCTCGAAATGCCCGGCGAGCTCGCCGATCCAAGCAAGCTAAATTACACCTACGTCGGCAGCATAGACCCGGGAGGAGAGGTATACTTAAACCTGGGAGCTACATGTATAAGCCCCTCTGCAAGCGCTAACTCTACATATGGCGGCGTCCTCTACATCAGTGCTCAACTAGTAACGGATGATGGAGTGCTTTACACTGATGAGCGCTACTACAATGTAACGTTCGCGCTCGAAGACCTGCCTGGAATGAAGATAAGTATACTAGACTACGAGTTGACGTCTGGTTCTAGTTTACCTGGATTCAAGAACACTGGTTTGAGAATACTGGTAAGATCGGAAGAACCGGGCACGCTCGAGCTATCTTACTCGTACTTGGTGCTCGAAAACGCTGTAACTGGTAACGATTCTCTCACCGCCACCTACACGCACGAGACATTATTGGATTACTTAGAGTCAACCTGGATAACGTATAGTGGCATCAACGTAATGGACAACGCCACGTACGTAAAAGCCAACATAACGATCCACGGATCGGTACTACGCGAAGGGGTGAGATACCCAGCCCTCGTGAACCTTGTAATCGTGGTCCCCCTACACTACAGGGATCTCGACATCAAAGTAGAACGGGTGGTATGGAGGCTTGGCTACGCACATCCGGGCTCCGCTGGCAACTCCCTCATGGTCACCATATTGAATAGTGAAGTGGGCTTAAGCATTACCGATGCCGTGGTGGACTTAGTAGCGCCTAAAGACGCCCTTTACCCAGATAGGCTGACGGTATACAACGTTGTATTCAATCCGGGTTCACTCGTAGAGCTCTCATTCAACGATATAGCTATACCGAGTAGCGTAATGCCCGGCGCGTACGAAGTCATAATTAACATTACAGGAATCCTGAGAGCTAGAGATAACTCGTTCAGATATATCAGTCTTACGCGTCGCGCCACGGTAGTGATCGAAGACCGGGCTGACGTTAAAATACGCGTTGTAGGCTACGAGTTGACGTCTGGTTCTAGTTTACCTGGATTCAAGAACACTGGTTTGAGAATACTGGTAAGATCGGAAGAACCGGGCACGCTCCGGATCACGTACTCGGTGGCAGTGTTTGAAAACGCTTTAACGGTAAACGGGTCTGCCATCGCCACGTACGCTCACAATATTGCACTAAACTACCTGGAATCCGCGTGGATAACGTATAGCGGCATTGACACGGTGGACGGTGCTATGTGCATTAAAGTGAACATAACCATTTACGGTTCCGTTCTGCACGATGGAGCGGAGTATGCCATATCAACGAACCTACTAGTAATTGTTAAACTCGAAGAAAGGGACATCGACGTCTTAGTTGAGAGGGCGGCCTGGGCTGACGGTTACGCGTATCCCGGTTCAACGGGCAATACTCTAGTACTCACGTTACTAAACAACGAAAGTGATTTCAGCGTGGCGGATGCTACAGTAGAAGTAACAGCACCCGGTGGTGTACTCTACCCGGATAGGCTAGTAACCTACAACGTCGCCTTTAGCCCGGGCTCCCTCGTGGAGGTGAGGTTCACTGATATCATCATACCGAGTACCGTGAAGCCTGGCGTATACGAGCTAACAGTAAGCATTAGCGGTGTTTTAAGGGCTAGAGATGGCTCGTTCAAGTACGTCAGGATTGCACGCAACACCACGACGACCATAGCCGATCCTTCGAAGCTAGAGCTGGTATTACCGGTCATCAGCGTAGCTGATATATTCTGGGGCGAGGGAACGCCTCAATACGTATACCCGGGTAATGCGAGAGCACCACTCACAGTTGTGCTCCAGAATAGGGGCACCGTGCCGGCATATAACGTGTTAGTGTTTATTGACGGGATTTCACCGGGCGATGTAGAGGTACTAAACGGCGCCGCGCAGTGCGGTGTTCAGGTACCACCCGGTAGTACCTGCGTCGCCGTGTTCTACTTGAACCTCTCCAGTAGCGTGAGCGGCTTAAAATCCATCAGCTTCGTAGTTAATTACACCGTTCAAGGGCTTGGAACGAACACCGTGTTCACGCAGCCTCTAACAGCAACTATACTACTACCCGAGTACGCCGCGGGCGCCGGCCTCGTGATAGCTGATTATGGCTGGTTGAATAACAACCCGGTGTTTCCTAGGACAAGGGGGGCAGTGGTATCGATAACGCTCGCCAACCTCGAACCTTATACGGTGTACTCGATATGGGTCTACATGAAGACTCCTCCATGCATGAACATGGGGAGAGGTTCGTCAGGGTCAGCGTACATCGCAGGTCCGCTGGCAACGCTACAGACTACTACGGTTTCCTTTACCTTGGACCTAGACAACTGTGCCGTCGGCTCACACCCAGCCACGATTGAAATGGATTACTACCTGCAGACAGGTGGTGGAGGTACGAGGAAGAGGGTAAGCCAGTCAATACGTTTACTCGTTGAAAGCGACGAAAACAGCATAGAATACCTCATGTCCGGGTGGCTAAACACCCCTCCAAGCCCGCCTGTATACGGTGCACAATACTACATCGTGTTCCGCAATAACGCATTTCCACGAATAAGCAATCCTGTGCTAAAGCTACACCTACCCCAAGGCATTGTCGAGTCTAAGACTAACAGCTCCTTAGCCGTAGCGCTACCTGCGTATAGGCTTACAGCTCAACAAGCATACCTCCTACTGCAGGGAGCTCCGGGCAATGTCGCTCAATTAATATCCCAATACTTATCGCAACAGCCGGTGGCACAGAGTACTGGTAAAGGCGATTTCATACTTTACGTGGTCTCATTAAACATTGAAAAAGTTGGCGTAACGGAGTTTACGGTACCCTACACCATCACGTTCATCGATCACTGGGACGGCGAGTACAGCGTAGCGGCTAATTTCACAGTGAAAATGCTCTCGGCCCCTCCACTAGTGGAAATATACCCAGCAACCCCGCTCGCGGTGTTTAGGAACGGGACAGCTATACTGGATGTTATCGTGGAGAACAGGTACAACGCGCCTATAAGTAACTTGTACGTAGCACTAATGCCTGCCTCCGGTAACGTCATTCCTCAAGGTGCCGTTAAGTACGTTGAAAAATTAGAGGCATACTCTAACGTGGTATTAAGGTACGAGCTAGTATACAACCCCGTGCAGATAACTGTAGGATCAGTACCCATGACCATGTCCTCCGCAGTTTTTACAGCTACGTTGATATACATGGATATAACGGGTGGGCTTCACACGATGAACACGACGCTCGCAGCGATGATCGCGCCGTTCATAGAGCTGACCATAATGCCGGGCACCTTTGCGAGGTATTCGAAGAATACGCTATCGGTGAACGGCATAATAGCTAACACGGGCATTTCTGGTGCGCGTAGTGTTGTCGTGTATTTAAGGTACGGTGACGTAGAGGCCATTAACATTCTAGGAGACGTAGACCCCGCATCTCAAACACCGTTCAGAATAGAAGTGCAGGCACCATATAATGGCGATAACTGCACCCTCGTAGTAAAATACCGCGATGAGTATGGCTCTGAATACACGTTAGAGAAAACGATAGGAGTCATGTTCGTGCCCGAGAAAACCGAGACAGCACCACCAGTGCAACAACCTCAAGTAGACGTGTTCAGGCTTGCCGTGGTAGCATTAGTTGCCGCGTTTCTCGGAGGGGCGATCTACATAATCTACAGGCACGTGAAGCGGACGACGAAGCAGGGGGTGTACAATGAGGTTAAGTGATATTTTGAAACTAAGCATAAAGACCCTTACCGAGAGAAAACTGCGCGCGGCATTAACGATAATAGGCGTAGCGATAGGCCCCATGGCCCTGCTGATGATCGGCAGCATTGTCACGGGGTACGGGGATTACATAGTATCGTCCATAACTGGTCTCGGACAGAACCTGGTAGTAGTAACTCCTAGAACAGGGTATAGACTGACCCGGGACGACGTGGATTATATTTCAAAAATACCCGGTGTAGTGGACGTGACGCCATTCTACACAACTCAGGGGGAATTACTTGTGCGCGGCGAACGCAAGACCATATACATCTACGGCGTAAACCCGGAATTCGTGCTTAAGGCGATATCGAGTCTTAGTATCCGCGAAGGGCGTGCCCCTTCATCCGCAGAGCTGAGCCACGCACTTGTCGGGTACAGTGTAGCGTATGACGATAACGACGAGAAGCGGTACGATCTGGGTGATGTGCTGTCAATGACCGTTTATAAAGTAGGTGAAAGAGGCAGGGTGGAGGTGAGGCGTTTAAATGTGGTGGTAACGGGCGTGCTAGATAGGTTTGGTGGAGCAGTATTTCTTAACCCAGATACCGGTGCGTTTATCCCCATAGAGACGGTGGAAAAAGCGCTCGGCGTGAAGGAGTGGAGTGGTATACTAGTCTTAGCCGCTTCACCGGAACTCGTCGACGCTGTCGTGAACGGGATCAAGAGCACTTATGGAAACAACGTCGACGTAATATCGTTCATTGCAATAGCCAAGACGGTTTCAAACGTTGTAGCGACAGTGGATTTCGTTGTTTTCGCGGCTACGACATCATCATTTGCCGTGGCGGTAGCCGGCGTGGCGGCCTCCATGATCACGAGCGTGATGGAGAGGACCAGGGAAATAGGTGTCATGAAGGCCATTGGGTTCCGAGACAAGCAGGTACTTGTACTAATACTAGCAGAAGGCGTCTTAATAAGCATTATAGGTTACGTAATGGGCTCCATTCTGGGAATACTTGGGGCCAGGCTACTAGCAGGCTCTGGTAGTCTTAGGATAGGCGAACTGTGGGAGATTAGGGCTGAGCCCAGATTCACGGCAGACCTAGTAGCTAGAAGCGCCATAATGACAACGGTCGTAGGCATTCTAGGTGCTCTATTCCCAGCATATAGAGCGATGAGAATCCCGCCAGCCGTGGCGTTAAAGTACGAGTAGCGGCTACCCGGTCACCGCTATTTAAACGTGTTTATGAAAGTAGTGTAAATGGTGTTGGTAAGTGTCTCTGAGAGACTTAATTACCAAGTGGCTCATCGAGGAAGCCTTCGCGATCTCGAAGCTAGACGCCCCTCCCGAAGCTAGGGTCGCGTGGAGTATTGGTGTATCCACACCGGGAGCTCCCGGCGTACGGTTTAGTGTGCTATCTCCCGCTGATAGGCAGGATAGGGTGATCTTGGCGATGGGCATCGCTATATCTCCAGAGCACAGGAGTGAACTGGAGAGATCTAAACCCACCGAGAGAGTTAGGGCGATGCACTCCATACTGTCCAAGGCGTTAGCCGTGTGCATAGACTGTAAAATAGCTGTTCAACCGAGCATTGTTGATCCCCAGTCCATAACGATAAACGTGGAGGTATTCGAAGAGGAGATAGTGAAGTACGGCAAACCCTATTTCATGAGGTTACTGACGAGGTTCCTCAACACGTACCTCGCGATAGTTTCGGGGTTTAACGAGTGGTTTCCAGTAATACAACCCAGTACCAGGGGAAAGGAAAGCACATCCTTTATGTAGTGGACCGGCCGGGATTTGAACCCGGGACCTCCGCCGTGCGAGGGCGGCGCTCTTCCAGCTGAGCTACCGGCCCTACTACAAAAGATGGAGTACAAAGAGCCTTTTAAAGATAAAAAGCCAGGAGCTAGCACTTCGCTAGGCCATGTTGTACCCTGCTTCGAGGGCTTTAAAGTTTGCATCAAGCCATCGCGGTGATACCAGTTCCGATATAGCTGCTTTCACGTGTTCGATACCTATTACACCGATCTCTCTCAGAAGTTTGCCCAGGATAACCATGTTCGCTACGCGCCGCGTTCCCGTAACTTTTTCTGCTATGCCGCTGAACTTCGCAGAAGCAACCCTATAGCCTTTAAAAAAGTCCGGGTTAACGAAGTCCTCGTCAACTATGATTAGAGTGTGCGGCTTGATCATCGTTGCTTTGTACCTCTCTACGTAGAATGGGAACATGAAGACCGCTATGTTGGGGTTTAGTACTTTATTGTACTCTATCTCATCAATGGATGACGCTATGATTATGTCTGACCTGCTTTCGCCACCCCGTGTTTCGGCAGAGTAGCTTTCCGTTACAACGGCGTAGAGGCCGGCATACTTGGTCGCGGCTAGACCTAGTATTCTTCCGAGTAAAAGTACTCCCTGCCCACCCCTACCTACAACTAGTATTTCTTGCTTCACTTACCAACACCTCTAATAATATCTAGTAAAGAGGGGTTGTTCCTTTCAATGAACTCACCTACGATGATACCCTTTTCCCAGTCTATTTCGGCTTCCTCGATAGCGGGTTTCGGTTTGTACTTTACGCGCTTTTTAAGCTCCAAGAACATTTCAAGGGGATCTCTCAATCCAATGTGCCTCCCGTAGATTTCAGGGCACGTAGAGACGACTTCAATAAACCTAAACCCCTTCATGCCTAGGGCTTTGTAGAAGAACTGCTCTATGTAGTGCGGTGTAGTTACGCTTGCCCTCGCAACATAATTGGCGTTTAACGATGCCACGAGCTTAATGGTGTTCATCGGGTATTCGGGATTTCCATACGGAGTGGTAGTGGTTCTAACTCCTTTTGGTGTTGTGGGCGCAACCTGCCCTCCCGTCATGGCGTACACAAAGTTGGTGATCATGACCACAATCATGTCGGCATTTCTTCTGGCTGCGTGGATTAGGTGGTTTCCACCGATCCCCGCAATGTCACCGTCCCCTCCTACGACTATTGCCATTAATTCAGGGTTCGCGAGCACGGCACCGAGGGCGAACGGGATTGCACGGCCGTGCAGTACATGTGCTCCATCCACTTTGGGGTAGAAGACCGTTCTAGCAGAGCACCCTATACCGGTAACCCAGATCACCTTATCCAGGTCTACTACGCCCTCCCCGATTCTCCTGTCCAGGGCTCTCACTATTGCACCTATGGCGATGCCTATTCCGCAACCCGGACAGTAGATCGTGGGTAGCCTCTCTACTCTCAGGTATTTGTCAAGCGGGTGTATGTGCGTTGTTACAGCCATGCTTTCACCGCTTCCAGTACTTCTTTAGGTGTAGGGAGCTCTAAGCTCAGGACGGGGGCAGGGTACACTTCCCTGTCTTTAAAGACCCTGTCGATGTCCATGAATACCTTGCCGGCATTATTCTCGACCACTATGACCTTCTTGGCGCTACAACTCCTCCTAATTTTCTCCTCGTCTAAAGGCCACAAGGTCTTTAGCCTTAAGAAACCGGCGTTTACGCCCTGCCTTCTAAGCTCTCTTGTAACGACGTTCACCGTTCTCGCAGTTGAACCATACGACACCAAAAGTACTTCAGCGTCTTCGCAGAGCCTGGTCTCATGCTCATATATGTAGTCTAGCCTCTTCAGCACCTTAAGTATCAGCCTCTTGATCAGCGCCCTGTAGTCCTCGTTGCGGGGAGCGTAATATCCTCGTTCGTCGTGCGTAAGCGACTCCGCTATCACCTTGTGTCCTCGCCCGAACACAGGCATTGGAGGCACCAGGTCATCGCTCGGCCCGTACGGGTACGGCACTAATCCAGGTGGGGGTGTTTTCCTACTGGCTATTTCGACTTCTCCGGGCTCGTATATCGTGAGGGGCTCCCACATGTGCGCTATTACCTGGTCCATCAAGACCATTACTGGTGTTCTCAGGATCTCAGCTGTGTTGAATGCCTTTATTGTCAGGTCGTATGCTTCTTGCACGTTCCATGGAGCGTAGCAGGGGATTATGTAGTCTCCGTGTGATAACCACCTCGCCTGCAGTACATCGGATTGCGAGGTCTTCGTGGGCACGCCCGTACTAGGACCAGCCCTCATGACGTTGACTACGACGATGGGTGTTTCGAGCATTACTGCTAGTCCAATGCCCTCCGCCATTAACGAGAGACCCGGCCCCGAGGTGGCCGTCATGGACTTGGCCCCGGCCCACGAAGCCCCTATGATCGCGTTTATCGATGCTATTTCGTCTTCCATCTGCAAAACAATGCCTCCCAGCTTAGGCAGTTTCTCTGCGAGGTATTCAAATATCTCCGAGCTTGGAGTAATGGGGTAGCCTGCAAAGAATTTTAAGCCCGCCGTTATGGCCCCTTCGGCTACGGCCATGTTCCCCGAAGCAAAGATCCTCTTCAACCACTACTCACCTTTTCTACGAATAAGGCGAAGTCGGGACAGCTGTATTCGCAGAGCCTACATCCAATGCATTTCTCGATGTAGAGCGGTTCGGGCGGGCGAAAACCGTACCTGTTGAACAGCGTGTTGGATTTCACGAGCACTCTGGTGGGGCACAGCGCTATACAAATACCGCACTCCTTGCACCTGTCGACAATAACGTTAACCCTAAACTTGTTGTTAGACCTTTGAATGAGGAGTCCCGAACTGGGTGCCAGGATTTCGGCATCCGAATACGGCAATAATCAATCACCTCAACCTCGGCTCATCGTACTGGGAACTGCCGAGTTTTAATAAGTAGAAGCAGGGATTATAAAAGCATGACTAACAGCACTCCCAGGATTACTGCTTATAAGCCTTACTCGTTATTAATCCCTAGGGGTGTGAGACTCTTGATGATCGAAATTAGGTGGCATAGCAGGGGGGGTCAAGGCGGTTGGACTGCCAGCAACTTAACTGCCATGGCTGCATCTTACGAAGGTAAGTTTGTTCAGAGCTTTCCCGCGTTCGGGCCGGAGAGATCTGGCGCCCCCATAATGTCGTTCACGAGGATCAGCGACGAGCCTATTGAAATACACAGCATGATCTACGAGCCCGACATAGTGGTTGTACTGGATTACACGCTACTCTCACCTGGTCTACTTAGCGGCTTGAAAGGCAACGGCATAGTAGTTTCGAACTACACAGGAGATGTTCAAAGAGTGCTAGATAGCCTAGGCATTAAGCGCGGAGATTACAAGCTAGTGCTAATACCTGCCTCCAAACTAGCCCTAGAGGTTCTAAAGGCGAAGGTGACCAACACTGCCATGCTTTCCGGCCTAATAAAGCTCGGTATAATCAAGCTCGAGAGCGTTGAAAAGGCTATAAGGGAGAGGTTTAGTGGACCGGTAGCAGAGAGGAACATTGTACTGGTTAAGAAGGCCTTAGAGGAGGCTGTGGTGATGTAGTTATGAGCTCTCCGAGGACTTGGCGTGAAATACCAATAGGTGGAGTGGCGTTTAGACTGTCAACGGACGTTAAAACAGGTGACTGGAGGGCGCTCAGACCAGTAATAGATGAGAAGAAGTGCACTAAGTGCATGATATGCTGGCTGTTCTGCCCAGACATGGCTATTATATGGGATGGCGAGAAAATGAGCATCAACTACGATTACTGCAAGGGCTGTAGTCTATGCGCGCACGAGTGCCCCGTAAAGGCCATTTCAATGGTTCCCGAATGGGGTGAGTAGGCTTGAGCAAGGCTGAGCTCGTACCCGTATATCCCCGCGAAAAGCAGATCATGGTCAACGTTAACGGAGACGAGGCGGTAGCCTACGCGGTCAAGCAGAGCTACGTGGACGTTGTAGCCGCCTACCCGATAACACCACAGACGATTATAGTCGAGAAGTTTTCGGAGTTCGTGGCTAATGGTGAAGTTCACACCGAGTTTATCGCGGTAGAGTCAGAGCACTCCGCTATGAGTGCCTGTGTTGGCGCTGCGGCAGCCGGGGCAAGGTCGTTCACGGCGACGTCGTCGCAAGGCCTTGCATTAATGGTCGAGATACTTTATATAGCGTCTGGTCTAAGACTACCGACAGTATTAGCGGTTGTCAATAGGGCATTATCGGCACCAATAAACATACATAACGACCACAGCGATGCGTACTTAATGCGCGATTCTGGATGGATAATGCTCTTCGTGGAAAACGTCCAAGAAGCCTACGACACGACGATACAGGCCTTCAAGATATCGGAGCATCCCGAGGTACAACTACCTGTATCAGTACACTTAGACGGCTTCTTCCTGAGTCACACAATGGAAAACATTTACATGCTACCGGATGAGGCAGTTTACGAGTACCTCGGAGGCCCGAGGAAACTTGTAAAGGTGAGGATCGATTATTACGACGAAGAGGTCGACTACGTCTTAAACCCGGCTAGACCGCTCTCGATCGGGAATTTGGCCCTCTACGACTACTACTTCGAGATCAAGATGCCCCAAGTAAAGGCCATGGAGAAGGCTGAAGAAGTAATTAAGGAAGTTAACGAGGAGTGGTACAAGCTGACCGGTAGGAGGTATGGAAATGGGCTCGTAGAGCCGTTCAAAGTCGACGATGCAGACATCGTAATAGTAGCGATGGGTAGCAGTGTCGGCACCATTAGAACGGTTGTTAAGAAGTACCGTGAAAAGGGGGTCAAGGTAGGCCTCCTGAAAATAAGGTCTTATAGGCCATTTCCGTATAAGGACCTGAACGAGTTACTCGGAAACGCCAAAGTAGTGGCGGTGATGGATAGGGGCATTGGGCCGGGGAGTCTGGGAGCACTATACCTAGATGTTGCCTCTGCCCTATACCATGGTAACTCCAGGCCGCTACTGGTAAACTACGTCTACGGACTCGGCGGAAGAGACCTGTCACCAAGTATGGTTATACAAATGATTAACCAGCTAGTAAAGGACCTTGAACGCGGCTACATCCCGGTAGATGAAAGGTTAAGGTTTCTGGGGGTGAGGGAGTGATGGTAGTCAAGACCCTTCCAGAAGTACCCGTTAAGCGGGGGGAACCGCCTTACAAGATCTGGATCTTCGAACCAGGCGAAAGGAAGGAGATCCCGCTAATATTTAACCTCAGGCAGCTGGCAGAGCAGAAACGGCCTGCAATACTCCCAGGGCACAGGCTGTGTGCCGGGTGTACAGCACCACTAGTGGTTAAACTGGCTAGCTTCGCCTTCAGAGGGCCTACGATAGTCGTATCGCCAACGGGGTGCCTGGAAGTTTCAACAACCATATACCCGTATACGAGCTGGGCCGTCCCCTGGATCCACAATGCATTCGAAAACGCTGCTGCAACAGCGAGCGGTATCGAGGCCGCCATTAAAGCGATGAAGAAAAGCGGAAGGCTCAAGTACGATCATGTGGACGTGGTGATATTTGCAGGAGATGGTGGAACATACGATATAGGGTTCCAAGCGCTCAGCGGCATGGTCGAGAGGGGGCACGATATACTGTATATACTGTACGATAACGAGGCGTACATGAATACCGGAATACAGAGATCCGGTGGGACTCCGAGGTTTGCATGGACAACTACTACACCGATCGGTAACGTTCTACCGGGTAAAATGGAGCACAAGAAGCCGATAGCGGAGATCATGGTGGCGCACAGGGCATCTTACGTGGCAACAGCCACTCCTGCACATTGGATGGACCTCATGAAGAAGGTGAGAAAGGGCATCGAAGTGAATGGACCAGCATTCATACACGCGCTGAGTAGCTGTGACCGGGGATGGAGGCACGAAGAATCAGTGTCGTTAGAGGTATTAAGGAGAGCCGTTGACACGTGTTACTTCCCGCTTTGGGAGTGGAGCCCTGAAACCGGCTATTTACTAACAGATAGAAGCCTCGTAATAGCTAGAAACCCGAACCTCAAGCAGCCGATTGAAAAATTCCTAGAGCTACAGGGCAGGTTCAGACACCTACTCAGGCCAGAAAACAAGGAGCTAGTGAAGCAACTACAAGAGTACGTTAACGCAATGTGGGAGGACGTGCTAAGAAGGGCGAGTAACGCTCCGCGGTAGCGCGTAGTGCAGGATCTCTGCTCACTTTTTAAAAACAACTTCCTAGTGGTAGGTGTTGGCTCCCCTCTACGGAGCGATGACCAAGCTGGTTTACTGTTTTGTAAAGAGCTCTCCAAGCGGGGATTTGACTGCCTAGAGTGCGAGTATGGCATTGAAAACTGCTTCAACGAGATCTTGGAGAAAAAGCCGAGCACGCTGATAGTAGTTGATGCCGCGTTGTTCGAAGGCGGTAATCCAGGAAACATCATCGTAGCACCGGAAGACAGCATTTTAGCGGGGTCTTTGATGATCTCAACGCACACAATCCCGATTAGCGTGGTGATAAACCTGCTGAAGTCCATGAACGCCGTTAAAAGAGTTTACTTGGTTGGCATATATCCCGGAACGCTTGAACTTGGAACGGCCGTTTCACGAGAGGTCACAAGAGCCATTGAAGACCTCGTAGACAACGTGGAAGAGTGCGTCATAAAAGCTAATAAAGAAGAGCAAGCATTGCGGGAACCAGCGCCAGAGCCTTAAGGGCTACTCTTAAATGCTCGTCAAAGTCGCTAGGCACTACTACGCCTAGCTTAAAGAGCGCGCTTATAAAGGGCACCGGCACAAAATACCTCGTTTTCCTCGAGAACTCGGTAATGAGCCGTTCTAGAGCGTTCTTCACGCGGAAAACCCTTGCATAATACCCACTGTAGTCTTGTAAGCGGTAGTCGTCGACGCACTTGGCTAGTATAGGGGACAGCTTGAATATATAGTACAGCCCCCCACCGGTATAGGGCTTTGTAAGGGGTACTGAGTCCCCGTGGAAAACCATACTACTACACACTACTGGGTTTTCGAGCGGCGAGTGAATGGGTATTAAACCGCCAAACTTCTCGCCGATACTTGTAACTTTAATACCAAGCCTCTTCTCGGCCAGCGAGAAAACGTGCATTCCCTTAGGGGCCTTCGAGGCCAAGCCGATCTTCACCGTGTCCTTGTCTAAAGGTATGATCCAGGAGAAGAACGTGGGAGTGAGCTCGGAGAAAATTACTATCAATGTATCGTCGGGAACCGTGTTTGAGGTTCTCGCTACAACTTGCAGTCCGTGAACGTAGTTAGGAGTCTTCCCAATTAGCGTTCTCCTAAAGAGGCTTCCAGCGCCGTCAGCGATTATCAGCGTTTCGAACTCGATAACTTGACCTCCGGCCTTAACCCTGCGGGCCTCGTAGGGTAGGGCCCTGGTTTTCAAGAGAACTCTATGCCCGAGCGACTCGACTTTACTCGCAAGGACCTCCTCTAGTAGTTGCCTATTCACATGGAAAGCCATCGGGACCTTCGAGGATAAGACATACTTCCTACTCGGCGTAATGAACACTATGTTCTTGTATGAGTGGTCAACGAGGTTAGGAGAGATCTTAGCTAGTTCCCCGGCCACGAGGCCTCCTACAATGCCTGCACAGTGTTTAGGAGAGCCTACTTTTTCGTGCTCTTCTATAATGGTTACTTCGCGTTTACGCGTGCAGAAGGCAGTGTATAGGCCTGCAGGACCTCCTCCAACAACTACGACATCGTGTTTTCTCATCCCCTTTCCTCGTAGTCCCTACTCGCATACTTCATATTGTAGCGGGATGCCTTAAGCATTTTAACGATATGCCCGAAAGTACTGTAAGGATCTCCTTTCGTACCGCACGTGTATACGTCCACCGTCGCGAACCTGTATTCGGGCCACGTATGTACACTAACATGGCTTTCAAGGATCACGGCTACTACGCTAACCCCCGGGTGTATTTTCCAGGCCTTGACATCGAGTAATGTAAACCCGCCGACCTTTACAGCATCTCTAACGACTCTTACGAGGTATTCCTCGTCCATTAGTAACTCCGGGTCGCAGCCGTACAGCTCTCCGTAAACATGCCTACCCACAACTTTCTTCTGGGTAAGCACCTCCATTTTACTCACCTAATAAAAATTCCCCCTTGGCAACTTATAAATTTTCCCCCCTACCCCTTAGCAGGGAAGTGGGTGCCCCTTCATCTAAAGGCCATTTTAAGAACTAGCTTAAACACGCACCCGTTAAATATGGGTATCCAGGAATAACTTGCGAGGAGGGAGGGGTGGTTTAAAAATATACTGAAAGGGGTTGACATTTACTAGGCTACTCTTCACCCTCTACCTCTAGCTCTGGAGGAGTTTCCATTGGTTTTGCCTCTACCCTACTCCTAATAAAGTTTGTTATTTCAAGCGCGTCTTCGCGGGATACGTGCCTTGCTACCTGCACTACCTTACTTAGTTGCTCTGTTAAAGCGTCTTCAACGCTTCTACCGGCTAGTTCTAGTTTAGCTTTGTCAAATATTGCCGGTATTGGTTCCACCACAGCGGCCTTCTTCAGTACAATGATGTTCTCATCGACTTGTAGCGCGATAGCGGCACCTACTTCTCTCTCCCCTACTTTGATAACGTACACTAGGTCTCCGTCTAGTGTTTCTCCTAGTTTACCAATAGCAAACTTAACTACTCCAACCGCTAGTTCTGGTGCTCTTAATATAAAATTTTTTAAGGTCTCTTCGAAGGTCTCCGGCGGTATTCTCTTATAGATCTCTACTCTCAGTGTATCCCACTTCCACGTAAGGGCCTTGCTAACCTCATCCACGTCGTATTCAATAGTTATTCTGACAACGTCGAGCTTATCCACCTTGAGTTCCTCAACGAGAAGTGTGAAAAGTGCACGATTCAGTGTAGCTATGTAGTACGCTATTTTATTGGCAAACTCCTTGTCCCTTTTAACGTAATCTTTCAGCTGAGCGAACACCGTTTTCCTCAACTTGTCAGCGTAACCTGCAGCCAGGACGAGGCCTGATCGGAGCGTCGGCATCGCGTACCCCAATTTACATAATCCCGCAATACTGAATATATAACTTTACTTCCAGGTTACTTCCAGGAAAACCGCGTTCGTGGTGACCACTACCTGCAACTGCGGTAAATCTCGGTAGAAAACGTCAAGGAAACTGCTAGTTAGGGCATAGCAGGCAATTGTCCCCGACTCCTCTCCGCGAGGATTTTTCTAAGCCTTGCTTTGTCCCTCTCATACGTTCTGAATGCCGGTAACCATAAAAGTGCACAGGGTACCCAGAACAAGCTCACCGCTATCAACCCATAAAGCATGTTCACGGGCTCGCCCACCCCCATACCGAGGAAGTAAACCATGAAACCACTCGCAATGGTTGGCCCGAAAGCTGAGCCTATGTTATCCGTTATATTGAATATGCCGAATACTGTTCCTCTATGTTCTGGCAATGAGACCTCGCTCAGAACGGCCGGCACGTTGGGAGCGGCGAATGTTACGAAGATCATCCCGAACAATCCAAGTAGCAATACCGGTAGCAGGGCCGCGAAGGATTCATCTCCGTGAGGGTACGGGTACTTGAGTAGCGCTATCATGGTCAGCGTTCCGAGTAGTATGCCCGTGAAGGGGACCATGAGCCTCGCGTTCAAGACCCTCCTTTGCAGCCTATCAGTCAGTAACCCCCCGATAAAGTAGCCGATCATCATGCCCATGCCCGCGGTGAACACGATCAACGTAGCCGTCCCCTCCGACAGGCCCCAGACTTCATGGAAAAATGTAGGAGCCCAGTAGGGTATGGCCCCCCATGGAAAGGTTCCGGGCACTCCTTGCAAGTATATGAATATAAGGGTTGGAGTCGATAGGAGCGCTCCCGTGAATTCCTTTAGGTTTATTCTAAACCTGTACTCCACGCCCATCTCGTACAGCTTCCTTACCTCCGGCTCAGCATAGCCTAGCTTCACCTCCTTCACGAGGAGGAGAAAGAGCGGGGTGAGTATGAAGTTCGGCGTTGCGGCAACCAGGAACGGTACTCTCCAAGAGAGATTGGCTGATAGCACCACGCCCGCCATCAGCATTCCTAGCAAAACGCCGAAGCCACTGCTGAAATTGTATATTGCATAACCTCTACCCCGTTCCTCGGGACGGTACAGATCAGCTACTAGTGCCCTAGCTACGGGGGCAGCACCATTTATACCGATACCCGTAAGCGCCCTGAGGAACAGTAATTCGTAGTAGTTTTTAGTGAACCCCGTGAGGAAGCAGGGTATCTCGCCCACGAGAACGGTGAGCGCGAAGAGAGACCTTCTACTCAGCTTGTCGGCTAGATACCCCCATATAAACGTGGTAGCTATGCCTGTTAGGACGGGTATTGTACCCACCAGGCCAGCGTAGTAATACCAGTCCTCCTCGCTGCCGACGATCATCCCCTCATTTCTCAGGGTGGAGAGCATGGGTGCAACTAGGTTCTGGTCAGCATATAGCCACATTAGTGAAAGCACGAGTAAACAGACCACGAGCCCTCTACGCAATGAGCACACCCATAGAAACAGTAATTACCCCCGGGGAGGCTGTTACTGCGCGTAGAGCAGTTCTTCAGGGATTTCCTTGGTTTTAGCTACTTCCCTGTAGAGTAGCGCGCTGGGTCTCAGGTACCTCTTCTTAGTTTCAAAGTCTACCTTGACAAGCCCGAACTTCATGTCGTAGCCCATAGCCCACTCGTAGTTATCTATGAGGGCCCAGTGCAGGTAACCTTCAACGTCTACTCCCTGCTGCACTGCTTTAACTAGGCTGAGCAAGTGGGTTAGCAGGTACATTGGCCTATACCGGTCAGCGGTGTCGGCAATGCCGTTTTCAGTTACTACTAGTGGTAGCCTATACCGCTTGTAAACGTCTACTAGCACCTTCTCGAGGCCCTCTTGGTATACCTCCCAGCCGAAGTC
The DNA here is from genome assembly GCA_038845865.1 of Desulfurococcaceae archaeon. Lineage (NCBI taxonomy): Archaea > Thermoproteati > Thermoproteota > Thermoprotei > Desulfurococcales > Desulfurococcaceae > Desulfurococcaceae archaeon. Next base: position 163,070 of record JAWBQJ010000004.1, read on the forward strand.
GCTACACGGCCTTCCTGCCCTGCTCACGCCGCCAGGTGCACAGAGGGGCCCGTAACCCGTTACGGGTTTCCACCCGGTTGGGCTACTCCTATCGGCAGTCACAACCATTCTAGTGTAATAGTTCACTCCGATCCAGTCCGCTTTGTTCTTGAACCCGCTAAATGGGAAAATCAGGGATGTGCCGGTTAATACGGAGTCCAGGAACATGTAATTGTAGGAGTACGCAGCGTTGCTAGCTGCTTTTCTGTCCTCTTCGTTTTCTTCATTTAAGGGCTCTACCCACATGAAGTTGTAGATTACGCCTACGGGCTTACCGGTAGTTTCTTTTAGGATATCGTATACTACCGCGTGAGCTACTATCTCGTTCCTGAGCGCTTTTACCATGTACTCCGTGCTCGGTATTCCGGGCGGGAAGCCCGACTTCGTGAACAAATAACCCGATACCGGCACGACGCTGGGCTCGTTCATGGTGCTCCACATGTCAGCATACTCGTTGAAAATATACGCTGCCACGTACGCGTACTTGGCGAACTCCACTACTATGTCGTCTTCTAACCAGCCAGCTGGAGCGCGGTCCGCTCCCCGTTTTCTGACTTCAATTGGGTTGTGTATCCATGCGGGTAATGTAAAGTGGTTTAAGTTAACTATGAGCTTTTTGCCGCGTGATTTCCAGTCGCTGAAGACCTTCTTATAGTCATCCACGGCCTTCTTATTAACGGCTTCTAGCAACTGCCTTAAAGAACTGCCTGACACCTCTACGTGCACTACGACCCCGTGCTCGTCCCTTTCAACGCTAGCTGGTATGTGCCTTGTGGATTGCGGGAAGAGCCTACTCCACTCCAAACCGAGTCTTAGCGCATCAGCGCCCAGCTTCTCGGCAAGGTCGTGGTCTTGCTTATAGAGTGCCAGGTAGCCTGGACCATTTTCAGGTAAGTGCCCGCTAACAATACCAGACGCTATGTTATCCGGGTCGTGTACCCATAACCACCAATCGGTATAAGGGTCTTCCTGTCCCGGAAACCCCATTTCAAACTGGAAGCCTGCTTCACTAAATCCGAAGAGGAATTCCCTAGGTAGTTTCAACGCACTTCACCACGACGATTATAGTGTGCACTAAATATATAAGCGCGTTATCACGAAGAAGGTGGAGGCCTGCGGCCGCTTCACAGCTAAACCGGTATGCTCTACCAGGTGGTACACGCACTATGAGCCCTGCCACCAGCCCGCGAGCACGCTCCACTACCTAGTAGAAGCCCTAAATCACGATCACCACCGACGCGCCTACACCACGATAACTGGTCCCCAGAGAAGACTTATTTAAGGGGTTCCAATCTCTAAAGTACTTAGACGCCGCCGTAGTATAGCCCGGTCAAGTATGCGGGCCTTTCGAGCCCGTGACCCGGGTTCAAATCCCGGCGGCGGCATTGAATACTTACGCCTCTTTCATGGCTCCTAACATACATTGGAGATTGGGGACTATTGTGTATATTTACCAGTGATTTCTCCAGCGTAACCGGTTCCTGGCGGAAAGGGGTCAATTTACCTGCCTCCGAGAGCAGGGTGAAGAGGGGCCAGGCTACGTTAAAACTGTAAGGCTCCGGGCATTGTGAAGTTTAGTTTATCGAGGTATCTGTCCAGCGAGCTGTACCAGGCGATGCCTTGAAGAAAGCGCTCGACTACCTCGAAGGGTACGAGTTCGCGGAGCTGATCACGACCTATGATAGATTAAAAGCACTTAGAACTAGTCGGAGAAGAGGCGCAGTTGACTGCTCTCTTGCTCTCCAAGTACTCGTCTCTAGATGCGAGTACAAGTACTTGGAGAATGCCTTGCTCAAGTTCGTTACCGAGAACTCTCACGAAGACTTCAGGAAAATGCTGGGTTTATGCCTGGTAGAAATAAGGCTTACCTGGATAGACGGTTTCGATAAGTTTCTACGAGAAAGAAAGAGAAGAAGGAAGGTGCTAACTGGTGAAATGATTAGAAAGTACAAGTCTTACTTCGAGAGATATAGACAATATGCTTTTAACAAGACAGCTTTGTAATATCCCGAGATGACAAGTATGACACTTATTAAGTTTACCTTATACTCATGGGACGTATGATTAGGCTCTAAGACACCGGCTCGCACAACTGATGGAGCTTGCTCTCCTCAGTACTACGATTTTAGAACCCTAAGGTTTGTTAAAGCTTCTTTCGTTTTCAGCTTAACCTCGTAAGCTCGCAGCTTGCTCTCCAATTCCTTGTAGTTAGGAATTGTTTTCTCAACACATGACCAGTACCTCTTGTTGTGCTTCTTCTCCAAGAAGTGACATATTTCATGGTAGATTACGTACTTTACTAGTGAGTCCGGTAAGTAACATGCTAGCTTATTAATAGTTAACACCCCTCTTTCACTAAGGCTTGCCCATTTCCTACTCATATCTCTCACTACGATTTTACAGGGATTAGAAATACTCAGTACCTCTCTTGCAGCTTGGTCCGCGAAGCTCTTGGCTAGTTGTCTTAACTCTTCTACACTCCTATTAACCACTTCTAGTTGCTTGGAGAGCTCCACTAGCTCTGAGAGCTCTCGTAGTTTTCTCTCTATCCATGGCTCGTACTTGTTAATAACTTCTTTAACTTTCGACTCGTCGTAACCCTCGGGTAAATGCACTTCAACTCCATTGGGGCTTACAATGATCTTTACAGCTGAGTTTTTAAAATGTTTTATAAGTATATCTCGTACTTTCTTACCTTGACTCAATGCTTTTCACCTTCTCAATTAGTTCTTTTATAAGAGAGATCATTTTACTCTGCTCTATCCTTATATTCGTGGACCTCTTAGCCTTCAGGACTGCGAGTGCTATGTCTTTTTCAACGTCCTTATATAGCTTAGGATTTTGCGCCCAACCCGGCACACTTACCTTGTTCTTTATCTTCTCTGTTAATTCTGTAGCTATGTTTACTGAGATAGCTTTGTTAAATCCCGCATCTACTAGCGTTCTGTATATTAAGAACTCAAGAGGTGATAGCTGTAGCTTATTAAACTCGTCTTTAAGAAGGTATATTTCTCTCCATAGTTGCAAGGCATCTTTGTATAGTTCTAAACTAGTCTTCAGCTTACTCCTCCACTCCGATAAAAGCTTCTCGATTTTATCAACCACGTGGATGTATATCGGGTCGTTTTTCGCGTATAGCTTAAACCTCGATAAACCCATAATCAATGAAGCAACTTTCTCATCATCGCTTAAGGACTTGTCATAAACAAACTTTTCAAAGAACTCCGCGTCTATCTTCAAGGGCGTAAGTTCAAACTCCCTCTCTATGATCTTCAGAGACTGACTAATGGCTTGAAGGGTTCTAGCGTAGTAGGTTTTAACTAATTCCTCCTCTCGGTCCTCACCAACGAAGTTCTTCACGTAGTACATGTAGATGTCTGAGAGCCATTTATAATTCGAGATATCCTCTTTTTCAAGCTTCGTGTAGATAAGCTCGTAAAGCCTACGTAAATGCCTATATTTCTCGGTGAACATTCTTTCTAGGTCTTTATCACGTGCTAGGATCTCGGCTTTTTTCTTAACGTATCTAAGTAACTCTACTTCGTCTCCTGCAACCCCGACTTCGGGTCTAAACCCGGTGAGTTTAAGTAGTTCTTGAGTAGTTCGCTTGAAATCAGCGATTACGCTTTCTACGTTGAATACCGCGCCTTTGAGGTCTTCTTCCTCGTACATCGCAAATGCTTTTGCAAGCTCGTCGAATACACCCACGAAGTCTATTACTAGTCCATACTCCTTGACGCCTCGGCATGGTCTATTAACTCTTGCTATTGCCTGGAGAAGTCTATGCCCCTTTAGAGGCTTATCTAGATACATTGTTTGAAGTTTTGGTTCATCAAAACCCGTTATAAGCATGTCGGTTACAATTAGTATTCTCGGATTATTCTCTGTCTTGAAGGACTCGATGATTTTCTTAACAGCTTCTTCCGGGTCGCGGACACGGTATCTCTCTAGTAGTTTACTCCTATACTTCAATATTTCCTCATCCCTTTCTTGAGCTTGAAAGGACATTACAACTTCACTATACTCGGGTGGAAGATACCTATCCAACGCCTCTTTGTAGAGAACGCAAGCTTTTCTACTAGCTGCTACGACCATTGCCTTAAACTTACCATCAATATTTTCTTTGAAGTGTTTTGCTATGTACTCGGCTACATGGTCTATTCTTCTCTTATCCTCTAAGAATACTTTGAATTTTTTAATGTCCAGCTCCTTGCTCACTTTTCTCTCAACTGCAACCCGCACTTCCTCCGGGAGTTCATCAAGTTCCGACTCGAAGAATTCTTCAAGTAGTTCACGGTTCAACTTGTAGTCGAAGGGACCTGGTTGATAAGCAATTTTAACAGTGTATCCATCTGAGATTGAGTCTAAGATGAAGTACTTATCAAGGTACAGTTCGTCCAGTGGACTGAACTTAGCAAAAGTGTTCTTGAGAGGGTTCTTCCTCGGAACAGGTGTCCCGGTGAAAGCGAAGTAGCTGGCTCTCCTCAGTAATCTCATCATCTGCTCCGCGAGAACACCATACTGTGTTCTATGAGCCTCATCTACGAAAACCACGACGTCTTCCCTATTCATTACTGTTCCGGGTCGACCGGTTGCAACGGCTTTTAGGAGCCTCTCGAGTTCTTCGAACTCACTCGGCTGGAACTTCTGCACTGTTACAACAAACAGCCCAGGCTCACCCCTATAATCACCGTAGCTTAAAACTTGCCTCAACCTTTCAATGCTCTCCACGAGCTTGGGCTTTACCTCTGGTCCAAGGTCTAGCTTTGTTAAGTTCTCGAAGTATAGCTGATTCTGTAGCTCTACTCTATCTACTACGAAGAATATCAAGGGGTTTTCCAGCTTCCAGTAAAGCTTCATCGCCGCGAAGATCATTGTAAGAGTTTTACCACTACCCTGCCAGTGCCATATTAGCCCCCTATCCCTAGTGTCTCTTCCTTCAAGTCTACCGAGAACTCTATTGACAATCTTATTCGCAGCTCTATACTGCATGTATCGAGCTATAACCTTAGTTTCTCTTCCCTCCTCCATTCTAAAGTACAGAAAGTACTTGAGTATATCTAGTAGCTTCTCCGGTCTTAACATCTCTATAGTGGAGTCTATTGAGTCCAAGTTCTCTTCTCTCCACTCGTAAACCGGTATCGACTCCGGATTAGCCCATGGAACTATCGGAAAGTACTTTGCGACAGCCTCAACAGCTACACCTATTTGAACATACTTGTAAAGCTCCGGAACAGCTTTCTCATACCGCTTAATCTGAAAGAATGCGTCCTCCCATGAGACGCCGGGATCTGTAGGGTTCTTAACCTCTATGTTCACTAGTGGAATACCGTTCACGTAGAGCACTACATCGTTTCTAATCTCTCCTACACCTACGTGGTCTACCTGGGTAGACACGATGAAGTCGTTTCTAC